>JAFGVN010000135.1 GCA_016937975.1 Clostridia bacterium
AAAACGTAAAAAAAGAAACCCTTGAAAGCATTGATATCACAATGTTTCAAGGGTGTTTTTTATGTGTTTTACTGCAAAACTTAAGTTTTAAGTCATTGACAGAGTAAAGGATTGTTTATTTTTTCACATTTATTTTGTAATTTCTATACAATTGGAAATAAACCTCAGTATATTGTAAAGTAACGTTACACAATACTAAAAAAAAAGCGCATTTCTGCGCTCGTTTCTATTCTTCGTCTTCTTCTTCGTCACAATCGCAATCACAATCACAATCGCAATCGCACTCACCGAAATCGTCAGTTATGACATATTCCTCATTACAGGTTGGACAGATTACTTCTAAATTGCCTTGCTCATCAAAATCATCTTCATCTACATACAAAATTGTACCACACTTTGGACACTCGAATTCATCAAAGTCGTCTTCATAGTCATCTTCATAAATAAAATCTTCTAAATCAGCCAAATCTTCATCAATAATTTCAACAAATTCTGCTAAATCTTCAACTTCCTCATCTAAATCAGCAATAGCATCAGCAAAATCTTCCAATGCCTCAACAATTTTAGTAAGTAATTTACCCTCTTTAGTTGTTTCATCAAGCTCTAATCCTTCTGATAAACCTTTTAAGTATGCTACTCTTTCAAATAAATAATCCATCATAACCTCCTATCGTTATAGATTGATTTTATACTCTTGACAGGTATTCTCCTGTTCTAGTATCAATTTTAATAATATCGCCTTCGTTTACAAACATAGGAACCGAAATGTCAGCGCCAGTTTCAACCTTAGCTTTTTTTGTAGCATTAGTTGCTGTATCACCTTTAACACCAGGCTCACATTCAACGATTTGTAATTCAACGAAGTTTGGTGCTTCAACCATGAAACACTTGCCTTTGTAGAATTTAACAGTAGCACTATCATTTTCTTTAACATATTTTAATGCTTCTTCTACTATCTCATAAGGCAATGGAATTTGATCGTAAGTTTCATTATCCATGAAATAAAAAAGATCGCCATCTGCATACAAATATTGCATTTGTTTTGTTTCAATATGTGCCTTCGGGAATTTTTCATTTGGGTTGAAAGCCTCTTCACGAATTGTACCATTAATTAAACTCTTGTACTTCGTTCTAACAAAAGCTGCCCCTTTACCTGGCTTTACATGTTGAAAATCAACGATTACAAAAGGGATACCATCCTTTTCAAATGTAATACCCTTTCTAAAATCACTTGCTGAAATCATATTTTCCCTCCAATTATTTTTTAAAATTTCTATCTAAAGCATGTAGTGCCAAAATATAACTGTCTTCCTTAAAGCCCGAAATTTGTCCTACACAACATTTAGCTAACACGGATTCATGTCTAAAATGATCTCTAGCATGAATATTGGATAAATGCACTTCAATTTTTGGTATATCCAAGATTTCAAGTGCATCAGCGATTGCGTAACTATAATGGGTGAATGCACCTGCATTTATAATTAAACCATCGTAATCCTTCAAACCATGGATGCAATCAATGATTGCCCCCTCGTGATTTGACTGAAAAAACTCAACGTCAAAATTCAATTGTTTACTTTCTTTTTGTATCAATTGATTTAACCCATCTAAGGTTAATTGACCGTAAAACTCTACTTTTCTTTTTCCAAGCATATTTAAGTTTGGTCCATTAATGATCATGATTTTTTTCATAATTACCTCATATATAATATCACATTATTTGCTAAATTTATAGTCTTATTCTTTTAAGAATCCAACAATCTCATCAATTATCTCAGAAGGTGTCTTACCATTGATTTCTACGGTAAAATCAGCTGTTGTCTCATAAAGTCGATTTCTCTGATTCAAAAGATCTGAAATTTGATTTGAAAGTGATTTTAGATCCAGCAAGGGTCTCTTCTCAGTTTGTGAAATCAATCGCTGATACAATGTTTCTTCAGAACCTTTTAAGTAAATGACAGTACCAATCTTTTTTAATAATATACGATTTTCTTCCAAAAGAACCATTCCACCACCTGTAGATAAAATTATTTGATCTTGATTGATTTCTTTAAGAAGATTGGTTTCCAATTGGCGAAAATAAGTTTCACCTTTTTCTTTGAAAATTTCTGAAATAGACATTTTTGTAATGGCTTCTATCTTAGCATCAGTATCGAAGTAGGTTAAATTTAATTTTTCACCTAAACCATACCCTACTGTAGACTTTCCAGAACCCATCATGCCAACTAATACTAGGTTACGCATCTTTAATTACATCATGCATAGGATGGGAAGAAACCACAGAAATGCCATCTAAAATTGCCTTCATGATATTAGCTTCATATTGCAAGCTCATTTCTTTAACCTGAGCATACAAACTCCCTTTATCCGTGACAATATACTGCGGTTCCAGGTTATTTAATGCAATGGCCTTAATGTCCAATAAGCATTTTTCACACTTACAAATATCAGGAAAAGCTTTTAAGATATTAGGCATTACATGATCTACTGCCAATTCTTTATAATTTTTTAGTTCCATTTTTCCTCCTATTCTTCAAACCAACTGTTAATGTGCATAGACCTTGAATCAATAATTGTTGTACCACTGTTAATCATGTCATTCACCGTATTTACATTAATTTCAGCACTGTTGTTTTGTACAGATGCAGTAAAATCGTTATTATACATTGTACCTGAAGTAATCAACTGACGTCCGACATCGGATAAATACAAGTTTCTTAAATCAGACGATTTATTTATTGCTGAATAAATAATCAACTCATCATGAACAATATTTTTTTGACCAGGTCCAGTTAAAAATATGTCTTTTTCGCTAATAATATTACCTCGAAAGGTCATAGAATCAGACGAATATACAAATACATTACCCTTTGTTACGATTGTCCCTTCAAAAATTTCGCCAGAAAGATAACTTTGTCCTTTTACATCAATATGACCTGCATGATTATCATCATAATTAATATAAATATCTACATTGGGATCATCATTGTATATTGCGACCTTAGTGTCTGTAGACTGCAAAGGGAGTACTGGATTGGCACTGACATTTAACCAATGATCGAAAAGGTTTCTTTCTAGATATGTACCACTACCGATTTGTGTATAATCTGAATAGCCCAATATATTTGCTGAAAGATCTATTTTATTGGATAATGTACCTTGATTATTATTTAAGGCCATCGTATTAATAATATTAGGATGATAAATTTTCCCTGAATCTACAGAACCTGCTTCCTTGAATTGAATAAGGCCATTTGCATTGATCCCATAAAAGGTTTTATTTGCATCTGCTGTTCGAATTGGATTTCTTACTTTAATAATCGATTTATCTGTAGAAGAAATTTCTCTTAAAGCATAAGGAGCACTGCCTGTTAAACTTTCAAGATATGCTTCGTAACCCATTGTATAAAAATGAATGGCTCTAAATTCCTTTTGATTCAGTGTCGCGTCTATATCTGAATTAAAACTGATTAAACTTACTAAATTACTTATATCCTCTGAATCAAAATCCGTATCAACAATAAACTCTTCTAAAAAAGAAATTACTCCAGATTGATAGATACTTCCTAAGCCTAAAGTTTGATAATAAGTTTTATTATGATTCGTAGTAAAACTTTCACCTGTTTTATAGGCAGATGCTTCTCCAGTAGCTTTAAAGTGATCCTTTTCCGTTAGATCATAACGAACAACACCATTTAGGAACAAACCATTTAAAGTAATACTCGGATCTTCAACGGTTTCACTGACAATGATTGAACCCGTTCTTGTGTAACCATCCTTTGCAACAGGATGTAAAGCCAATAAACCAATCAAATTTCCTGAAGAAGGAATATAATTGCTCACATCTAAATTCAAACGATTCAAAGAAGCATCAGGATTCGTTGTTTCAATATTTACTTGAGCACGATCAGCACCAATGAATAAGTCTGAATACATATAAATATCCTTACCGACAGTTAAAACAACATCATCAGCACTCGGTGCAACATAAACATTGTTCACGAAAACAGAGTCTCCAATATTAATGCTGGAATTAGGTGCATATAAGTTCAAGCCATTACGACTTGCTACATTTCCTGTAACCGTCACACTAATAGGTGTTGTACCATCGCCAACTTTTATTCCACCATAATTTTGTCGAGGTTGATTATAATAAAAATCTATTTGATTGCCATAGCCATAGATATTTCCGTCCACCACAGAAATACCTTCTTGAAATACAATTGAACCTTTCGCCGCTAAAGCTTGATCTGTAATGTCATTTTTATGAAGACTGATACTTTCAGTTTTAGTTGCTATATTAAAATTATAGTTTGGAGGTAGTAAACTTACATCCACTGTAATTCTTTTGTTTTTCTCATGATAAGTGCCATCAGAAGAAATCGTTAGACGAATTTCATTGGAAACAGCTATATCCTTAACAACAACAGAATCTATATCTGCTGGGTTACTATCACTTGGCGCTATTATTTCTGTAGGATTAAATACAGTAGTATTAATAGCATTTAAGATATTTGTTTTTAATTCTGCATCTGATAAGAATGATATCCCTGTATAGCCACCATAATCTAAGTATTTATTAGTACCCAATAAAGTAGCGTTGTAAAAGTTATGAAAAGCTGGTACACCTGAAACAGAACTTAAAAGTTCATTGTAATATGCCGTTTCAAATATACCTCTTACAGCATCTGAAATAATTTGATTGCCTTCATCAATCGTTAGCAAATCATTATCAATATCTAAATAAACATCATTCAGAAAATTTACCCATAAAGGTTCTACTAGATAAGCTTGTTGATTTACTTCATCCCATGCTTTCACTTCAGCGTTGTAACTGAATCGACTTAATTCTGTTAGCGCTTCTTCTAAAGCACCATCACTGGCATAAAAGGACGTATTAATTTGACCGCCTGTTCTTGCGAATCGGAAGTTCATATACGTAATCATGATAACTGATCCAGTTAAAATTAACAGCAAGCCTATGATGATGATTGCATATGTTAATGTATAACCTTTTTTATTAAGTAATAATTTCAATACATCACTTCCCTATCGTTGATTCCAAAACTTCAAATGTAACATTATTATAACTCACTTTTACAACCACATTAAACCAGGATTCTGCCTGTCTGACATCACCAGTAACGGATGGCATGGAATTACTAATCCAAATATCTGAAGAACTAAATTCATCTGACTTGACTGCCACAGCAATATGACGATCTTCATCATTCACTTTTGTTACAAATAATGGCATTGAGCTTGTATTGACGAGCTTGATGGACCAGTCTAAAGGATCTGTGTCTGGTCCGTGAATATTCATTTGAACTTGCGTTACAGGATTATTCTCTTCATCCAATGGTGTAAATTCACCGGTATGTCCTGTCATAGATAAAGCTATACTTCCACCAGAATCCGTGAGTCTCAAAACCAAATCTCTATTCACAGAATCCAAGGTATAGTCTCCTTGGATTGGATCTGAATAATGTATTTCACCCGTATCGCCATCACCTGGTAAATTAATGTCGATTTGAGCAAAGGGAACACTTTCCTGTGTTATTGTTGTTGAATCTAAGTTGATATTCAATGAACTGGTTACATCTAGTACCGTTACATCAACGATAAAATCTGTTCCACCACTTGTTCTGGTAAAATGTCGACTAGCATCTGAAACATCTGCCAATACTAAAGCATCCAAAACACTTTTGTCTTGGATTTTTAAGTTTTCCATTACATTTTGAGCCACATATGCACCACTTACTTCTCTTTCAGAAAGTAGGTTCACTCTATGGCTCTCAGTAAAGGCATTAAATATAGGAACGATCATTATACCGATAACAACCAGTGTAATGATCAATTCTAACAAGGTGTAACCTTTGTTGTTCTTTAAAAGCTTATTGACGATTAATTTCATAGGATCCCTTCGTCACAATTACGTTAAAACGTGGTTTTTCTTTATCATCGTGATAAATATTAATAATCACATCTTTCGAAGTGTTGTTCTCTAAAAACAGGGTCATTCCAGCTAAATCATCTTTTGAAATACGATTAGAAGACGAAACATTAATAATGATCTGACTTCCAATCATGGATAACGGTGCATTCCCCATGGTATTCGGATATGATTCTATACTGTTGGCATATTTAAAATAAACCGTGCCACCAATTTCCTCTAAAATAAGATCATATCTTTCATTTGCATTGGCATTCAACGAAAGTTCAGAATCGGAAGCCGCATAATAGCTAAATGCTTGAGCAGGCAAATCTGATGCCGATGCGTTTAATGTAATTGCAAATTCAGAAGATGACTCAATATCCACAACGGGTTCAGAATAGATGTTATCCATTTCATCTTCTTTATTTTCAATGATTTCATATTCAAAAGGACCATGTTCCTTATAATCCTCACCTTTGTCAAAGGAATAATCAAAAATGTATTCTTTTTGCGCTTCATTGTCATAATAAAATGGAATAGATAAATTCAAGCTACAACCCACTAAATTATCACTGACTTGATTTTCTTCAGTGTCTTTGATTTTACTGACATTTAAATCTGTAATAATGGTTGTTAATGAAAGTTTTTCAATACCATCAAGAACTAATTTCAATTGATTGTAATCCGCTTGAAAATTTAATCCAATAGAAAGATAACTAATATTATCATATGATAATTCACCATCAAAAGCATAAGCCTTCACTTGATCTGATAATTTAACATCATTTTCATATTGCTCCAAAATTTCTTCTACGGACATCGGTGCTTCTAGTTTTTCAACGCCCATCTGATCAGAATCTTCAGTCTCACTACTCACACTATCATTCATACTAAAGGTAATATTGTTAATAATTACACCATGGGTATAAAAATGATCAAACATGACATCTATAATTTCCTCTAAGTATATAGCCGATGGCAGCGACTGTTCTAAACGACTTATTTCATCTCTATAACTTTCAATGAGGTCGTCCATTTGTGCATCTGTTTTCAATTGAGTTTGAAGAATTTTATATTGCGTATCTACTGTAGAATATTGTTCTAATGCAAAATCATAGTTGGTATGAATTGGTACTATTATGTAAAAATATAAAGCTACAACCACTAATCCAAGCACAGAAAGCAAAAGTAGATTTTTTTCGCGTTTACTTAGTTTCATTGGAACCTCCTTCAAAAGTACATTCTATTTGAAAGAGATAAGAAACATTACCTTCTTCATCTTCATTTCTTGAAATACCATTGGTGAACACTGTTTCAAAGTACATTTGTCCATCTTGAGTTTTCAAACGTTTCAACTGATTAATTAAGTAACTAATGGCTTCATGAGAAGTAGCCGATGCATTAATGACAAAGGTATCGTAAGAGTTCGCATGTAAACTGTTTAAATAGACTTCACCATTTAAAGTCGATTCGAAAACATGAATAATTTCTACAACTGATCGATTGGTAGAAAAAATATAATCCAATAGAAATTCTTTCATAGCGATACGATTATCTAAACTCAAAATAATCTCTTGCTGATCTAAATTGTTTCTTTCCTTTGATACTGCAGCCTTTTTGTAAAGTGTATCATCTTCAAGTCTTTTAGTTTCCTGAATCATATGGTTTTCATAAAATCCAAAGGCAAAGACACAAGAAATTACAACAAAGGCAAGGATTAAGTTCATGATTTTTCTTCTTGAAACTTGAAAAACTTCGTTTGGTAACAAGTTTACTTCACGTTTGGCATAATCCTTTATGCTATAACTTTTGTTTCTTGTTAAGATCACGAGCGTCCTCCTATACAAACACCTATGGAAGGCATCATCAAATTAAAATCTACATCATCAACGCATTCAAACTGATTCTTAATAAGCACGGTTTCAATATCAGTAGCATCTTCCAAGTATTCAACAAAATTCCTTAATTGTGTTCCTCCACCTAGAACCACAATACGATCCACAAAAGTACCATATTTTCTAGATTTGAAGAACTCTATCATTCGACTGATTTCTCTAACGGCAGCATCATATTCAACGTTTCTATTTTGTTCAAAATCACTTTCAGGAGCATTCATACTATTTTTTAATCGTTTAATTTTTTCAAGTTTTTGCTGCAAAGAATGCAATTTATTACTGTCATCATTATTTTCTCTACTGAGTGTTGCTTTATAAGCAGACAACTTATCTTTTGGATTATCTGAAAAACCAAATTCCAGTTCTTTGCTTCCAAATAGTTTTAGTAGAACATCTTGATAAGTATAACCGTGATTTTCAACCAATCTATCTTGGATGCCTGTTATACCAATGTCAGCTTTTATGTTGGCAAAATAATCTTTCCCCTGGTACATAATCATATTGGTATAAGAAGCACCAATATCAACAAACAATTGATTTTTATTTTCATTCAAGGTATATTGGTTCACATAGCGATTGATAGCTTCTGTATAGACACTTACAAGCTTAATGGGATGTTTCAAAAGGTCTGCCAACTGAATATATTGTTTCACCAAATCCTTTGGTGCAGCAATAATCATAACATTGAACAGCGTTTCTTTCTTTGAATCACCAGAAATTTGTTCCACTTCATTTAAAACTTTATAATCCAAATAAAATTCATCTATAGCATAGGGCAAAAAACTATCCGCTTCAAAGTGAACAATATCTAGCATTTCCTTACGAGATACTCTTGGCAAATCTCTCGTACGTATGATCACACGTTCATTATTAATGGACACATACAAATGACCAGATTTTATTTTCATTTCATCTAGCGCTTCTTTTATAGGCAATTCCATTTTTATAATATCAATTTCTCCATCTATAGAGAAAACACCATCTACAGTATCGATAATTTTATATGCATCAATGTGAAAATCACCTCTACGATAATTGCCAACTACTATTTTAGTTTTCTTCGTCCCAATTTCTAATCCTATTTTTTTTGGCAATTGTTCCTCCTCATCTACAACCGGTTTGAATAACTAAATGGAAAAACATCATCTACATTTCCATCTAAATCTTTATCAACGTGAATTTCCATATTCAAAGCTTGTGCTGACAATGTATAAACCACATGATCAATGTAATCATGCATAATTATCTCATTTGTTGCTTGTTCAGAAGATGTACTATAGTCTTGTAAAACAAGCTCTGTACCTTTTTGAACAATAATTTTATCATCGATTTTTAAAGCTTCACCATAGCCAAAGTAGTTTGGTATGATTTCAGTATTGCTTAAGCCATTTGACCGTAACAACTCATTGGTTAAAATAAAAACTTCCTGAGTGTCCTGTATCGCATCTATATTCTTTTGAATTAATGTAGTATTTCTAAGACTGCTGGTTAAATATAAACTAAATGGAACCAGCACTATACCAGCAATTGCAAAGACAATAATCAATTCAATAATTGTGAAGCCTTTTTTATTTACTTTTTTCACAAGATCACCCCATAAACATGTTGGTATAAAAATTGATTATTTCATTGCCAAAGAGAAATGTCGTTAATCCACCAATGGCTAAAAAGGGACCAAAAGGCACTTCAACCTTAACTTTGGATTTACTTCTTATCTTACGTATAAATGCAGGCATGAAATAAATTCCGCCTATAATAAAGCCTAAATAAATAGAGACAATGATATTTGGAAAACCTAATAAAATTCCTAAAGCGCCCATGAGTTTAATGTCGCCACCACCCATTACACTAACAATGGCAATCACAAAGAAAAATCCAAAACCAATAACGCCACCAAGAAATATATTCAGAAAGGTCATATCTGTTAACCATACATGGTATATAATTCCTAGCAATAACAGTAACACTGGAAATCGATCTAAAATTATATGATGATCAATATCTATAAAGGATATGATTATAACTATTGATGATAATATAAGTCCAATCAACAATTCCCAAGTATATCCTAATACAAGGTAATTCATAGTAAATAAAACACCTGTCAACAGCTCTACAAACATATAGCGTGGGCTAAACTTTGTATGACAATACCGACACCTGCCTCTTAAAAACAAATAACTCAAAACTGGCACTAAATCCGTTGGTCCGAGTTCATGACCACAAGATCCACAACTTGATCTTGGAGTAACAATTGATTTACCTACTGGAAGTCTATAGATACAAACATTGTAAAAACTTCCCATCACTAAACCTAGTATAAATAAAAATATTATGTAAACCATATCTCTCTTTTCAAAATAGGTGCTGTAGCCCGAAGGCTACAGCAAATAATGTTATTCAATTTCAACAGCATTGTCTCTGGATGCATTAACTACACCAGCAGGTACAGCTGCAGATGTAGGAGCAGTATTACTTACATATACTGTTACAGTATTTGTACCATTATATACAAAATAGTAGTTTCCAGTCATTGATTCCGGTGTTTCAACATTTGTAATTACATCGGATACCAAGCCATAACTTGTAATAGGGGCACCAGCAGTGCCGTCACCATCAACAGTTTCACCCATTTGATACATAATTTCCAATTCACGAGCATAATTCTCACATACTCTTTCATCAGCCTTTTCTTTAAACGATTGTGTAATACCTGTCATTCTTGGAATTACAATTGCAGCTAAAATTGCCATTACAGCGATTACAATAATCAATTCTACTAATGTAAAACCTTTCTTGTTCATTTTCTTTTGAATAAAATTCATCATGTTTCTCTCCTTCTTTTCATTAAATATTATATGAAATCACAACATGTGATTATACATATCAAACATTGGTAGTGCAATTGCTACTAAAATTGGTAAAATGATTAATGCCATAACCATTAGAATCAATGGATTGAGTGCTTGAATCATGTTGGTTGTTGCAATGGTCACTTCTTCATCATAAAATTCAGAAGTCTTAGCCAATAAATCATCCATGGTACCAGTTTCTTCACCAATTCTAATCATGGAAATAAGCATCGGCGGAAAAATCTCTGCTGCTTCTAAAGGTCGAGAAACCCCTTCCCCCCTTTTAATATGCTCCATACTTTCTTTGATTTTATGTTCCACATATTTGTTGCCAACAACTTGACTCACTTGACCCATAGCTTCGATGATAGGAATACCACTTTTTAACATAGCGCCTAAGGTTCTTGAAAATCTAGATGTCACAACTTTCTCTGTGAGTACGCCGAATATCGGTAAGCCCAGCTTAAATTTATCCCACTTGATACGGCCTTCTTCAGTAGATTTCATTCTTCTATAGAAAAGGATCAGTACTATGATTATACCAACAGGTATATACCATATATCGGCAACAAATGAGCCAAAGTTTGTAAATATTTGTGTAATGAGTGGTAATTCTGCACCCATATCTTCAAACATCTTTGCAAAGTTTGGAAGTACAAAGATTAATAATACAGACGATACGACAAATACAACAAAAGCTAAGATTTTTGGATAAATGGTTGCACTTTTAATTTTACTGTTGATACGATCTTCCTTTTCAAAGTGTTCTGTCATTCTATGTAAGATATCTGGCAAAGCACCTGAAAATTCACCTGCTGCAACCATGTTGATGAGGATTTCTGGAAATACCTTTGGAAAGCTTTTCATTGCAGTAGAAAGGGTAATACCCTTTTGTACTTCATTGTAAATCTCATCTAAAGCTTCTGTAAGATATTTGTTTTCCGTTTGCTTTCTTAGAATATCCAAACATTCTATAATAGAAATACCTGCATCTAAAGTTGCAGCAAATTGCCTACAAAATACAACTAAGGTACGATTTTTCACCTTTTTCTTTTTAAGAGAAAAGGATATATCTTGACTCGTTGATTCCTTTTCATAGACCTTGATTGGAAAAATATTCTGTTTTCTAAGTTGTGATACTGCTTCGGATTTAGAATTGACTTCTAACTCACCTTTCACAGATTTACCATCAAAACTTTTACCTTCGTAAATATAAATTCCCATTTAATATCCTTAGATTAATCGTTTGATAAAGTCTTTATCCACAGCATGGGCTAAAGCTTCTTCAACAGTAATAATATCTTTTTTGTATAATTCTATTAAAGAAGCATCCATAGACATCATGCCAAATTTTCTACCTGTTTGAATAGATGACATTAGTTGATGAGATTTCCCTTCTCTAATGAGATTTCGTACAGCTTGGTTACACAACATGATTTCAAATGCACCAACACGACCAGAACCATCAGCACGTTTGATCAATTGTTGGGAAATGACACCTTGTAACACAGAACCTAGCTGAATTCTAATTTGTTGTTGTTGTTCACTTGGAAATACGTCGATGATCCGGTCAACCGTGGAAACTGCACCAATCGTATGTAATGTCGCTAAAACCAAGTGTCCAGTTTCAGCTGCTGTTACTGCAATTGAAATAGTTTCCAAATCACGCATCTCACCTATAAGAATTACATCAGGATCTTGTCTTAAAGCAGCTCTCAAAGCTGTATTATAAGATTCCGTATCATATCCTATTTCTCTTTGATTAATAATACTACTCTTGTGTTTATGCAAATACTCAATAGGATCTTCCAAGGTCAATACATGACATTTTCTCGTCTTATTGATGTGATCGATCATTGTAGCTAAAGTTGTTGACTTACCAGAACCTGTCGGTCCTGTAACCAGTACCAAACCACGTTTCTTATCCGCTAATTCGTTAAAAACCGGTGGTAATCCCAAATCATTTGCACTTGGAATTTCAAGTGGTATCGGTCGTATTGCAACAGCATATGACCCTCTCTGAGAATAAACATTTACTCTAAAACGACCAACACCTGATATCGCATAAGAAAAGTCGATTTCACCTTTATCATGAAGTGCATTTTTTTGTTTCTCTGTTAATAACTCAAAGGCTAAAGCATCTGCATCAGTTGGTGTTAAAGGTTCAATGTTTCCAACGTGAACCAACTTACCATTAATTCGAAATACAGGCGGCACACCAACAGTAATATGTACGTCTGATGCCTTATTCATATGGGCTAATTTTAATAATTCAACAATTGACATCACTAACCCTCCAGTGTGTACGAAATACGCATAAGCTCTTCAACAGTGGTTTCACCTTTCAGAACAAGTTCCAAACAACTGTCTTGTAACGTTCTCATACCTTTTTTAGATAACATTTGCTTGATATCATTGGATGATTTACCTTCAGTAATCATCTTTCTTGTATCATGATCCAACTGTAGAATCTCAAAAATTGGTGTTCTGCCACGATAACCAGTCTTTTTACAATGAGGACAACCTGTGCCTTTGTACAATTCAATTTCAATATCCAAATCATTTAATTCCAACATCTCAAGCTCTGCTTCATCTGGTAAATAAGGGACTTTACAAGATGGACAAATTTTCTTTACAAGAAGTTGAGAAATAATCGCTACTATGGATGAAGAAACTAAATATGGTTTAATGCCCATATCCACTAAACGGTTAATGGTAGCAACGGAGTTGTTTGTATGGAGTGTACTGAGTACCAAGTGACCTGTAATCGCAGCTCTAACCGCAATTTGGGCTGTTTCTGTATCACGTATCTCACCTACCATGATTACATCAGGGTCTTGTCGCAGCATAGATCTTAAACCCTCAGGGAATGAGAATCCCGCTTTAACATTAACTTGAGACTGAGTAACACCTTCCATTCTATATTCTACAGGATCTTCTACTGTCATTACGTTACGCTTTGCTTCATTTAACTCATTTAGCATGGCGTAAAGGGATGTAGATTTACCGGAACCCGTCGGTCCAGTTACTAGAATTATACCATTTCTATTCTTGATTATCTCTTTAAAAGTCGTTAAATTATTTTTACTTAAACCTAACTCTGCAATAGGTTTCATAAAGGTTGAACGATCCAACAGACGTATTACAACTTTTTCTCCATGAATGGTTGGAATCGTTGAAACCCTTAAATCCAATTCTTTATTCTTTACATTGATTTCAATACGACCATCTTGAGGAATACGTCTTTCTGCAATATCCAACTTAGCCATGATTTTAATTCTTGTTACAATGGCACCATGAGTTTGTTTTGCAGGTTTCATAACTTCTTGTAAATCACCATCAATTCTAAATCGAATTCTAAGGTAGTCCTCTGCTGGTTCTATGTGAATATCAGACGCTCTCGATTGGGCTGCTTGTACGATAATTGTATTAACAAGTCTAACAACTGGCGCTTTATTGATTTCCCTAAGAAGTTCCTTATCTATGTTTTCTTTTTCAAGTTTGTATTCTTTTGTAAATTCTTCAGCAGCCTGTTCAGCTGATTTTTTAGAAAAATATTGATCTATGGCATTTTTAATATCTCTCTCTGTTGCAATTTTTGGATCTACTTCAAAGCCTGTAATGATTTCTAAGTCATTGATGACCAAAATATTAAGAGGATCTGACATAGCCACAGCCAATCGCATCCCATCCCTTTTAATTGGAATGAGCAAATTGCTTCTTGCAAAAGATTCTGATATTAAATTCGGTACATCTGGTTCTATATAATATTTTTCAAGATCGACCTGAGGTATCCCCAATTGAAATTCAAGAACTTCAATAATGTCTTTTTCAGTAACAAAATTCAAATCGATTAAGGTTTCACCGATTTTCATTTTTTTATCTTTTTGAACTTGTAAAGCAAATTCCAATTGCTCATTTGTAATTTTACCTACGTTAACAAGAAGATCTCCTAATCGTAGTGTATTCTTTACTTTCATGATAGCCTCTCTAAATCTATTATTTTATGTTCAACCAACAATTTAAACACGTCATCATATTCCCATTTTTTATGCAACTTTATATCTTCAAACCAATATTTATAAGCAAAAATACCTTGATGAATCAGCATATCCAAGCCATTAATTTTAATAGCGTCATGGGGTCCGTTTTTTAAAAAAACAGTTTCATAGGGATTGTAAATTAAATCATACAAGACAATATCTTTTCTAGTAATCAAAGAGGTATCAATAGGTGAAAGTTTGATATGTTTCCCCATCCCTAACGGTGTGCAATTTACAATAATATCATATGCATCATAATCAAAGTTGTCATAATTTTTATATGTCAACCAGTCGTTATTGGATTCATTTATGGTTCTAGAATAAAGATCTATGGATTTCACCCTTTGATATTTCAAACCTATGATCACCGCTTTTGATGCACCACCTGAGCCTAGTACTGCTATTTTTTTATTTTCTAAGGGAATATTTCTTTGTTTAAAAGATTCAATAAAGCCTTCGACATCCGTATTATAACCAATGAGTTGATGATTTTTATAAGCAATCGTGTTTACTGCGCCAATCTCTTTGGCTATAGGGTCAATGACATTCAAATAAGGCATAACCTCTACCTTATATGGACTGGTAACATTACACCCAATAAAATTCATAGATTTTAAACCTTCTAATGCAATTTGAATTTTGTCTCTTTCAATGTCAAACGCTAGATAAGATGCATTCAATTCCAGCCTCTCACAAGCTGCATTGTGCATTAAAGGGGAAAAGGAATGTGAAACTGGTGATCCCAGCAAACATAAAAGTTTAGTCTTCCCGTTTATCATTTTGCCTCCCAAAAACATGTAATCGTGCAAGATGTGCAACATTATATTCCAATTGTATTCAAAATATATTAAAATATATTTACATGTAAGTTAATTATACAATAAAGATTTTTCCAATGCTATATTTTGATGATTATTTTGTTTTAATTGTGAGCAAAACACAACATATTGAAAAATGGAGTACTAATGATTGACCTAATAAACCACTTAAACAATAAAATATTGATTAATGATTTAATTGTCAAAAAAATGAAATATGAAGTGAATATGCTCTTTCATGATTATCCATCAAAAGAAAAGGCAAAAATACTCGCTACAAAAATTAATGGTCAATTAGATCAAGCCTTAATCGGCATTAATACAGATGACAAAATTGAGATTAGAAAAAAAATTATCGAGAACTCATTTTTGGTTTTACCTAATCCTATTTCAGAGCATATCCATTATGGTCATGTCTTCACTACCTTAACCAATTTTGATTTAAGTGAAGAAGATACTGAAAAACGATTATGTCATTGGTTAGATTTGAATACCGAGTATATTTATGAACATCAAATGATCAAATCCTATATAAAAAAATTCAAAATTGTACCAAACCAACCTATTGTAAAAACTGCAGCTATCGAATATCAACCTAAAGAAACACCTGAGACTATCAAACAAAGATACCGTTTGACTTATAGAGCTGTGTTTATACCCCTTGGTGTTGCTCTTATTTTCATTATGAGCCTTTTATTAAACGAGAAAAATACAGAACAGCCATCTATTGATGTACCACCTGTATTTGAGAATACCTTAAATGATGAAATAAAAGCATTTATAGATAGCTATTACAATACATTAAAGGTATTAACTATAGATCCCTATGCTTTTCATCCACTTGATTACAGTGCCTTATTTGCCTTTTTAAACCATAAATCATCTTACTTGATTGAATCAAATTACCTCAGTACCATTGAAGAATTGTCAAAAAACTATGATATAAATCCATTATTACTCATTGCAATCATTGGACAAGAGCAAAATTTTGTGCCAAAAGAACATGAAGATGTTTTAAGAATCATTAACAATCCCTATAATGTATTTGGATCATGGATTGAATATAACACCAATTTTGAAGATGCTACAACTATTTGTCTCAATACAATTGAAACTGCAAAGGCATCACTTCCAGAAAACACGGACTTAATTGAATGGTTAAATGATACTTACGCTGAAGATAAAAATTGGAGCAGTGGTGTAAGAACAATCTTTACCAAGCTCCAATCCTTAAATTAACTTATTGACGATCTAAGATCGTCTTTATTTTTCCTACCATAATATCAACTGCAACGGCATTAAACCCACCTTCTGGGATAATAATGTCAGCATATTTCTTAGAAGGTTCTATAAATTGCTCATGAGCAGGCTTAACAGTAGATAAATACTGTTCGATTACAGATTCAAGCGATCTGCCACGTTCATTCATATCCCTTGTGATTCTTCTAATAATTCTTACATCTGTATCTGTGTCTACAAAAATTTTAATATCCATCATTTCTCTTAACTTTGGATCTTCCAAAATTAAAATACCCTCAAGAATAATAATATCTCTCGCATAAATTTTTTGAGTTTCTTCAGAACGATTATGATTGGAAAAATCATATATAGGCATATCCACATCTCTTCCAGCTTGCAATGATCTTAAATGAGAAAGCAATAACTCAGTATCAAATGCAAAAGGATGATCATAGTTCGTTTGTGTTCTTTCTTCAAAAGACTTATTGGTTTGTAGTTTGTAATATGCATCTTGATGAATTATTGATACATTTTTTTCAGGTAAGGCCTTTAAAATTTCTCTGGCAACAGTAGTCTTTCCAGATCCTGTACCACCACAAATGCCTATAATGACTGGTTTAAACATCAGATTCTTCCTTTCTCATTCTTAATATATCAAATGCCTTGACAGGTTGATTCATTTTCATTTTAAAAATTTGCTGCGCATGTGGCACACTCTCCACAGCCCTATTGTTATGATCAATTAGGATATCCACTTTTTGTATAAAACCTAAATACCCCGGTTGCATTACTTCAATCTCATCGCCTATTTCAATTTTATTTCTTTGTTCTATGGTTGCAAAACCTGTCTTCTCATCATAATCCAATACGACACCGGAAAAATGATAATAACGATCATACGAACTAGAGGTATAGAGTTGATCTTCACTGTCCGGTTTTTTATAGTAAAATCCTGTTGTGAACTTTCTATGGCTTGCTTTTTGAATTTCTGTTAACCATTCGGGATTGTATTTGAAGTTTTCTTGATCTGCATAATAACGATCAATCGCTTCTCTATAAACACGGACTATATTCGCAACATAATAGACACTTTTCATTCTGCCTTCAATTTTCAAGCTAGACAGGCCAGTCTGAATCAACTCAGGAATATGTTCTATCATACATAAATCCTTTGAATTGAAGAAAAATGTTCCAGCATCAGTTTCAACCACCGGATAATATTCCCCTGGTCTTTTTTCTTCAACCAAGTGGTATTTCCATCGACATGCATGTGCACATTCCCCACGGTTTGCATCTCGATCAGTCATATAATTACTCAAAAGACAACGTCCAGAATAAGAAATACACATTGCACCATGAATAAAAGCTTCTAATTCAAGGGTTTCTGGTATATTTTCCCTAATTTCTTTTATTTCTTCAAAAGACAATTCTCTGGCTAAAATCACACGTGAAATACCTTGTTTATGCCAAAACTTTGCACTCATGTAATTTGTATTATTGGCTTGAGTACTTAAATGAACTTCTAGATCTGGTGCCATTTCTTGAAGATACATCAAAGTGCCAGGATCAGAAACAATTACAGCATCAAATCCAATATCTTTAATATCTTTTAAATAAGCTTCTAAATGTTTAATATCATCATTGTGAGGAATTATATTTAAAGTAATATATACTTTTTTACCACGATTATGGGCAAATTCTACACCTTCCTTCATATCTTCCAAAGAAAAGTTTTTTGCTTTTTCACGCATCCCAAAAATTTGCCCGCCAATATAAACAGCATCTGCACCATAGATAATGGCAAATTTCAATTTCTGTAAATCTCCTGCTGGGGCAAGTAATTCAATCTTATGCATTGTCCCCTCCTTTTTTGTAGCTTAATGCAATACCATCACTCATCGGCAAAAGTGTACTGGTAAGATCAGGATGATGCATAATAAAATCTAAATATTGACGCATTCTTTTTACAATGGTTTTCTTGCGTCTTATCACATATAAGTCCGTTGCTATCATGCCTTTATAAAGTACATTATCCGATACAATCACACCACCTGGCTTCAAGTAGTCAATACATTTTTCAAAGAAATCCAAGTATTGTCCTTTGGCTGCATCTAAGAAAATTAAATCAAATTTCTCATCCAATGTCGTTAATACATCAACGGCGTCACCAAACTTAAAGTCAAATTCTGTTTTATAATTTAATTTTTTAACATTTTCAACGGCCAGATCATAATAATCTTGACGTCTTTCAATAGATACAATTCGACCTTCTTGATTCATTGCTCTCGCAAATATAGAAGCGGAATAGCCAATGGCCGTTCCAACTTCTAAAATAGATTTAGCATGTGTTGATTGAACTAAGAAGCTCAATAAACTCTTTACTTCTTTGTGAATAATCGGCACATGATTTTTTTCTGCATAGTCTTCAAGTTCTAAAAAGTAAGCTTCTTCTTCACAATCTAGACTACGAATATATTTCTCCACATGCTCATTTACAATTTCGTTCATTATCGGTTCTCTTCTTTCGCCTTGTTATGTTCTTCTAAAGTTCTGCTGAAAACATGAGTCCCATTTCCGTCCTTTTTCACCACAAAATACAAATAATCCGTCTCTTCTGGATAAAGCGCTGATTCAATGGCAAGTTTACCAGGTGAAGCGATAGGTGCTGGTGGCAAACCTGCATTTAAATACGTATTAAAGGGTGATTCAATGGCTATGTCATCATAGGTTAATCTTTCTTTTCTTTCACCTAAGATATACTGAACCGTTGCACAAGATTGTAATAACATGTTTTGATCAATTCTGTTGTGGAAAACACTTGAAACAATTGGAAATTCTTCTTTCGCTTGGGCTTCTCTTTCAATAATTGAAGCCAGAGTAATCAAGTCATTCATACTCATCTCAAGTTCTTGTCTTCTTGCTTCATATGCATCCGTAAAAACTTCATCAAAACGCTGCAACATACGGTCTATGATTTGATGTTCTGTAGCACCAACTCTCATCTCATAGGTATCAGGAAACAAATATCCTTCCAAACTGGTTACACCTTCTAAGAAATCATAATTAAAAGTACCGTTTGCCAATTCGTTTTCAAAACTTTCTCTATCGATTAAGCCTTCTGATTCCAATCGATCAACAATTTGTCTAATTTCAAAACCTTCTGGAATAGTAAAAGTAAAAGTATTGATTTCAACGTCACCATCTACTAATTTTGCAATGATATCATCTGTTGACATGGATTGAGACAGTAAATAATCTCCAGCTTTCATTTTGCCATCTGCTTCTAGTTCCTTCGAAGCCATTTTAAACACAGTTTTACTTTGAATCAAATTATAATCCAATAGGATTTCGCCAATTGAGGTCGTTGTTGCACCACTTGGAATGGTCACTAAAATTTCTTCCGTATTTTCTGGATCCACAGGTTCACGCATACCATCCATGTTACAACCTGTAAAGGTTAACATGATAATTAATATCGGTAACAGTAATTTTTTCATAACCACTCCTAGAAATTCATAGCATCGCCTAAAATCTTAGAAACCTCTGCCATCATTTTGTTTAACTCATATTCAGCTTCAAAGAATTTTTTAACTTCCTCTTTGCTGTTTAATTCTTTATAAAGTTCTTGAGCATCGTTAAACTCATCCTCATTCAAATCTTCACCTAACATTTGCATTCTTTGTAAGTTTGCTTGTTTGGCTTCAAACAACGATAAAGAACCAACAAGTTCATCATCTTTATATAATTCTGTTTTTAAAGCTTTATATGTTTGATACTCATTTGAAGTTTTGATTGCCTCTGCTAATGCTTTTGCCTGTTCTAATACGCTCATTTTCCCTCCTATACATCCATGATAATTGGTAAAATCATTGGATTTCTTCTTGTTTCTTGATATAAAAATGTCTTCAATGTATCTCTTATTGTATTTTTAATGGTAGCCCATTCGGTTACATTGTCTTTTTCAAGCTCTGATAACGCATGGCATAAGGTATTTCTTGCATCTACAAATAAATCCTCTGCTTCACGCACATAAACAAATCCTCTCGAAATAATTTCAGGACCTGATACAATTTTCCCAGATTCACGCTCAATGGCTAGTACGACAACCATCAAACCATCTTGTGATAAGATACGACGATCTCTTAGGACGATGTTTCCAACATCACCAATGCCAAGACCATCAATTAAAGTACGACCAGATGGTACTTTCTTAGTAAAACGAATACCCTCGTCATCAATTTCCAAGCCTTTACCATTCTCCATAATGAAGACTTCCGACTTTGACTTACCTAAAGATTCCGCCAATAAGCCATGATGTGTCAAATGTGTATACTCTCCATGAACAGGAGCGAAATACTTTGGTTTAATCAAAGTATGAATCAATTTTAATTCTTCTTCCTTTGCATGACCTGATACATGTACATCTGCAAGAGATTCATAAATTACATTTGCTCCTAATTGCAAGATTTTATCAATTACCTTCTTAACACTTTTTTCATTACCTGGAATTGGTGTTGCTGAGATAATAACTAAATCATTAGGTTGCAAAGACAATTGTCTATGCTCACCCTTAGACATTCTTGATAATGCCGCCATAGGTTCACCTTGAGAACCAGTAGTTACAATAACAAGTTCATTGTCAGGATACTTATCTATATCAAACAGGTCCACAATCATGTTTTCCGGAACTTTTAAATACCCTAGTTCCATGGCAACCTTCGTGACATTGACCATGGATCTTCCTGAGAAAGCAATCTTTCTGTTAAATAAATGGCACGAGTGAACGATTTGTTGAATTCTATGAACATTCGATGCAAATGACGCGACGAAAATTCTTTTATCTTGATGATTTCTAAAAATGTTATCAAATGTCGTACCAACTGTCGACTCAGACATGGTAAATCCTTTTCGATCAACGTTTGTACTATCTGCCAACAGTAACGTCACACCATCTCTACCTAATTCAGCAAAACGGTTTAAATCAATGAGACAACCATCTATTGGCGTATAATCAATTTTAAAGTCTCCTGTGTGAACAATACTGCCATAAGGTGTTTTTATATGGAGCGCAGCAGCATCAGGAATAGAGTGAGACACTCGAATAAATTCCACATCGAAATTCTTTAAATGAATCACATCACCTGGCTTCACAACATTTAATTCTGTTCGGTCCATGACTTGATGCTCTTGTAATTTTAACTCCACTAAACCTAAAGTTAATCTCAAACCGTAAATTGGCGCTTCAAATTGTTTTAAAAAATATGGTAGCGCACCAATATGATCTTCATGACCATGTGTTAAAAAGACACCTTTGATTTTACTTGCTTTCTTTTTTAGGTAAGTAAAATCTGGAATAACTACATCTATTCCCAACATTTCGTCATCTGGAAACGTTAAACCACAATCTATGATTATAATTTCATCATCGTACTCCAAAAGTGTCATGTTTTTTCCAATTTCGTGTAATCCACCTAAAGGGATTACTTTTAATTTATTACTCATAAGCTCCTTCCTTACTAAGGACGTAAAACAAACCTATAAGATTATAGGTTTTTTTGGCACGTCTCGCAAATACCAAAGAATTTCAATTTATGATCTTTGATTAAAAATGCGTACTTTTTCTCAATTTCTTGCTCTAAACTATCCAATAAATCTTCTCTAACTTCAATAATTTTACCACATTCACTACAAATCAAATGATGGTGATTGTGTTGATCTTCTGAATGATCACAGAGTTCATAGCGCACAAAGCCGTCATCCAAATTAAGTTTAGTTAATACGTCCACATCAACTAATAATTGAACTGTACGGTATACTGTTGCTAAACCTATATCAGGACTAGAGACCCTAACGATGTCATAAATTTCTTCTGAACTCAAATGTTGCCCTTTATGATCTGCCACTGCATCTAATATCGCTTTTCTCTGCGGTGTAAATTTATAGCCTTTTTTCTTCAACTTTTCGTTTACCACTGCCTTCAGTTCCATTTCTAACTCCTCTAATTTTCCTCTTCTTCCATTAAATCTTCATATGCCTTAGCAACAAATTCAAATTCATCTTCATCTGTTAAATATTCTAAAATTGGTTCTCCGTCAGGTTGTTCAATCACCTTGAATATCAAGGCTTCATCATCATCACCATCTACAGGTGCCAATACTGCATATTCCTGATCATTCAACTCAAAATCAGCAATAATTTCAAACGCAACTTCTTCACCATTTTCATCTAATAAAACAATAATGTTCTCTTCCATATTTTTTCTCCTATCGTATGCTATCTAAATAGCCTTGTAATATATAAACTGCTGCTAATTTATCAATAATTTTTCGTCTTTTTTGTCTGCTCAAATCCGCTTCAAGCATCGATCGTTCGGCAGCAGCTGAAGTCAATCTTTCATCCCACATGACAATTTCAATGTGTTTATCTTTTAAACGATTAGAATGTACTAAACGTTTTTCCAGTTTTTTTGCAAAAGCCAAAGTTTTCTCAGCTTGTGGTCCAATGGTATTATTCATATTTTTAGGAAACCCAACGACAACTTTTACAATTGATTCTTCGACGATATAATTAATCAACTGATCAATCGTATCCTTTGTAGAGACTCTTCTAATGGTTTCTCTACCTTGTGCTGTTAACAACAGACCATCACTAATTGCGACGCCTACTGTTGCATCTCCTACATCCAACCCCATAATTTTATCCATTATACCACCTTTATACAAAAATCTTTACATACAGATGCACAATAACCACACAAGACACATTTATCATAGTGAATTACAGGTCTACTTTCTCCTGGCGTTAATGCGCTATGAGAACATTTTTCAATACATGCACCACAATTAACACACCAAGAAGCTATATGTAACTTTCTAGGTTGTCTTTTTACAGCATCTTTTAAACTGTCTTGTATCAACTCACCCTGAAATCTTTTAATGTTATAATCTACCTCTTCCATGGACTGCATGCCCACTGCAATGGAATCAACACACTGTAGATTCAATGCGAAATCAAAACTCGTTTCAATACGATTCAACAAATTTCCACCACCTAAAGGTTTCATAGAAAAAACACCGCCACCTCGATTGTGAAATTCTGTAACATTTTGAATCATTTCATCCAATGTACCATCGATAATGCCTAATCCAGAAATATTGATAATAGGGTGAATGACTTCGATTTCCTTATATTTTAAAGCAGCTTTCACACCTGCAACAGCATGGGTGGATAAACCTACAGCTCTGATAATGCCTTTTTCTTTTAATTTCAAAAAAGTTTCTAAAGCCTCATAATGACCACGGATCGTATGTTCCGATTCTTGTTCATGAAGCATAAATACATCTATATAGTCTGTATTCAAAGCCTTTAAGGCTTCTTCTACACTTTCAATGGCTGTTCTATAATCATAGGCATAGGACTTTGATGCGATGACAATATCATGGCGATTCATGCCTTTCAATCCTTCGTGAATATGATCATAGGTTTGATACAATTGTGCTGTATCTATGAAATTCACACCATTTTCAAAAGCATGACGAATAATCCTGCCACCTTCAGCAGGACTTAAATTCGCTTGTAAGGGACCTACAGTCAAGCCTCCAAAACAAAGTTTGGAGACTTTTATCCCTGTATTGCCTAATTCATTATATTTCATTACTTTTCCAAATAAGCCTTTAATAATACTTCAATAATCTCATCACGTTCGACTTTCTTCATCAACTGACGTGCATTATTATAACTTGTAATATAAGTAGGATCCCCACTTAACAAATAGCCTACCATTTGATTGACAGGATTGTAGCCCTTTTCTATTAAAGACTTTTGTACATTGGTTAATATTTCTTTGACTTCTTCACGGAGCTCCGCATCAAAATCAAATTTCATTGTTTGATCTAAATTACTCATAAATCCTCCAATCTAGTGTTAATTCTATTATACACGATTCATGTAATTTTATGAATCTTCACAGCACTATTTTATATTTCCTCAATAATTTTTGCTACTTTATCTAGTGCTTCTTGAATTTTCGTTGCATCTTTACCACCAGCTTGAGCCATATTCGGTCTTCCACCGCCGCCGCCACCTGTTATAGGTGCTACAACTTTTATAATATTACCCGCATGTGCACCTTTTTTAACAGCAGATTCACTAGCCATAGCAATTAAAGCAACTTTATCACCATTATCAGATGCCAATACAACAACACCATCTTTAATTTTGTCTATGATCTTATCTGCTAATTCTCTCAAGGTATTAGGTTCTACACCTTTTAATGCAGCTGTAATCACATGCATATCATTAATTACTTTTGCTTGATTTAAAATATCTTCCAATCCTTGAGATGCAGCCTTTGATTTCATTTTATCAAGATCTTTGTTTAATTGCTTAACTTCCTGAGTTAAACTTTCAACTTTTACATCGACATCTTCCACAGTACCTTTTACAATATTAGCTACTTGTTTGATTTTATGATCAACATCATTTAAATAATGATAAACAGCTTTTCCTGTAATCGCCTCAATTCTTCTTACACCAGCTGCGATACCACTTTCTGATAAGATTTTAAACAATCCAATTTGTGAAATGTTTTGAACGTGGGTACCACCACATAATTCCATACTGAAATTACCAACAGAAACAACCCTTACTTCATCACCATATTTTTCACCAAACAATGCCGTTGCGCCTCTTTTTTTAGCTTCATCTATTGCTAAAACGTCTGTTTGAACAGGAAGTGTTTCAAATAATTTCGCATTTACTTTTTCCTCTATGGATTGAAGGGTTTCAGAATCAATGCCTTCAAAGTGTGAGAAGTCAAATCTTAGTTTCGTTGGATCTACCAAAGAACCCTTTTGCTCTACATGGTCACCTAATACATCTTTTAAAACTTTATGCAATAAGTGAGTAGCCGTATGATTTCTTGCACTTGCTAATCTTACTTCTTCATCAACAAGAGTTTCTACTGAACCATTCACTTCAAAGTATCCACTTTCCACATGACCTAAGTGAATAAAACGATCTTGTAAGCCTTTAATTGTATCTTCTACTATAAAAGTACCTGTCTCTCCACGAATAATTCCTTTGTCACCTACTTGTCCACCACTTTCTGCATAGAATGTGGTTTGATCAAGAATTAATTGACCTGACATACCTTCTGACAATTCATCTACCATTTCATCTTCAGAAACGATTGCTAAGACTTGGCTTTCACCTTTTAAAGCTGTATAGCCAACAAAAGTGGTCTCTTTAATGTCAGTATCACTTAATGCACTTTTTTCCCAAGCACTCTTTGTGCTTCTCGCAGCTCTAGCTCTTTCCTTTTGCTGTTTCATTTCTTCGACAAAAGCAACTTCATCCACTTCAAGGTTTGATTCTGACAAAATTTCTTTTGTTAAATCAATTGGGAAACCATAAGTATCATACAATTTAAATGCATCTTGACCTGAAAGCACTTTACCTTCCAAGTTTTCAATGTATCCTTTCAAAATATCCAAACCTTGATTAATAGTTTGTTGGAAGCGTTCTTCTTCAAGTAAAATTACTTTCTTAATATAATCTTTTTTGTCCACTAATTCAGGATATGCCGATTTAGAAATTTCTACGACAGCATCTACCAACTCATTCAAGAATGTACCTTCGATGCCTAACAATTTACCATGTCTATAAGCACGTCTTAAAACTTTTCTTAAAACATAACCACGACCCTCGTTATTTGGTAAAATACCATCTAACACCATAAATGTAATTGCACGAAGATGATCGGTAATGATCTTCACAGAAACAGTTTGCTTCTTATCTTGTCCGTAAACAATACCAGCCTTTTCTACAATTGCATCTAAAATATGCTTTAGTGTATCAATTTCAAAGATTGATTCAACGTCTTGCATGATACAAGCGATTCTCTCAAGTCCCATACCTGTATCGATATTTGGATTTGCTAAATCATGATATACACCATCTTCATCTTTGTCGAACTGCGTAAATACGTGGTTCCAGAATTCTACATAACGATCACAATCACAACCTGGTTGGCAAGTATCTTTCCCACAGCCATATCTTTCGCCTCTATCATAATAGATTTCAGAACATGGACCACATGGACCTGTACCTTTTTCCCAGAAGTTATCTTCCTTGCCTAATCTTACAAGTCTTGATTCATCAATGCCAATAACATCCTTCCAAATATCATATGCTTCATCATCAGTCAGATATACAGTTGCCCATAAGTTATCAATCGGTAGACCCAATACTTCTGTAATATACTCCCAGCCCCATTTTAAAGATTGCTCTTTAAAATAATCACCAAAAGAGAAGTTACCTAGCATTTCGAAGAAAGTAGCATGTCTTGAAGTGTGTCCAACATTATCAATGTCACCTGTTCTCATACATCTTTGGCAAGTTGCCATTTTTGTATTCGGCGGTGTTTCTTGTCCTGTAAAATAATTTTTAAGTGGTGCCATGCCAGCACCAATAAGTAGTAAACTTTTATCATTTTGTGGTACTAATGAATAACTGTTTCTTACCAAATGTTCTTTTGATTCAAAAAATTCAAGAAAACTTTTTCTAATTTCATTTAAACCTGTAATTTTCATACGTTCCTCCAACATCAAAAACAAAAAAAACTAAAGTGATTTCTAGGGACGACAAAAACCGCGGTACCACCCTAATTATCTTTCGATCACTTTAGATTAACATCCTACATATAACGGCTGTTACCGTCAACAATTTCTTGTTGAAACTCATGAGTCGCTTCAGCACTTGCAACCTCTCACCAAATGTTGCTCTCTGTAGTAGCCTACTTATCTCAATCATCGTCAAAAATATTATATTCAAATTATAGCACAGTTTTTCCAATATGCCTACTCTAAGTTCAGGGTAATTAGAAATTGAGTATAATCATTTTCTATACTTTCACAATTAATTTGTCCCTTGAAAATAGTAGTCACGATATTGTAAACAATATTCAAACCTAAACCACTGGAATCCTTACTTAAGCTTCCAGAATAAAAAGGTACAAAGATATGTTCAAGCATTTCTTTTGACATCCCTACACCATTGTCCTTAACAACAATTGTCAATTGTGGTGATCTATAGAATACGTCAATCACAATAAGACCTGAATCCACATCCGCTAACCCATGTTGTACTGCATTGTCAATCAAATGAAATAGTATTGAAGATAATTTTCCGGAATCAATAACGACTTCAAGGTTCTTGTCACATAGAATTTCCACACTAATCCTTTTCATATTGTAAGGTATAGAGTTAACAACCATATTGATATAATCATAAAGGTTAATTTTAGATTTGATTGTGATATGTGACGCTGGATCCAATTCTTTAAATCGAGACACAAGCATTTTTACTGTTGTTAAATTCTCATTGGATAATTTAGAACTCTCATTAATTTTTTGAATGTAGTCCGACAAATCGTGTTTCTTCAAATTTTGATTATAAAATAGTTCCTCTATACTTTTCGTAATATTTTGCATGAAACTAATTAAAGTTGTCATATTGCCAACGGGTGTATTAAATTCATGAGCCAATTTGGTTACCAACATACTGAGTGAAGCGAGTTTTTCAGATTCTATTAATTGTCTTTTGGTTGTTTCCATATCTTGAATGACCTGACTTAACTGCTTGTTCATTTCATTTAATGCAAGATTTTTTTCTTCATTTTCATGTAAAGTGATTTCTAATTGATGATGACTTTCTTTCAGTGATTTAGTTCTATTTTCTATTTCAGTTTCAAGCCCTTCGTTATAGGATTTCAAGGTCTCAAAGCTCTCTTTTTGACGTTCTCTCATGAGTTCTATATTAACAGCAAGTTCCCCAGTTTCATCTTTCTTCAATTTTAATTTTTTTGGAATAGGTTGATCATAATCACCATCCCCAATTACTTTAACATGTTTTGCCAATATGGTTAAATTATCTGTAAGATATGAAGTGATACGATAACCACCAATACCGATAATTGAAATAATCACAAATGATAGAATCACCATTAACCCAATGGTTTGATACAACCATTGGTAGACTTCTTTCTCTTCTACGGCCATACCAAAAGTCCAACCATTATTCAATCTTTGATATACCATTATTTTTTTGCTGCCATCTTCCCAGACATATTCAAAATATCCCGAATCAGCTTTTTTAAGTTCATCATTAATGAATTCATATTGACCTGATTTATAATCTTTTAAATTAGTATTCGTTGGCAAATATTTATGGACCATCACATCATAATCTTCATTAAGAAGAAGTGCGTATCCTGTGTCATAAATTGCAATTTCATTAATATCATCTCTCATGACGCTAAAGTGATAATCCGATCCAGTAACGCCAATAAACTGGTTATTTATTACTATAGGTCTTGTATAAGAGATGTAAATGATATGTGCATCATAATCTGCATTTCCTGGATATGGATCTGTCCAAAAGGGTTTCAAGGTTTCTTTCGGAATGAAATACCAATCTTCGGTTTCATTAAACTCATCATAAAATGAAAGATCAAATTCATTCTGTCGAATAACACCATTACCATCTAAATCAGCATACCAAACGTCGTGACTCTTTCCATCCAACTCAGGATTAAAAAAAATATATGCAGATTTTGTTCGTATTCCCTGTTTTGCATAACCTTCTATAACTGGTGCTAATACAACTTCCAACTCATCTAAATAATTAGGATTGGTATTCAATGCCTCCAAATCCATTAATGAAGTCACCATATTTTCTACATTGATTGCAATGTCCATAACCTTTTGCAAGTTAAAATTGAAACTTGCAGCATATTTCTCAACCATGTTGGTCATTTTATCAATGGTTTCCTTGTGAAAGGCATTATAAGCAAAGCTTGTTAACAATGAGCCCGTTAATAAAGCAGTAGTGATTATACTTGATAAAAGGATTACCATTATTTTAGAACGTATGCTCTTCATAAGAACCACCTTTCAGGTTATATATACCCTCAATGCGTTCTAAAAATCAAAAAGAGGATCTAGTCCTCCAATGAAAATCTGTGAAAATGGTGGTTCATGGTATAAATTAGGATTTCCTTTGCATGACCATAACTTTCTATTACCTCACATAAGAATATACAGCGATGTAAATACTTAGTTTCACTAATCACTTTTAAATCCAAAACCAAAGGGGCATCTACTAAAAAAGGAATATTTCCATGAAAATCATAGTTAAACTTATCCTTGTTTACATAATGACCACTGTGCGTACTACAGTACTCAACAATAGCTTGCATATGTGCATCAACTATATTCGCAGAAAAAAAATTATTCTCTTGAAGTTGTTTTGTTATATAATGGTCTTTATGCAAAGCAATCATGACCATTGGTGGATTCATACTGGCTACTGCAATATCACCAACGGTTGTAAAATTAACTTTTTCTGTACTTGATCCCAAAATAGCTATAAAAGCTGCTGGAAAACCTTTAAATTTCATGCAAAACACTCCTTAGAGGAATCCAAACTTCATAGGTGTATTGTTCACTACTGCTATCTCCTACTGGAAATATTTCTATTTCTGTTTGTCCCGAATGTTGAAAACTTGTTTTTGGAAACCATTCTAAAAATATTCTTGACCATAAGTTGTGTAATGTTTCTTGTAGCGGTCCCTTGCCATAAAAAACACACCATTTTGTAGGTGGCACTATAAGGTCTGCCTGGCTTTCATCTTTTACAAAACACCCTACTATAGCATCATACAAATCTGGGTTTTCTTTCCGATAGGCACCTGCACCTACCTGAAGATTTGTTTGATGTATTTTCATAAGTCCCTTTAAAGGCTCTTTCTGTTTCCTCCAAAACATAGAATAGGCTTTTCCTTCCATGATTTCATTGGCAGTAAAAGTGATTTGGTTTCCTTTAAGATATAAAGCATCCATATCAACTATTTTATATCTTAATGGTTCTTCTGCTTTGAGATGAACTTGAATCTCTAATTTGGGATAATATTTTAAAACCAAACTCTCTTTTTTTACTTGAGAAGGCGTCACATCATATAATTTTTTAAAGGCTCTTGTGAAAGCTTCTGGACTCTCATAACCATAGCGTAGTGATAAATCAATGATCTTCACCTGCTCTGTTAGTAAAGCTCTGGCAGCTTGTGATAATCTTCTGTTTCTAATGTAATCAAATAGAGTTTGCCCCGTAAGCATTTGAAATAACCGTTGATAATGAAAGGGAGAATAATGTGCTACATCAGCAATGCTTTGTAATGATAAGGTATCTTCCAAGTGTTCTTCGATATATCTTAAGGATTCAGATAAAGTATCTAATGCTATCATAATGACGTCGAGTAGACAACGCTCGACATTCCCCCTCTCTATTTTCATAGTGAGGGAAATAGTCTAGTTGCCCCTCACAGAAC
>JAFGVN010000136.1 GCA_016937975.1 Clostridia bacterium
TCTCAAGTTGCAAGAGTTTGATGAAATGTATACACCGGTTTTACAAATTTTCTGAAAATGCTTGCGTGAGTATAATCATTGTGATATTATTAACATGTTGTAACACAAATGCATAAGCCTTGATGCTTATTTGGCAAAATGCCCTTTTGCTGACTCGTGAGTATTGGACGGCACTAAACCTGAAAACGTTGGTTTTTAGTTTTATTGTCGTCTATTTTTATGTTTTTGTGTAAAAAGAGAGAAAGGGGTAGGTAATGGTTTTTAGTTTAGGAAATTGGATTATGAATCCTTTTGTTCTCATGTTTGTAGCAGTATTCACAGGCATGATTTTCGGCAAGGTTAAGTTTGGTAAATTTAATTTTGGTGTTTCAGGAACATTGTTTACAGGATTGTTATTTGGATGGGCAGTTGTAAAGTATGCAAATTCATTTGGTGAAGGAGATGATTTGTATAGCAGTGCAACGAGTTTTTTAGGAAAAGGTATTATTCCAAAAGATTTTTTTAATTTATTTTTAATTCTATTTGTCGTAGCAGTTGGTTTATTGGCTGCAAAAGATGTTGGTGCAGTTCTAAGAAAATACGGATTAAAATTTGTAGCATTAGGTTTAATCATAACTTTTGTAGGTGCAGCCGCGACTTATGGTATGACGATTTTGACAACAAAAGTCTTTGAAAGCGAATCGACACCATATGAGGTATCAGGGGTGTATACAGGTGCATTGACCAGTTCCCCAGGTCTAGCTGCCGCAACAGAAACAGCCACTGAGCATTCTACTAAAGTTGTGTCAAAATATAACACTATGACCATGGATGAGAAAGCTAAAGTGTTAAAGATGATCGATCCTGTATTAAAGGTTGAAGATTATCCAAGCTTAACACCAGAACTGGAAAAGCAGTTCATCAAAAATGCGGAAGCTGGAATCGGAATAGGACATGCGATAGGCTATCCATTTGGTGTAATCATCGTGATCATAGCGGTTAACTTCTTTCCAAAAATCTTCAGAATCAATGTGGAAGAAGAGCAAGCAATCTACAACCGTGAAATGGCTGAAGCAAGAAAATCTGCAGCGGGTCGTGAAATCAAGGAAACTGATTTTGATTTGGTTGCTTTATGTATTGCCATGCTGTTTGGTTACACCATTGGACAATTTGGAATTGACTTAAGTTTTATAGGCATAAATCAAGTCTTCTCATTAGGTTCAACAGGTGGTGTGTTGGTTGGCTCTTTAATCTTGGGTTATATTGGTAAAATTGGTCCAGTTAACTTTAGAATGAGTTCTAAGATTCTTGGCATTGTAAGACAATTATCATTGGCATTTTTCCTTGCAATCGTTGGTTTACGATATGGATTCAAAGTGTTTGATGCACTTGTTGGATCTGGTTTAACCCTAGCAATCGTCGGCTTGGTTGTCGGATTAATTGCTATGTTAGTTGGCTTCGTAATTGGTAAGTATGTGTTCAAAATAAACTGGATTATGCTTTCAGGTGCAATTTGTGGAGGTATGACTTCAACACCTGGCTTAGGCGCAGCTGTAGATGCAATTGGTTCTGATGATCCTGCTGCAGGTTATGGTGCAACCTATCCATTTGCCCTCTTAGGTATGGTATTGTTCACGATTATTTTACATGGATTACCGATGTAATATACCTTGATATAAAACCCATCGAATGATATTATAAGTCATGAAGATAGGTGATGAATTTGAAAAATGAAGTTTTTGTAACGGGGTATGCAAAATTACCTCAAGGTATTACTGCCAGTGAGCTTTATACGGTTATTTGTGTAGGATTGTTGGTAGATAAGAATACTGGTATAATTTTAGATGCAGAATGTTCGTTAGTGACAAGTCTAGCGAAACGTGTTTTTAATTCTTTGGTTGTTGAAAGGGATTTAAGGCAAATTGATGCAATCGAACAGGATTTTGTTGATCATTATTATGGTTCTGCTAAAAAAGCATTGATTTCTGCAATGCGCACTTGTCATGAAAAATTTAATCAAATTTAGTATTTAACAATATGTTTATTAGGTGAGAAGACCTCTTACCTATCCCGTAATCATGAGGCGTTAGATATAAACTTAGGTTTATTTCTAATGCCCTTTTTTTCGGGAAATTTTTATGGGAGGATATCATGATTAAAGATAGAATTCGTATGGCATCGTTACATGAAAAAATCATGTCACCGGAAGCAGCGGCTTCATTTATAGAGGATAATATGACAGTGGCAACCAGTGGTTTTACACCATCGGGTTATCCAAAAGCCATTCCATTAGCAATGGCAAAACGAGCTGAGAAAGAACCTTTTGGCATCACCTTGATTACAGGGGCTTCAGTAGGAGATGAATTAGATGGTGCCTTAACCAAAACAGGTGTTTTAAAAAGACGCTTTCCATATCAAACCAATAATGCTTCGAGAGATGGCATCAACAATGGCAGTGTTTGTTATCAGGATATGCATTTAAGCCATGTCACACAATTTATAGAATATGGTTTCTTTGGAAACATTGATGTGGCTATTATTGAAGCTATAGCCATTACTGAAGAGGGAAACATCATTCCGACAACTTCTGTAGGAATTTCTCCACAAGCGGTTAAAGAAGCGGATATGGTTCTTATTGAAATCAATACGACTCAGTCGATGGCTTTAGAAGGCGTTCATGACATTTACATGACAGAAAAACCACCTTTTAGAAAGCCAATTCCAATTGTTGGTCCTGGTGATAGAATTGGTACGCCATACATTGAATGTGATCCGAAGAAAATTGTTGGGATCGTTGAATGTGACATTACAGATAAAGTAAGACCTTTAGGTCCCATTGATGAAGATTCCAAGAAAATTTCAGCACACATCATTGAATTTTTAAAAGAAGAAGTAAAAGCGGGTAGATTACCAGAAAACCTATTGCCATTACAATCAGGTGTCGGTTCAGTTGCCAATGCGGTATTAGGTGGCTTAGTGGATTCTGAATTTGAGAATTTGACTTGTTACACTGAGGTTATTCAAGATTCGATGTTTGATCTCATTGATGCAGGTAAAGTGAAAGTGGCGTCAGGTACATCCTTTACGCCTTCAGAAGAAGGCTTAAAACGATTAAATGATAATATGGAACATTATGCAAAATACTGTGTTCTAAGACCAATGGAGATCTCAAATCATCCTGAAGTTGCAAGAAGACTAGGGGTTATTGCTTTAAATACTGCCATTGAATTTGATATTTATGGGCATGTGAATTCAACGAATATCATGGGATCAAGAATGATGAATGGTATTGGAGGTTCTGGTGATTTTACAAGAAATGCATATTTATCTTTCTTTACAACTGTTTCTACAGCTAAGAATGGAGATATTTCTAGCATTGTGCCTTTTGTTTCACATGTGGATCACACTGAACATGATGTAGAAGTCTTTGTAACAGAACAAGGTCTTGCAGATGTAAGAGGTCTATGTCCAAGAGAAAGAGCAAGAAAGATTATTGAGAATTGTGCTCATCCAGATTTTAAAGAGATGTTATTTGATTATTTAAATCGTGCTGAACAGGGTAAGTATAGCCATGAACCTCATTTAATGGATGAATCTCATTCATGGCATCACAGATTCTTAACGACTGGAAGTATGAAAGTTAAGTAACAATATAGGAAAACGTATACAATTATAACATAGTGAGAAAGTATACAATTATATTTACTTGTAAACTGTGAAAAATACACGAATTTATGTTATTCTATAGTGGATGCAGTAGGTGTTTATCTGGGTGCGCGTTCACTCAGCAAAATAAAAGGGAGGCAGTTCAATGTTTGATAAGGGAAAAATGGCTCAAGTAAGTGAAGGACTTGAAAAATTTAATGAAAAAACAAAGAGCATGTTAGCAAAAAATCCAGAAAGATTAGAGAAATTTGTTTCTGGTTCAGGTGATGAAGTAAAAGGTCTTTATACACCTGCAGATTTAGAAGAATTCGATTATTCGGATATCGGATTTCCTGGCGAATACCCATATACAAGAGGGGTACAACCCAATATGTATAGAGGTCGTTTATGGACTATGAGAATGTATGCAGGTTTTGCTACAGCTGAAGAGTCTAACAAACGATATAAATACTTAGTAGAACAAGGTTCAAGCGGATTATCAGTAGCATTTGACTTACCAACTCAAATCGGTTATGACTCGGATCACGAATTGTCTGAAGGTGAAGTTGGTAAAGTAGGTGTAGCGATTGACTCATTAGCAGATATGGAAATTCTTTTTGATGGTATTCCATTGGATAAAGTTTCTACTTCTATGACAATCAATGCACCAGCATCAGTATTACTTGCAATGTACATTGCAGTGGCTGAGAAGCAAGGTGTAAGCTCTGACAAATTAAGAGGTACTATCCAAAATGATATCTTGAAGGAATATATTGCGAGAGGTACATATATTTTCCCTACAGAACCATCAATGAGATTAATTACAGATATTTTTGAATACTGTTCAAAAGACGTTCCACTTTGGAATACAATTTCTATTTCGGGTTACCACATTCGTGAAGCGGGTTCGACTGCTGCACAAGAAGTTGGTTTCACAATTGCAGATGGTATTGCTTACGTAGAAGCTGCTATTAAAGCTGGTTTAGATGTAGATACATTTGCACCAAGATTATCATTCTTCTTTAATGCACATAATGACTTGTTGGAAGAAGTTGCAAAATACAGAGCGGCAAGAACTTTATGGGCTAAAATTATGAAAGAGCGTTTTGGCGCTAAGAATCCTAAGTCTATGGCACTTAAGTTCCATACACAAACAGGTGGTTCAACGCTAACTGCACAACAACCAGAAAACAATATCGTACGTGTTGCAATCCAAACTTTAGCAGCTGTATTAGGTGGTACTCAATCCCTTCATACAAACTCTAAAGACGAAGCATTAGCTTTACCTACTGAAGATTCAGTAAGAGTTGCATTAAGAACACAACAAATAGTTGCACATGAATCAGGTGTAACCAATACAGTAGATCCACTTGCGGGTTCATATTTCATTGAAGCTAAGACAAAAGAAATCATGGACAAAGCAATGGAATACATCACTAAAGTAGATGATTTAGGTGGCGCACCAAAAGCTATCGATCAAGGTTACATTCAACAAGAAATCATGGATGCTGCTTACTACTACCAAAAAGAAGTTGAAACTGGTGAGAGAATCGTTGTTGGTATGAACAAATACCAAATCGAAGAATCAGCACCTAAAGATCTTTTAAGAGTTGACCCTATTGTAGGCGAAAATGCTAAGAAGAAATTAGCTGATTTAAGAGCTAACCGTGATAATGCAGCAGTTGAAGAAAAACTAGCAGCGTTAAGAACAGCATGTGAAGGTTCTCAAAATGTAATGCCAGTAATCATTGAAGCTGTTAAAGTATATGCAACTTTAGGTGAAATTTGTGGTGTTATGAGAGATGTGTTTGGTGAATACCAACAATCTGTAAACTTATAATCAGTAGGAGGATTAAAATGGATAGACCAATTAGAGTATTAGTTGCCAAGCCAGGATTGGATGGACACGACAGAGGCGCTAAAGTCGTGGCTAGAGCATTGAGAGATGCTGGTATGGAAGTTATTTATACAGGTTTAAGACAAACTCCTGATCAAATCGTAAACGCAGCTATTCAGGAAGATGTCGACTGTGTTGCTATCAGTATTTTATCTGGTGCACACAACACATTATTACCAAAGGTAGTAAAATTATTAGCTGAGCAAGACGCTTCAGATATTTTAGTTGTTGGTGGTGGCGTTATTCCAGATGAAGATATTCCATTCTTAAAAGAAAATGGTATTGCTGAAATCTTTACACCTGGTACACCAACAAGTGTTACAATTGAATTTATTAAGGCAAATGTAAATAGATAATTCAAAAGGTGGGGTGTATGAATATAGAAGCGAAACTGCTTGAGGGTAACAAACGTGCTGTAGCAAGATTGATTACTCTAGTCGAAAACAAAGACGAGGCAGCTTTTGAATTACTAAAAAAATTACACAACAAGACTGGTAATGCCTACGTTGTAGGCATTACAGGTCCACCTGGAGCAGGTAAAAGTACTTTAACAGATAAACTGGTAAAACGCTTATTAGATGAAGGAAAAAAAGTAGGTGTGATTGCCGTAGATCCGACAAGCCCTTTTACTGGAGGTGCCATACTTGGTGATCGTGTTAGAATGACGGGTTTATCAACACATCCCAATGTGTTTATAAGAAGTATGGGTGCTCGTGGAAGCTTAGGTGGTATATCAGAAGGCACAAGTGCTGCAATCAAAGTATTAGATATCTATGGTGCAGATTATATATTTGTTGAAACGGTTGGTGTAGGACAATCTGAAATTGATATCGTTAAAAATTGTGATACAACTGTTATGGTTATGGTTCCTGGTTTAGGAGATGATATACAAGCCATTAAAGCTGGTATTATGGAGATTGGTGATGTCTTTGCTATCAATAAGGCGGATCGAGATGGGGCGAAGAAAACCGCTCGTGAAATCAATGCGATGCTTGATTATAGCAGTAAAGATTGGCGTCCTCCAGTTAAGATGACAATTGCGATGAACAATGATGGTATAGAAGAATTGTTTGAAGGTATTTCTGAACATCGTAATTACATGGCCTCAACAGGTTTATTTGAAACTCGTCGTATAAACAATACTAAAAATGAAATTGTAGAGCTTGTTAAGCATCGTGTTTTAGAGCATTTATTTGATAATGCTTATAATGAACAATTGATTAATAGCTTATCCGTAAATATTGTAAAACGAGAAACAGATCCTTATACGGCATGTGATGAAATCATGCATAATATAAAGAAAAATTAGGAGGTTCTTTATGAAAGTTATGAAAGTTGACCATATCGGTATTGCAGTAAAAAATCTAGAAGAAACCATTAAATTCTATACAGATATTTTAGGCTTAGATTTACAAGATACTGAAATTGTGGAAGAACAAAAAGTAAAAGTTGCATTTTTGCCTATAGGGGATACTGAAGTGGAGTTGTTAGAATCGACATCAGAAGATGGTCCTATTGCAAAGTACATTGAGCGTAATGGTGAGGGTGTACAACACTTGGCATTCAGGGTTGAAAATATTGAAGAAGCTATTGCTGAGATGCAAGAGAAGGGCATGAAAATGATTGATGAAATGCCAAGATATGGTGCTGGTGGTGCTAAAATTGCATTTATGCATCCGAAGAGTTCATACAGAGTTTTAATTGAACTTTGTGAAAGATAATTGAATAGAACTTTCATTTTTCTATTGTAAATATATAATTATCGGTTATAATGAAACCTGTAAAAACTAAAATGATTTTTATTGGATTAAGGAGTTAGGAGGTAGCTTAATGGCTATGAACAAACTTGAAGATCTGCGCCAAAGAAAGCAAAAAATTGCTTTAGGTGGGGGTGTTGAAAGAATTGAAAAGCAACATGCAAGTGGCAAGCTTACTGCAAGAGAGAGAATCAATTTATTATTTGATGAAGGAACTTTTGTAGAATTAGATGCATTTGTAAAACATCGTTGCACAAACTTCGGTATGGAAAAAGTAGATGCACCTGCAGAAGGTGTTGTTACGGGTTATGGTCAAGTTAATGGCCGTGTCGTATATGCTTTTTCACAAGACTTTACAGTAGTAGGTGGTTCTCTTGGAGAAATGCATGCTGCAAAAATCTGTAAGGTATTGGATTATGCTGTTAAAGTTGGTGCACCTGTTGTCGGTTTAAATGATTCAGGTGGCGCTAGAATTCAAGAAGCAGTAGATGCACTTTCTGGATATGGTAATATCTTCTTCAGAAATACAATTGCTTCAGGTGTTATTCCTCAAATCACTGCAATTATGGGTCCTTGTGCTGGTGGTGCAGTATATTCACCTGCTTTAAACGACTTTATCTTTATGGTAGACAAAACATCTCAAATGTTTATCACTGGTCCTCAAGTTATTAAAACAGTTACTGGAGAAGAAGTTTCAGCTGAAGCATTAGGTGGCGCTATGACACATAACTCAGTTTCAGGTGTAGCTCAATTCTTCGAGCAAACTGATGAAGCTTGTATTGAAGAAATCAGAAGATTGTTAGCATTCTTACCTTCAAACAATACTGAGCCAGCTCCAATCTTTGAAACAGAAGATGATATCAATCGTTTGATTCCTGAATTCGATTCAATTATTCCGGATAATCCTAATAAGCCATATGATGTTAAAGACATTATCCATGCTTTAGCAGATGGTGGTGATTTTATGGAATATCAAGAACATTTTGCTAAAAATATCGTAACGGGTTTTATAAGAATCAATGGTCAATCAGTAGGTGTTGTTGCTAACCAACCAAAAGTATTAGCAGGTTGTTTAGATATCAATGCATCTGATAAAGCTGCAAGATTCGTTAGAACTTGTGACTGTTATAATATTCCTTTATTAAACCTTGTAGATGTTCCAGGTTTCTTACCAGGTACAGCTCAAGAGTACGGTGGAATTATTCGTCATGGTGCAAAAATGCTTTATGCATATTCAGAAGCGACTGTACCGAAAGTAACATTAATTTTAAGAAAAGCTTATGGTGGATCTTACTTAGCAATGTGCTGTAAAGAATTAGGTGCTGATATTGTATTGGCATGGCCAACAGCTCAAATCGCAGTAATGGGTGCTTCAGGAGCTGCTGAAATCATCTTTAGAAAAGAAATCAAATCTGCTGATGATCCAGTTGCTGAAAGACAAAGAATTATTGACAATTATGAAGCTGAATTCTCAACACCTTATAAAGCTGCTGAGAGAGGATTTGTTGATGATGTTATTGAACCATCGTCTTCACGTGCTAGATTAGTTGATGCTTTCAATATGTTGGCATCAAAACGTGAAAATAGACCAGGTAAAAAACACGGTAACATTCCACTATAATAAAAGAAAGGATCACATATGGCATTCATTAAAATAAATGGGTTTTTAAACTCAGCTATGGTTGCTATGAGCGATACCCGCGGCTTAAATGAAATATTAAAAATGTTGCAACAAGATCCAGAATCTATTAAGTTGTTAACCACTTCTGAAAAAGTGTTGATGATTTTGTTTGTAGCAGGTCTAGGTATGGCGGTTACTTTCTCGGTTTTAGTTTTCCTTTGGTTTAGTATTTCGATGGTATCGAATATCTTTAAAGCAATGGATAAAAAGACCGTTAAGCCTTCAAAGGTTGAGAAAGTGGAGACAACCACTGCAGTAGTTGATGAATATACTGCAGAAGATGATGAAGAATTAATTGCTGTAATTGCAGCAGCAGTAGCTGCTAGTATGAATACATCAATTCACAACATTGTTGTTAAAAATATTGTTCGTACCAATGATCATACGCCAAGTTGGGCGAAAACAGGTCGTATCGAGCAAATGAATACGAGATTTTAAATAGGGGGATAAACTCATGAAAAAGTTTAACATAACTGTAAACGGTAACTCTTATGAAGTAGAGGTAGAAGAAATTGGTGGTGTTCCAAGTGCTCCGGTAGCACCTAGAGCTGCTGCTCCAAAAGCTGCTCCAGCACCACAAGCTGCACCAAAGGCTGCTCCTAAAGCTGCACCTAAGGCTGCTGTAGCTGGGGGTTCACAAATCACTGCACCAATGCCTGGTACAATTTTCGATATTAAAGTTAAAGAAGGCGATACGGTATCACATGGTGATGTTGTATTGGTACTTGAAGCTATGAAAATGGAAAATGAAATTGCTGCTCCTGTAGACGGTACAGTTGCACAAATCCTCGTTAAAACTGGTGAGTCAGTTAACGGTGGAGACGTCATGATTGTAATCGAATAATCTACAAATTAAGGAGGAGACATTATGGGTCAAGCGCTAATGAATTTTTGGGGAGACACAGGTTTCGCCAATATCACTGGCGGCCAAATCATCATGATGATGGTGTCATTTGTGCTGCTATTCTTAGCCATTAAAAAAGGTTTTGAGCCGCTGCTTCTCGTTCCTATTGCATTTGGTATGCTATTAGCTAACTTGCCAGTAGCAGGTGTTATGGATGCTCCAGTTTATCAACTGGCTGATAGTCGTATAGCACATAGTTTAAATATGGAAGGGAACTTGCTGCAACTTGTAGCTGATGAAGCTGGTAAAGCTGTAGTTCTACAGGATTTAACATTACACATTGAAAAAATTGGTGGTTTACTTTACTATTTATTCCAAGGTGACCACTTAGGAATATTTCCACCACTGATCTTCTTAGGTGTTGGAGCGATGACTGACTTTGGTCCATTGATTGCAAATCCTAAATCATTATTATTAGGTGCTGCAGCTCAATTTGGTATTTATGTAACTTTTGCAGGTGCTATATTCTTAGGTTTTACGGCTCAAGAAGCTTCTGCAATTGGTATTATCGGAGGTGCAGATGGTCCTACTGCGATCTTCTTAGCCTCAAAACTTGCACCACAGAAATTAGGCGCGATTGCCGTTGCAGCTTACTCATATATGGCATTAGTACCTGTTATTCAACCACCAATCATGCGTGCGTTGACGACAAAGAAAGAAAGACAAATTAAGATGCAACAACTTAGAAATGTTTCTAAACTTGAGAAAATTATTTTCCCTATCGTTGTTACAGTCTTGGTAGCATTAATCGTACCACCTGCAACTGCTTTAGTTGGTATGTTAATGTTAGGTAACTTATTCAGAGAATCAGGTGCTGTTGGTCGTTTAACAGATACAGCACAAAATGCTTTAATGAATATTGTTACAATCTTCCTTGGTGTTACAGTAGGTGCTACAGCTTCAGCTGAGTACTTCTTACAACCAGAAACTTTAAAAATCATCTTCTTAGGTGTTATTGCCTTTGGTTTTGGTACAGCTGCAGGGGTAGTTTTGGCGAAGTTGATGAATAAGTTATCAGGTGGTACAATTAATCCACTAATTGGTTCCGCAGGCGTATCTGCTGTACCGATGGCAGCCCGTGTTTCACAAGTTGAAGGTCAGAAAGCTGATCCTACAAACTTCTTGTTGATGCATGCAATGGGTCCAAACGTAGCAGGTGTTATTGGTTCTGCTGTATCAGCTGGTGTTTTACTATCATTATTCCAATAAAAATTTAAATGGATCTAGCTTCGGCTAGATTCTTTTTTCTTGGTTGTATGATAGCCCTATCAGTGAGAAAAGTTCATAGAAACGTTACGGACCATGTTGATGTCCGAGCATTTTTTTGTTATATTAAGTGAGATGCTGGAGGTATTATGAAAACCAAAATTTTAAAAATGCTCAAGGAAAATGAAAATAAGTTTGTTTCTGGAAAAGCTATTAGTGAGGCTTTAAATATTTCGAGACAAGCAGTCTCTAAACATATAAGTCATTTAAAAGATGAAGGTTATCATATTGAATCGATTTCGAGACGAGGTCATTGCTATCGCAGTGATGCTGTTGAATTGTACAATCAAATGGAGTTAACTAGACCAACTTTCAAATCAGATCTTGGCAAAGAACTTATTTTCTTGGAGACAATAGATTCCACTAACGAATACTTAAAAAAAAATGCTTTTAAATTACCCCATGGTACCGTTGTTATTTCTGATGAACAAACAAAGGGAAAGGGAAGATTAGGTCGTGTTTGGGAAAGTCAAAGCCAAACTGGTATTTGGATGTCTATTCTGTTGAAGCCTGAGATTCCACCCTATGATGCGCCTAAAATTACACAAATTGCTGGTGCAGCTATGGTGTTGACCCTTAGAGCATTTGGTTTTGATGTTAAAATAAAGTGGCCTAATGATTTGATTCTGGATAAGAAGAAAGTATGTGGTGTTTTAACTGAAATGTCAGCAGAACTTGGAGAGATTAATTATGTTGTTGTGGGTATAGGTGTAAATGTACATCAAAAGAATTTTCCTGATGAGATAAGGGATAAGGCAACATCGCTATCTCTACATACAGATCAAATGATATCAAGGAAAAATTTAATACTTAGATTTTTCGATCATTTCGAAAATTTGTATTTAAAGTTTATAGAGGAAAAATCATTGAAAGAAACCATTATGATATGCAAGGAACATTCAATTCTAATTGGTGAAAAAGTTAAATTGATTACAAAATCTTCTGTCAGGGAAGTTTATGTTGAAGATTTAGATGAAGAAGGTCAGTTAGTCGTTATGAATGAAAACAACGAAAAAGAGAAAGTTTTTTATGGTGAAGTCTCTGTTAGAGGCTTGTACGATTATGTTAATTAGAGGTGTTATATGTTATTAGCAGTTGACGTTGGTAATACAAATATTGTTTTGGGCTTATTTAAGGAAGATGAGTTAATTCAAAACTGGAGAATTTCTACGGATAAAAGTAAAACAGCAGATGAAATTGGTATGTTAATCAATCAATTATTTGCATATAACCATTTGGATTTATCCATGGTAACCGATGTAATCATTTCTTCTGTTGTGCCTTCGATTATGTATTCATTACAGCATATGGCTTCAAAGTATTGTGGTTCTGAAGCGATTGTGATTGGTCCTGGTATTAAAACGGGTATTAATGTTAAATATGATAATCCTAAGCAAGTGGGTGCAGATCGTATTGTAAATGCAGTAGCAGGATTTAAAAAATATGGTGGACCACTCATTATCGTTGATTTTGGTACAGCTACTACCTTTTGTGCTATTAATGAGAAAAATGAGTATTTAGGTGGTACCATTGCACCAGGTATTAAAATTTCAAGTGACGCTTTATATCAAAATGCTGCAAAATTAACTAAAGTAGAACTTGTAAAACCCGATCGTGTTATTTGTAAGAATACCAATGAAAGCATTCAGTCTGGTGTAATTTTAGGCTATGTTGGTTTGGTTGAATATATAGTAAAGCGTATGAAAAAGGAATTAAATGCACCTGATGCAAAAGTAATTGCCACAGGGGGCTTGGCATATATGATTTCTGAAGAGTCAGAATGTATCGATGTAATTGACAGAATGCTAACGTTAGAAGGATTACTTTATATCTATAAGATGAATAAAGGGAAAAAATGAATTTAAAGAAGTTGAATATAGAAGGTGAAGTTGCTTTAGGACCCATGGCAGGAGTAACAGATCGCGCTTTTCGAGAAATTGTTAAAGATTTTGGTTGTGGGTTGATGTTCACAGAAATGGTTTCGGCTAAGGCATTTTACTACGAAGATAAAAAAACAAAAGAAATCATGCACATAGAAGACTTTGAAAAACCAGTTGGTCTTCAAATTTTTGGTCATGAACCAGAGATTATGGCTCATATGGTTGAAAACCTTCAAGATTTTAACCATGATGTTTTAGACATTAATATGGGATGTCCAGCACCTAAGATTGTAAAAAATGGTGATGGCTCAGCCTTAATGAAAGATCTAAAATTAATAGATGCCATTGTGAAAGCCGTGGTGTTCAAATCTAATAAACCTGTTTCTGTTAAGATAAGAAAAGGTTTTGCAGAAGTGAATGCTGTGGAAGTGGCTAAAGTGATTGAACAGGCTGGTGCTGATTTTATAACTGTGCATGGCCGAACCAGAGACCAATTTTATGCCGGAAAGGCAGATTGGGATATTATTCGTGATGTGAAAAAAGCGGTATCAATTCCTGTAATTGGCAATGGAGATATCTTTACCCTTGATGATGCCATAAGAATGAAAGAACATACAGGTGTAGATGGTCTGATGGTCGCTCGTGGTGTTCAAGGCAATCCGTGGTTAATTAAAGAAATCAATGCCTATTTTAGAACAGGAAAAAGAATAGAGGGACCTTCACCTGAAGAGCGTATAAGAGTAGCTTTAAAACATTTGGAGTTACTTCTTAAATATAAAGGTGATCGAAGGGGTATGATGGAAATGCGTAAACATGCTGCCTGGTATCTCAAAGGTTTACATGGTAGTTCGAAAGTTAAAGATCAATTGAATCAAGCTGTTTCTTCCGAGGAAATGATTGGGTTGATGATGAATTTTTTAGAGGATTTAAAATAATTTGAGCACTGTTAAGCAGTGCTTTATTCATTATACAGGGTTATCAAATACTGCCTTGGAAGAGTTAATTACAAAGTAGAAGGAGCGTATCATGGATTGTAAAATATGCGGTTCAAAGACATATCCCATACATGATGTGCAGTTTGATATTATTTATCATCGATGCACTTCGTGTCTATTTGTTTATGAGGACTCGAAGTTTCACATATCAATAGAAAAAGAATTAGAGGAATATAATCGACATGAAAATTCCATTGAGGATGAAGGTTATGTCAATATGTTCAAAAGATTTCAAAATGCATTTGAATCCTTTGTCTCAGGCACAAAGGTATTGGAATTTGGTTCTGGTCCAACGCCAGTTTTTTCTCAGGTTTTAAGGAAATCCAGTTACGAGGTTACATCTTTTGATCCTTTTTATGCACCTGATTTGGATTACTTGAATCATTCTTATGATTTAATTACATCTACAGAGGTTTTTGAACACATTGTGGAACCCATAGAGACTTTGGATACTTTAGTTCGATTGCTGAGACCAGGTGGGATACTGGCAATCATGACACAGTTTGTCCCAGAGGATGAAGTCTTCATTAAATGGTGGTATAGGAGAGATCCAACCCATATTGGATTTTATCATCATAAAACTTTTGAGTACTTGTCACAAAAATATCAATTGGATATTCTTTTCAAGAACGATAAAGACTATATGATTTTAAAGAAAAATTGAAATACAAAAGCACTGGGGAACAGTGCTTTTGTTGTGTGAAAATCATTCACGGCTATATGGGATAGCATCGAAAATTTACTCGAGCACCTATAGTGTAACATTAAATTGTAGAATAACCTATTAAATAAACCTTAACTTTGATTTATTTTTAACAATTGCAAACCTTGTTAAAATCCCTTTTATTGGATAAAATAAGATTGAGGTGATTTATGTTTAAATGGTATGAAGAATATGCTTCAGGTATAGAAGCTGTAGATGAACAACATTATAATTTATTTGAAATTGCAAGAGATGTGGTTGATTTACTAAATGAAGAGGATTTAGATACAGATGTATTGTATGAAACCTTTGAAAGGTTGGTTCAATATTCCATATACCATTTTGCAACAGAAGAAGAGTTTTGGATTTTACATGATGTAAAGCTATACGAACAACAAAGAGAAGCACATAAGTATTTTGTCAATTGGCTAAATTCATTGGATTTATCTTTGATGGAAACCAATGGTAAAAAGTTTGTTCTAAATATTTTTGAAGAGCTGTCGCTATGGATCAAAAATCATGTAGAAATTGAAATGCAAGAGATTATTAGATTGTCAAGAAGCTGATTATTCAGCTTTTTTTTGTGCCATCTCACAGCATATATTTCTATTTTGTTAAAAAGGACCTTTAAATATGACAAAAGCTTAATTTAATTGTCTGAATTTTCAGACAATTAAGCGGTATAATAATATTATCATAAGAATGATGAGGTGAGTTATGGGATCGTTAATGTCAAAAGCCCAATGTCAGATTGGTTATCAAAAGCAAGAGGCTTATGCTGAAATGATGCAAGGAAGGACACTTTTGTTGGAACGCATAAAAAGTCCTATAGAAAATTTAGAAATGCAAATATGATGAATTATATACCACCATTGATTTCTTTGGGTTTTTGGATGCTTTTAATGGTAGGATGGTTTGGCTTGGAAGCGTTTAAAATTTTTTTAGTACCACTGATTACTTTAGTACCATTGATTATTGGTGTTCTCATTTTGGACTATCATATATGAAAGGTGTGATGAAATGAATCATAGTGTAAAAAGGGAAATGAAAATGTATAGATTAGGTCAAGAAGGTTTGTCAAAGTTTAGTACGCCTTTGGAATTAGGATACTTTAATCAAATTTTCATAAAACGTGATTATAAGAATCCAATACTTAATAAAATTATGCACCATTACATGTGGAATTTTTCTGGGCAGATATTCGGGATACTCATTTGGTTAGCAATTATGGCAATAGGATTTGGTTTCAAATCGTTGATCATTTTTATTATTCCGTTATCGGGGTTGTTGTCAATTCTTTTGATGTTCTGGATTTTAAAAATCGGAGGTCGGTAATAAAGATATTTTATTAAAATATCAAAAATAAGGGTATATATAAGGCATAAAGGAGGTATGTTATGATTACTAGTGAAGGGAAAGCTTTGCAAGAGAATGCATATCAAGCGCTGACTACACGTAGAAAAATACATGATATTGCAGTGGAATCAGCAAGATTGCATACCGATTACTTTAATAATATAGAATTTGACAGTAGTCGATTTACAAGTTGGTTTTGGAATATACTACCATATTTACTTGAGGCAATTTTATATACTGGAATGTTTGCTTATCTGTTTACATGGAAAACAGCTCTCGTTGGATTAACACCAGCACTTGGATATGTTTTCATAGTTTGGATAGGTATTAGAATATCAAAATATCATATTAGAATTAAAAAACATATGTCAAAACATCATACCATGATGCATCTATTTTAGAGTTTATGAAGTTACTGATCACAGTAACTTTCTTTTTTAGAGGGGGAAAAATGAAAAAGATTGTGTTGGTTATTATGTTGCTCTTATTTCTACTGGGATGTGAAAAACAGACAGAACATAATACGCTCATTGAGAAAGATTTGTTAGAGGTAAAAGAAGAGGTTCAAGAATATACCTATAATTTTGATGAAGTTCTTGAAAGGTTAAATCAGGTTTCAAATATGAGAAATCTTTCGATCTCCATAGGGGATCAGATTATCTTAGAGGAATATTTTAATGCTTGTTCAGAACGCTCTAAAAACAATGTTTTTTCTGTAACTAAAAGTATTACATCGCTTTTAGTTGGAAAAGCAATAGAAGAAGGATATATTAAAGATGTGAATCAGTATGTATATGAATTTATTGATTTGGCACCTTATAATGTTCCAGAGAATTACTACGAAATAACCCTACAGGATTTATTGACCATGAGTTCTGGCATTGAATGGGACAACGCTAATCACACCAATGAATTTATTAATCTAAAAGCTTCTGAAGATCCTTTAACCTATATATTCGAAAAGCCCTCAACTTTTAAGCCTGGTGATCAATTTAATTATAGTGATGCAACAGCGCATTTAATGGCTGAGGTTCTGTATAAGGCTACAGGGCAATACCCATTAGATTATGCAAATGACAAGTTGTTTGAACCTTTAGGGATTACAGGTGTAACGTGGTCCAGTGCAAGAGATGGTGTTCAAATTGGAGGCTGTGATTTACATTTGTCTTTGAAGGATATGCAAAAAATAGGACAGTTGATTTTAAATCATGGCGCTTATGAGGATGAGCAAATCATTGAAAGTGAATGGATTGATCAAATCACAACAAAGCAAATTGCAACAGGCAATGGTAGTGGCTATGATGTTCATTATGGATATTATTACTGGCTAGGTCATATTTCTAGGGTAGATACCATTAGTTCCTTGGGGCACGGTGGTCAATTTATTGTTGTTATACCTGAATATGAAGTTGTCATTACAGCATCTACCATAGGTGGTGTAAGTGATCAAATGGCTTATCGTCAGTTTTCGGATGTTGCAGATGTGATTTACTTGGAAATTATACCTTTACTATTGGAAAAAATGTAAAAGTTAGGACGATTTGTCCTAACTTTTCAAAAGACACGTATAAACATATCGTGAATGAGTGGAATTGGAAATCGTCATAGAAATCCTATTTGAATGAAATTCTACATCCCTGTATTGGAGCATTTATAAACCTTTGGTCATGGTTGTCTCTCTGAAGGCTTTAACTTGTTAAGTAAAAGGGCTATCTTATAATTTTTCCAAGACGGTTCAATTTTTTTCATGTTTTTGTTCATTTCTCCTCTGATGAGTAACATTTTGTTTGTTCTATCCCTTCTATATAAGTTCATTATGTGAGAATAATATCTATCCTTTTTGAACATAATAATAAGTTCTTAAATCGTATTTTAGTTTTCCTTCTTATATAATTAAAAAATCACTTATATTAAGAATATATTTTAAATTGCGGCAAAATTGAAACTTTAATGGTTACAAGCTTTTTTTTCTAAAACACGTTGACAAAGATATAGCATTTTGATATTATTACTAAGCTGCTTCGTGAAACGAAAGACAACAGATGTAGAAAAAACTTTTTCGAAAAATGTTGACATTTCATTTGGTGGAGCGTATAATAATAAAAGTCGTCAAGTGCTAATACATTAGCAAATAACGATTTCAAGACATTGAAAACTAAACAGTATGAGCAAAAATAAGCATACCATTTCAAGTAAAATCCAATTGTTGGATTTGAAGAAATGGCCCAAAAA
>JAFGVN010000022.1 GCA_016937975.1 Clostridia bacterium
GAAATCGAAAAATATAATTAAGAATGATGGTAAAATTTTTACTGAATTTATGATAATATAAATTTATAGTAGATGTGAGATTTCCAAGAAAAGAGGTGGATTTTAGTGAGAAATTGATTATTTCATGGTTAGAGCAACACCGATACGCGTTTGAGCATCACCAATACACAAACAAGCATCACTTGTATGTTTTGAATAGATTCGCATAAAAGCATCACCGGTTCGCACTTGAGCATCAAAAACTGTAGAATGATTTTGAGATTGAATCTCAAAAATATTCTATGGAAGGAGGCCATAAAATTGCCAGTAAAATCAAAGTGAAGCTTATACTCGAGCTTCGTGCGAATCACATGTCTCAAAGAGAGATCTCTAGAACTAGAAAAATGTCTCAGCATTCCATTGGTGACGTCTACCAGATTGCTGATCAGCTTAACATCACATATGAAGATGTTAAGAACAAATCTGATGAAGAAGTGTATCGTATTTTTTATCCAGATAAATATGCATCAGAAGTACTTTACAAACAGCCTGATTATTCATACGTCCATACTGAATTAAAGAGAACAGGCGTAAATTTAAAGCTCTTGTGGAAAGAATATATGGATGTTTGCAAGGACGAGCGAATGCTATCAATGGGGTATACTAAATTTTGCGAAGGTTACTCAGAGCATGTTACTCAAAATAGCTTAACAAATCATCTTGTACATAAACCAGGTATGGTTTGCGAGGTTGACTGGAGTGGTTCTACAATGGCGATTGTGAGCACAGATACAGGTGAAATTATCAAAGTTTATCTGTTCGTTGCAACACTACCCTATAGTCAATACTCATACGTTGAACCTTGTCTTGATATGAAACAAGATACATGGATTAAATGCAACATTAACATGTTTGAATACTTTGGTGGTTCTACGGTCCGAATTACATGTGACAATCTTAAAGTTGGTGTCATTAGTCATCCTAGAGAAGGCGATATCATTCTTAATGAAAAGTATGAAGAGTTTGGAAATCACTATTTTACAGCTATAATGCCTGCGGGTGTAAGAAAGCCAAAACACAAACCTTCTGTTGAAGGAACAGTTGGCAAAATTGCCACTGCAATTATAGCCAAACTTAGGAACCAAATATTCCATAACTTAAATGAGCTAAAAACATCTGTTTCAGAGGCTTTAGAATTATTTAACGATGCCCCATTTCAAAAGCGAGAAGGCAGTCGTACTTTGGTCTTTAAAGAGGCAGAACAAAAGTATCTACACGAGCTACCAAAGTTTCCTTATGAAATTGCTGAGTGGGCCTATAATCATTCGGTAAACATTGACTGTCATATCACTTATAAAACGAATCGTTACTCCGCACCTTATAAATATGTTGGTAAAAAAATTGATCTCAAAATTACAGAATCACTGGTTGAAATTTACTTCAAGGGTGAAAGAATAGCTTCACACACTAAATTTCCGAATTATACGAAGTATAAATGGTCAACTTCAGATGAACACATGCCAGATCAATTTAATCATCCTGAGTGGGATGACGTTCGTATCAAACAATGGGCGTATTCTATTGGTAAATGTACTGGTGAAGTTATTGATCGTATTTTTGGTAGTGTTCACATTAAGGAGCAAGCTTACAATTCCTCATTGTCAGTACTTAAGTTAAGTAAAAGTTACTCTGCCGAGCGATTGGAAATCTCATGTGAAATAGCTCTAGGACGAATACGCGTCCCTCGGTATAGCCATCTTAAGTCTATTTTATCAACAAATCAAGATCAGCTTTATCTTGCTAAAAGAGCTGAAAGTCAATCAAAAGTATTAAATCAATCCGTCCAAGGCTACGTACGTGGCGCTAGTTATTATGGCGGAGGTGATAAATCATGAGCTTATTGAATGAAGAAACTAGAAGAAAACTACGTGAACTAAATCTAAGTGAAATGATTGATGCTGTTGATTCTCAATCACAAGATGTGAATTATGCAATGCTTTCGTTTGAAGATCGCATGAAACTTGCTGTAGACTACGTTTATCAGAAAAAATATAATGGCAAAGTTCAGCGACTAATCAAGTTATCAAAGTTTCGAATATCAAATGCTGCATTTAGTGATATTTACTTTATTGATCGTGGCATTGATCGTCAAAAGCTTTTGTCACTTTCAAGTTGTCAATTCATAGACACGAGTTCAAGCATAATCTTTCATGGATTCACAGGGTCAGGAAAGAGCTATCTTGCATGTGCATTGGGAAGACAAGCCTGCATGCAAGGAATACGCACACGTTACGTTAGGATTCCCGACTTGTTAATGCAAAGAGATGAGGCCACGTTAACAAAACAAGGTATTCCCAAACTCTTAAAGAAATTTAGTAACTATAAACTTCTTATTTTTGATGAATGGCTTCTTGATGACTTAACTGATGAAGATCAACATTTCCTATTCGAACTGATCGAACGTCGTCACAACAATAGTTCTACTATCTTTTGTACACAGTTCAAAAAAGATGATTGGCATACTCGACTCGGTGGCGGTGTACACGCAGACGCAATGATGGATAGAATTGTTCACAATGCTATTTGGGTGTATGCTGGTGATCTAAATATGAGACAGTTCTATTCAACTAAAATTAAGACTGATTATGAATAAAAGTATACCTAGCGTACTGCCATCTTGGCAGTACGCAATCCCAAGTGATGCTCTAACTGTATATTGCCGGTGCTCTTAGTGCGTATCGGTGATGCTCAATTCGATAATCTAGTGATGCTTTTAGTGCGAAATAATCATCTACATATGAAATTAGACCAAAACCGATATAATCTTCTCTTCATGTAGTAAACTCTCATATAAACAAATGCCATATATTAGACAGAAGTAGATTACTTAACTGTTTGAGAAGTGGTGTTTTTTTTGTTAAAATTCTAATCAACACTTGATAAGTATAAAGGAATATGGTAATATACATCTAATTACCACTGGTAATTACACAGTGAAATCAGCACTGGTAATACTAGTTCCAAGGAGGATTTATGAAAAAGATAAAATTGAAAGCAAGATTAGCAGGTATTAGTTACCTGTTAATCATAGTATGTGGCATTTTTAGTCATATGGTTGTAAGAGCGAGTCTTATAGTAAAAAATGACGCATCACAAACCGCACAAAATATTATTGAGAATGAAACACTATTTAAATTAAGCATTTTAAGTGATTTTATGATGATTTTAAGTTATTTGATGTTAGGTGTTTTGTTTTATACACTATTTAAGCAAACAAATGGTCTAGTTTCAAAAATCTTGATTTCATTAAATGTAATTGGTGCATCTATGATGGCAATTAATATGTTGAATCAACAAGC
>JAFGVN010000137.1 GCA_016937975.1 Clostridia bacterium
CCAGGTGATATTTTAAGGAATATACGTAACCTCTACCTTTGTTAATATTACTCATAATGACCTCCTATTTAACTATAACATATACTGGATCTAATTACAAGAAAAAATCGAACTAATGTTCGATATATGCTATAAGGAATATTCCCCTCCTGAATGACTATTTAGTTGATATTCATCTCCTTGATTAACAAGTCCATCGAATATTTTTTTCTCATGTAACCACTCCTTTATCATTCTATATAGTGTTATTAATTTTACATTTTAGTTTATCTTATCATGAGGAACAGTTCGGAGATAGGTAGACTTTATATATAAGCATAATGATATTGTGCATCATTTAGGGTATAATAGGTGAGAAAGGAAGACCTATGGAATTAAAAGTATTATTTCAAAAGGCATATGATATGATGGACGAACCCATTATTGATGGTAATTGTGGTGAACTCTGTAATTTTCATTGTTGTAGAAGTCACAGTGAGAAGGAACGAATGGGCATGTATTTGATTCCTCATGAGTTTAAAATGATGCAGAATTTTCATGTGGATTATGAAGTGCATACCAAGCATTTATATGATATGCCAAAAGGAGTAAAAAGACTGTATTATATTTTTTGTCCGGATGATTCTGGTTGTTTGAGACAAAAGAGACCTATTCAATGTCGAACTTATCCTTTTGAACCTCATTATGAAGAAGATGTATTAACTTTGGTTGTTGAAAAGGAACAAATACATCAATGTCCTTTGCTTAATAAAACTGAAATCTGGAGAAAAGAATTTATTGAAGGGGTCCTCAGAGGTTGGCAATTACTTTGTACAGTTGATGAGATCAAAGCTTTTGTTAAAACCTATTCAGATATAAGGGTGGAAAAAGAAAATGTTCTTATGAAGTTGAATCTAGAAACGATGCAGGTTGAAAATGTGGAATAAATTAAAATTATGGGCAAAAGCACTGAAAAGGGATTTATGGTTGTTGTATTGTGCATTCAAGGATAGTCAAACACCATTTTATAAGAAGGTTTTCATTGGATTGATTCTCATTTATGCTTTATCGCCAATGGATTTAATTCCAGATTTTATTCCTGTACTGGGATATTTGGATGACCTGTTACTACTGCCAATCTTTATTTGGTTGGTAAAAAAAATGATATCGACAAACCAATTAGAAAGGTATGAAAATCTTCAACGAGAGCCCATAAAAAAGCATTGGTATTATGGGTTATTGATTGTTGCTATTTGGCTGTTCATCATAAAAATTATTTGGTTTTAGATCAAAAGAGCTGTTGAAATATCAACAGCTCTTTTATATGGGAGCGATTTCCATATGAAATCAAAGTTATTAAATAAGATATGCATTTTCTCCATGAAGCGTTTCATCTAACCCTGTGGTTTGCTCTTCTTCATTTACACGTACTGGTGTGAATTTGTCAATAATCCAAAGCATCGCGTAAGAGATCATAAAAGCATATGCACCTGCTACAACAACTGCACCTGTTTCGACAAAGAAGAATTTAAATCCACCATGGATTAAACCATCTGCACCCGATGGATTAATAGCAGTCGAACCTAATATGCCAAGTAAAATAACACCTGTAATACCACCAACACCATGAACACCCCATACATCTAAAGCATCGTCCCAATGTAATTTGTTTTTTAATTCAACGGCAAAGAAACAGACAACACCGGCGATAATACCAATTAATGCAGCTTCCTTTGGACCTACGAAACCTGCTGCAGGTGTAATGGTTGCAAGACCAGCAACAGCACCCGTTAAAAAGCCTACAAATTTAGGTTTTCCTGTACGCTTCCATTCAATGATCAACCAAACAATGGATGCAAAAGATGCTGCAATGTCCGTATTCAAAAATGCTACTGCTGTAATCGCATCAACGTGTAATTCACTACCTGCATTGAAACCATACCATCCGAACCATAGTAATGCAGTACCCAATGCAATTAATGGAATACTATGTGGTTGAGAATCTGTATTGGCACGTTTACCAACAAAGAATACAGAAGCAAGTGCTGCCATACCAGCAGTCGCATGGACTACGATACCACCAGCGAAGTCTAATACGCCTAATTCAGCTAAGATACCGCCGCCCCATACCATATGTGTGAATGGGAAGTAAACAAGTAATAACCAGAAGATTTGAAAAATCACATAAGCTTTAAAGCGAACGCGTTCTGTAAATGCACCTGTGATCAATGCTGGTGTAATGACTGCAAACATCATCTGATATGCAATAAATACCAGTACTGGAATATTGTTGTTTGGTGATAATGCATCTGTAAGACTAATCCCACTTAAAAAGGCTTTATCAAGATTACCAATAATACCACCTACATCACCGCTGAAACATAAAGAGTATCCAACAGTAAACCATAAAATTGTTGTTATACCAAGTGATACAAAACTTTGCATCATAATGGTTAAAACCCCTTTTCTACCAACTAATCCCCCATAAAAAAATGCTAAACCTGGTGTCATTAACATGACCAGACTTGTTGCGAGCAGCATAAAGCCCGTATTCCCCGTATCAAAATTCATTTGAAAGCCTCCTTCTGACATTTTTTTGACATAAATCTTATAAGCAAAATGAATGCCAAGTCTAAAATGGCTATTTTATAGGGACTACAGATTTTTAAGTCTAAAAAAGTGTGCCAAAGTTGTCTTAGTGAGACAAAATTGGCACACCAGATTAAGAGATGTGCAAATCGTATTTGTTAATTTTGCGGTGGAGTGATCGCCTGCTGATTCCTAAAAGTTCTGCTGCCTTTGTAATGTTACCTTCAGTTTGAAGCAAGGCATTGGTTATGACTTGAATTTCTGCTGTTTCAATTTTTGCATTATACTGAGGTGTAAGCTCTTTCTGATTGGAAAGAATCGTATCGGGCAAATCCTTTAAGTTGATTTGATGTCCTTCACTGATGACGATAATACGCTCAATGATATTCTCTAATTCTCTAACATTACCTGGCCAATTGTAGTGGGTGAGGGCATATAAAGCATCTTCAGCCAAAGTTTTGTGATTCATTTGATGGTGATTTAAAGCAATGTTGATAAAACCTTGAATAAGCTTAGGCATATCTTCCCGTCTCTCTCTTAATGGCGGTACATACAGTGGAATGACATTAAGGCGGTAAAATAAATCTTCTCTAAATTCATGCTGCTTTACCAAGGTTTCCAAATCTTTATTGGTTGCCGTAATAATGCGAATGTCCAGTGGAATCGTTTCAGTGCCACCAAGTCGCTCCAATTCACGTTCCTGGATTACACGCAACAGTTTTAATTGGATCAATGGTGAGATATCACCAATTTCATCTAAAAATATGGTTCCTCCATTGGCCAATTCAAATCGACCGAGTTTTCTTGTAAAGGCACCGGTAAAAGCACCTTTTTCATAACCGAAAAGCTCACTTTCCAATAAAGTTTCTGGAAAGGCAGAGCAGTTAACCTTAATAAAGGGTTGATCCTTACGATCACTATAATTGTGAATTGCTCTCGCCACTAATTCTTTTCCAACACCAGTTTCACCTTGAATGCTAATGGTCACAGCACTGTGTGCAACTTTATGAATCATTTTCATTAATTCTTTCATACAAGGGCTTTCTGCAACGAGAATTTCATTGGAATCTTCTGTATCCATCATATGGTCTTCTTCTTTAGAAATAACAATTGCAGTCTTTTGAATCGCTTCAACAACTTCTTCCAAATCGAAAGGTTTACGAATATAATCTCTCGCACCTTGTTTCAAGGCATCAATTGCAGTTTCAACAGTAGCAAAGGCCGTCATAATAATGACTTCAATGCTTTCATCAATCTTTTTAATTTCATTTAACAGGGTTATACCAGACATTTCAGGCATTTTGATATCCGTTAAAACGATATCAATTGGATTTTTTTGAATAATCTCTATGGCTTCGAAACCATTGGATGCTGTGAAGACATGATAACCTTCACTCTTGACCACTCGTGTTAGCAAATCAATAATATTTTTTTCGTCATCTACAATTAAGATATCAAGTGTTTTCATGCATATTCTCCTTGAATGGGATTCTAATCATTATTTGCGTACCTTTGTTCTTTTGACTGTTAATTTCTATAATGCCTTGATGGTTCTCAATAATTCGTGAACAAATCGATAAACCTAGACCTGTGCCACTAGGTCTTGTTGTAAAAAATGGTGCAAAGACTTTAGATGTTAAAGCACTGTCCATGCCTTCTCCATTGTCAACAATCTGAATTTCCATCGTATGACTTTCTTCATCAAGTAAGGTAATGACTTGAATTTCACCACCATGAGGCATAGCCTGTATGCTGTTCAACAAAAGATTGAGAATAACCTGTTTCAATTGCTCAGGATCAGCAAATACGTCATCCTTCTTAGTAAATTTATGGGTAATGAGAATATTTCCAAGTTGCATACCATTTTGAATTTGCTCAATGGTCTTTTCAATAAGTGCGTTCATGTGACAATATTTTTTATGTGGTGCATTGGGTCTAGCAAAGCTCATAAACCTTTCTACGATTTTATCTAGACGATCAACTTCAGATAAAATAACATTCAGATCATTATAGAGTTGAGAATCCTGCTTAACTTCTCTTAATGCCAATTGTGTATAGCCCTTAATGGATGAAAGAGGATTTCTTATTTCGTGGGCAACACCTGCAGACATTTCTCCAAGTTCAGCGAGATTTTTAGCTCTTAGGATACTTTCATCAAAGCTTTTTTTGTGATTGTAATTATTAAGGGTCACTGTTAATCCGATTAAATGATCATGGAGATCCATTTGCTTAAAGGTATTAAAGACGATAGGCGTATCCTGATTTAAATATATAATCTCGTTGGTAAAAGTTTTGCCCTCAAATAAAGCTTCTTTCATATGATCCAGTAGTGGGTTTAAATTTTCAGGTAAAGTTGAATCTGTAATCCCATGTTTTAAGATGTCTTTTGATGTTTCTAAAATATCCAAAGCCACAGCATTTACAGAGGAAATATAACCATTGGCATCAATGGTGATAATACCATTGGGCATGTGATCAAATAAAGCATCAATACTTTTTCTCAATTCATCAATGTAAGCAGCCTCTCCTGTTTTTTCAAGCACTTGCTGCATCATAAAATGCAATTCATCCAATAAAACATCAAAGAATGAGGCAAGAGTTTTTACTTCATCGCTGATAATCAATTGATTGGAAAAGGAAGCATTGTTTTCAATGAGTGCACTTGTTTTTTTCATTAAATTACGAATAGGTCTAGTGATTCTTCTTGAAATGAAATAAGAGACAATGAAAAACATGAGCAAAGAAGCGATAAGGATTAAAAGAATATAGCGTCCTAAATGTTCTTTAAAAAGTAAGGCTTCCTTTTTCTCGAGAAATACTTGAATAACCCATTTCTCACTTTGTGTTTCATATTGGGTCAATAACTGTGTTGCCACAAAGTATGTCGTATTATTCATGACTTCAGTTTGAAGTGCATTGAGTTTAAAAGACTTGTTGTATTGCTCCATGGAAGCAAAACCAGAGGATCCGATTTGAACACTTGCTATAATTTCCTGAATGGCATTAAAGTTCATTTTTTCAACGATGACGCCTTGATAAATACCTTGATCGTCATGCAGCGGTTCAGAGAAATAAAGGTAATTTTCATTGTTTTCCTCAATGATAATATCAGAAATATAACTGTTTCCAGATAAAAAATGAGTCATCAGTTCTTCATTAATGGATTCTTCAGCCTTTAAGCCAACACTTTCCAATAAATTTCCTTTAAGATCCAAAACAAAAATAGCTTCATAGGTTTGATAAGCATCGGACATGTTTTTTAAATAGTTTGCTTTAACCTCATGACTAAATTCTGGTGATGTAAACAATTTAGAATTTGAGAGTACTTTAATGTCCGCTGTTCTTTCAAACAAAAATCTTTCAATTTTATTGGATGTCATTTGAGCGAGACTGATCATTTCATTTTCTTTTGCCTTTATGGTGTTATCAATTGTATTTTGATAAAAAAACATGTTAAAAACAGAAGTCAAGACTAACCCCATCACCATAAAGAGAAGAATGATTTTTGTTTGCAAGGATGCATTTTGAATCTTCAATAACATATTGTTCTCCTTCTTCCTACTCTATGATTATAAGCCTTTGTCTTCAAAACAACAAACGGGAATGTTTGAAATATATATGTGGATTGTGATTGAATACCGTTTCTTTTCCTTATTTTTGGATATGTATATAATGTTAAGTTTATGGAAAGACAGGTTAGAATGAAAACAGTTGAGTTTGGAAAGATATTTGATAAATTACCATTAGGTTATGCCTATCCTACCCTTTTATTTGATGAAAAAAATCAACCATCAGACTATGTGAATATGGATGGAAATGAAGCTTATGAAAAAATGATGGGTTTAAAAAAGAAGATGTTATAGTAAAGAACAATTATTCTTGTGATTAATGGAAAAGAAGTTATAGAAGCCTATGAGAACAATGAATATGATATAATATTTATGGATTGTCAAATGCCTATTTGAGATGGTTATGAGACTACTCGAATTATCAGAGGTTTGGAAAAAGCTGATGAACATATGCTCATTGTTGCCATGACTGCATATGCTATGCAAGGTGATGCTGAAAAATGTTATGCTTCAGGTATGGATATTTATATTTCAAAGTCTGTAGAATTTAAAAAAATCAAAGAAATTTTAAACTACTATGAAAGAGAAAAAAAGAAATCTGAACATAAATATTAATAAATTTAAAAGGACTTCACATGAGAAAAAGAATAATCAATTATTTGGATGCTTTGCACAAAGAAGATTTAGAAGGAATGAGCAAAATAGAATTGGACTACTGGAGAAACAAGATATTTCAAACCATTACTTATGTTGTTTTGTTTGGTGCAGTACCAATGCTTCTTTTAGGTGCGGTTACTTTTCTTATCGTCGATCAATTTTTATATGCTGCAATTGAAGTATTTATTGCCATTGTTGTAACACAGACGCTCTCATCCAAAAGTGTTAAAGTCAATGTTAAAAAACATGTTATTTTGGTAATGATGTATTTTGTTGGGATTTTTTTGCTGATTACCGTAGGTCCAAAAGGTGCGGGTTTGACTACTGTTGCTTTTACTTTAATTTTAGCGGGTCTTATATTAGATGAACAAGAACTATGGTATTTGCTGATATTCAATGTGATTATCTTTATTGTTATAACCCTATTTTTATATATCGATTTTTTTGAAGGAACAGGCTTACATGATTATAAAGCGACTTGGTTAATTAATATGGGGGTAACTCAAGTTGCCGGTATAGGACTGCTATTTTTAACCTTAAATATTTACTCTGGTATAGAGAAACAGGCACAACTTTTGAAAACTTCAAGTGAAGAACTAAAGAAAAATGAAGAACGTCATGAAGCCATGATCTCAAATATTTCAGATATTATCGGGATATTGGATTTACAAGGAAATATATTATATAGAAGTCATTTAACCCAGAGTGAGAAAGGGCAGCTGATAGGAACAAGCTTTTTTGATTTATTGCATAAAGATGATTTGATTTATTTTCAGAATATATGGCAGTTTTTAAAGCGAGCACCAGATCATCAAGAATCCTTTCAATGTAGAATCAATAATGGTGAAGGGCAATACATACCTGTCATGATGACTGCTATTAATTTAGTTAAAAATATCAATATAAGTGGTATCCTTCTGAATTATCGAGATATAACTGAACTAAAAGATAAAGAAAGTGCACTGATAGAAGCTAAAAACCAAGCTGAAATATTGGCTTTGGCAAAAGAACACTTCTTATCAACGATATCTCATGAAATTAGAACCCCTTTAAATGGTATGATCGGCATGCTTCAACTCCTTTCCATGACAGAAATTACCCAGGAACAGTCAGAACTTATTGAGGTGTCAATAAATGCTTCAAATGGTTTGCTCAGTGTTATTAATGATGTATTGGATTTTACAAAACTTTCAAAAGATAAAATGGTTTTAAAAGATGAAAAATTTAATTTAAGAAATTTTGTTGAGGAACTTTTGGTCATGTTCAAACCCTCTGCTATAGAAAAAAATTTGGACTTAAACATGCATATTCAAACTGAGATTCCTGAGCATTTAATTGGTGATACTTCAAGGCTTAGACAATTACTTGTTAATTTAATTGGCAATGCCATAAAGTTCACTCATCAAGGGTCCGTTGATTTATATGTAGAGTTGGAGGGAAAAACAGATCTTTTTGTGATTCTTCATTGGATAATTGTGGATACGGGTATCGGTATTGCACCTTCACATCACAGCAAAATTTTTAATAGTTTTTCTCAAGAGAATGATTTTTCTGTTAGAAAATATGGTGGCACTGGCTTGGGATTGGCTATTGCAAAAGGTTTGGTTGAACTTATGGCAGGCGATATTTGGGTGAAAAGTGAGTTAGGCATGGGCAGTGAATTTCATTTTACCATAAGATTAAAACAAATGATTAATCATGAAGAATCTTTAGAATCTCCTTTAGATGAAACTTTGCCAAAGCTGAATGTCTTATTGGCGGAAGATGATAACATTAACCAACTGGTGGTTTCAAAGCTGTGCGAGAAATTAGGCTGGGATATTAAAATCGCAGAAAATGGAATAGAAGCATTTGCTTTATACCGTGATGAACAATTTGATTTGGTTTTAATGGATATTGAGATGCCAATTTGCAATGGTCTAGAAGCCACTGGACTGATTAGAAATCATGAAATAGTCAGTAATCGACATGTTCCGATCATTGCGATGACAGCATATGGTTTTGAAAAAGATAAAGCAAAATGCTTGAATGCAGGCATGGATGATTATATTACTAAACCTGTTGATTTTGTTCAGTTAAAGAACATGGTTAGAAAAAATATTAAACAATAGTGAAGAAGAGAAAGCTTCAAGTTGTGCACTCTGTATGCCCTTAGATAAGTTTTTTTTGTTTCCCACAATGATACTAAAAAAGATGCTATTTTAGGTTTTTTGGCTTTAAATAGCATCTGATTTCATGCAGTTTATCCCACTTTTTATATTCACGCTCTAAGTTTAATTTGAAAAAGTAGAATGTCTACGCTCTGAAAGCACCTTATGGTGCTTTTTTTTGATAAATTAAATTGAATTTGAGAGGAATTGCTTAAATGATGAAATTATAATTCGGCATTCGATTAAAATTATAAAAAAAATAGGTTTGATTATTGACAAAAATATGACATGGGTGTAAATTTTAATTAGCATATGCCAATAAAAAGGAGGCGCAATGAAAATTTTAATTACATGTGAATCAAATCATCCACAAAGTATGGTTGACCAAAGATTTGGAAGATGTCAGTATTTTGGGATTTACAATCAAGAAACTGAAGCATTCACTTTCATAGAGAATGATGGAATCAATGCTAACCAAGGTGCAGGTATTGCAACTGCACAAAAGGCAATCGATTTACAAGTTAATGCAATCTTAACAGGTAATATAGGTCCAAAAGCAATGGATGTATTAAAGGCTGCAGGTATTTCAGGTTATGTCGTAAAAGAAGGTAAAGTTACTGAAGCTGTTGAACAATTTATCGCAGGTCAATTAGAAGTGATTACTGAACCAAGTAGGGGCTAATTATGAAACTGGTTGTATTAAGTGGTAAAGGTGGAACAGGTAAAACCACAGTTTCGACTAATTTATCGAAAGTATTGAATATGGCTTATGTAGATTGTGATGTGGAAGAACCTAATGGACATATTTTCTTGAATCATGATCATGTTGAAGAGAAAGAAGTCTTTCTTTTAAATCCGGAATTTGATACAACAAAATGTACGATGTGTGGTCAATGTGTTACTTCATGTCAGTTTAATGCTTTGGCAAAAGTTTTAGATCGAATAATGCTTTTTCCATCACTTTGTCATGGTTGTGGTGCTTGTTCTCTTGCATGCCCGGTCGATGCCATTATGGAGAAACCGAGAACCATTGGTAAGATTCAATATCAAAATCAATTTTATATGGGTATTTTAAACATCAAGGAGCCTATGGGTGGTCCTGTTATTTCAGAACTTAACAAAATGGTTAAGGAGTCAGCGATATTTGATGCACCACCTGGTACATCATGTAGTGTGGTCAAGACTTTAGATCATGCTGATTTTGCACTTTTAGTCACAGAACCAACGAAGTTTGGATTACACGATTTGAAGCTTGCTGTAGAATTGGTGAAATCTCTAAGTGTTCCTTTTGGAATTATAGAAAATAGAGCTGAGGAAGAAGAATTTTTAATTAGAGACTACTGTGAAGAAGAAGGTTTAGATTTAATTTATCAAATTCCTTTTTCAAAATCAGCAGCTTCGAAATATGCTGGTGGCAGATTGCTCATAGAAGACGATGATTTTAAGGTGCATTTTGAAACTCTGGGACAATTGGTTATGAAACGATTGGAAGGAGCGTAATATGGAACTTGTTATTATAAGTGGCAAAGGAGGCACTGGAAAAACAACTTTGACTTCTGCGTTATCTGCTTTAATGGATTCATCGGTGCTTAAAGTTGATTGTGATGTTGATGCTTCCAATTTACATTTGATGTTTGAAAAAGAGGATATAAAAAAAGAAGCTTTCTATGGTGCAAAAGTTGCAAAAATTGATCATGAAAAATGTATCAGTTGTAACAAATGTTATCAAGTTTGTCGATTTGATGCTGTTGTAGAGACGCTAGATGTCAATCCTTTAAAATGTGAAGGTTGTGGCGCTTGTATGGTGGCGTGTCCAGTTAAAGCAATTACATTGGAAGAGGAACATACTGGTTATTCTTATTTAACTAAAACACCAGTAGGGTATATTGCTAGAGCAGAGTTGTTTCCAGGTGCTGAGGGTTCAGGTAAATTAGTTTCTGCAGTAAGAAAAATTAATACAGGCTCAGAACATAAACTCATAGATGGTTCCCCAGGTGTTGGATGTGCTGTTATGGCATCTATTACAGGTGTGGATTATGCGGTGATTGTAACAGAACCCAGTCAATCTGGTTATGAAGATTTAAAGCGGGTATTTGAACTTACAAAACATTTTAAGATAAAAAGTTTTGTTGTTATAAATAAATTTGATATTCATTTAGGTTTATCAGATGTTATAAAAAGATTTTGTTATGAGGAAAAAATTCCGGTTATAGGTGAAATTCCCTTTGATTCAATGGTCAGTCATGCCATCAATCAAGGAAAGACAATTATTGAGTATGATACACCAGCTTCAAAGGCGGTTGTATCGGTCTATGAGAAATTAAGAAAAGAGGTTGGTTTATGAAAATTGCAGTAGCAAAAGAAGGTAATCGTGTTTCTGGACATTTTGGACATTGTGAAGGGTTTCAAGTTTTTGAGGTAGAAGATCAAAAAATCATTAGTTCTACATTCTTAAAAAACCCAGGCCATCAACCCGGTGTGTTACCAAAGTTTTTAAGAGATCATTCAGCTGATATTGTTATTTCAGGTGGTATGGGTGCGAAAGCGCAACAATTATTCAATGAGAATGATATTGAAGTTGTCGTAGGTGCAACAGGCAGTATGGAAGATGCTGTAGAAAGTTTCTTAAAAGGCGAGTTACAATCAACGGGTAGCGTATGCCATGATCATAGTCATTCAGGTTCTTGCGGTAATCACTAATGTATACTGAGATTGTTATGGATCATGTGATGTCACCTAGAAATGTTGGTGTTTTAAAAGACTTTAACGGAAAAGGTGTTGCTGGTGATCCTGACTGTGGTGATTATCTTGAAATGACCATAAAAATATCTAAAATCCAAAATTCTGAGTTGAAAACAACAACTTATATTGAAGATATTAAATATTTGGTACATGGTTGTGCAGGAGCAATTGCAACAAGCAGCATGGTTTCTGTCCTTGCAAAAGGGAAATCTATAGTTGATGCCTATCAATTGACAGATAACCATGTCATAGAGGCCTTAGGCGGTTTACCTGAAGAAAAAATCCACTGTTCATTATTGGGAATAGTTGCTCTGAGAAAAGCTATTCTAAACTTTGCGGAACAAGATCATTAGTGACTTCCAATATCTATATCTTGTAATAATGGCGTGGTCTTCGGTTTTGTATATCGTATTTCACACAAAAGACAGCATCTAACGGTGCTGTTTTTTGTACCCTTGTAAGCGATAAGACATATAGGGTAAAATATAAATATGATGAATGAAAAAAGAAAGATAGGGTGTTTTTTTGGAACTTTCGATCCTATTCATAATGGGCATGTGAAAATGGCAAGGGAAGTTCTAAAAAAGTTAAATTTGGATGAAGTGCTGATTATTCCATTAAAAGGTATTCCTCATAAACATAAAGTTGCTGCAACAGTTGAAGAAAGATACAAAATGTGTGCTTTGGCTTGTGAAGGAAATATTAAAGCGAGTCCTTTAATGACCATTTTTGATGTTGAAGGTTATGATCTGCAAATGATACATTTGGTTCAGAATTTTTATAAAGATTCAATTTTGTATTATTTAGTAGGATCAGATGTATTTGTGCATATGCATCAATGGGATAATGTTGAAAGTTTGTTGAAAACGGTTGTCATTGCTGTTGCAATGCGAGATGATGCTCATATGGATGCTTTAAAAGAAGTACAAAAAAAATTAGAGCGATTAGGTGGTCAAATTGTTTTTTTGGATATTGAGACAGAAGCTGTTTCATCAACGGTAATTAGGGACGAATTGGCTTTAATCAGAAGTTCAGAAAAAATTCATAAAGATGTAGTGGATTATATCTTAAAAAATAATCTCTATCTTGAAAAGAAGTACTAGTTGTAATAGATTATTTTGTCATATAATAGATTTATACCATAGGTAGGGAGGATTTTATGGAAGCAAAGTTAATGAAATGGGTTGCACTGATGATGATTGTTTTATTGTTAGTACCCTTAATTTCAGTTTCATGTATGGACGAAGAATACGTTAAATTAAACAGTTTGAATTTAGGATTAGGTTTAGACAAGAAAGTTGAAAATCCTATTTCAGGTGAAAAGGAAAAAATCGAAATAGAACATCTTGCAAGTGGTTTTATTCTAATTGTAGTTGTCATTACTGGAGCAGCTGTGGTCTGGAGTGGATTGGACAATAAATTCTTTTTGCTTTTAAAACTTGGAATCTACAGTTTGGGAATCCTAAGTCTATTATGGCTTCCACTACAAGTTTCAGGTAAACTAAAAGAAGATGCCAGTATGAAAGACTATTTGAGTTTCAATCTTGAAGCAGGTTATTACTTGATGTTGATTTTATTTGTGGGCATGATTTTAGGTTTGCTTTTGGTTCTGAAGCGATCAAGAGCGAAACTTCCATTAGAATCCAATGACCTTGGTTCTAATCCTTTAGATTAATTTATGAAAGTATGATGATAAATTCATCATACTTTTTTTGATGATAAAGGTCGGGAAAGAATAGGTATTGAGTTTTTTTGCAAATGTCAAATTTTTTTTTGTTATAAATATTAAATTTTTCTTAAATATCTGGATTTTTTTCAGGAAAAAGAACTTTTAAATGAAACATATTTTATAAATACTATAATTGTTAAGTTTTATCTCACATTTGTTGTATATTTACTTCAAAATATGTTGTTGTATAGAACTTTTATTACGAATTATGACAAAATGTTACATTTAAATGTTACACTTTTTTTATATTTGAAAATGGTGTATACTAAGAGTAGAAAAAGTCCTCGCTGACAAGCGAATCATAAATATGTCCCGATTTAATTATCTCGTTTGCCATCGAGTAAAAACTGGCAAGAATAAGAACTTCTCTTCTCCAGATGTTCTTTTTTTCTTTGTCCAAATTTAAAAAAAGAGCACGAAAGTAAACTTTCGTGCTATACCAGTCATTCTGCGTTGTTACTTATGTAACAGGATGGGATGGCAAAATGACGTGATATCCAACTATATTGTAACATGTTACTTTATAGTTGGATACAAAATTATTAAAAAAATTCACGACTCCTAACAATTCTTTTGAGAATGAACTTGGTTTTTGTTTAGAATCTGATAGACTGGAAAAGCAAATAAGTTCTAGAAGAAAGGATTAACATGAAAATAGAAAATCGTTGTATCCCTTGCGTTACAAGACAACTTGTTGAATTGTCTGAAAGATTAACTCAAGATGAGACAATTCAACAAAAGATAATTAAGTTTGGTTTAAATACAATCCGCAACTATGGGTTTCAATCTTCTGCTCCTTACGTACTTGGAAAAATCTATGATTATGCAAGGCGTGAAACAGGCATCGTAGATCCTTATTTGATCGAAAAAAAATCATTTAATATGATAGCAGAGGAAATGCTTGAAACCTACAAATTAAAAAGTCTAATTGAAAACAGTAACAGTCCTTTAGAGACTGGGATTCGATTGTCTATCGCAGGGAATATTATTGATTTCGGATTGGGTAAAGCCATTAAACCCATTCATGTAAGTGAATCCATTGAAACGTCTTTGAAAGTGAAGTTGTATGGAGATTCTTTGAATCTTTTAATTGATGAAATTCATTCTGCAAAACATATTGTTGTTATAGGCGATAATGCAGGTGAAATTGTATTTGATCGATTGTTAATTGAACAAATAAATTCTAAAGTCACCTATATTGTTAAAGGTGGACCCATTGTTAATGATGCAACTCGCATAGATGCAGAGGATGTTGGTATGCATAAAGTTGCTCATGTTGTCGATACTGGTGCGCCTTATCAAGGGGTAATTCTATCTGAGATTCCTGAATCGCTTAGGGAACTTATGGATCAAGCGGATTTAATTATTTCAAAAGGACAAGCAAATTTTGAAACCTTAAGTGAATATAATCACAGCAATATGTTTTTTTTGTTAAGAGCAAAATGTACTGTAATTGCAAACTTAATAGGGTGTAAAGAAAATGATTTTGTTTGCATCAAACACGAGTTATAGTTTTTGTAATCATGAAAAAGCTTAAATTTTGTCTAAATAAACCTATATTTGCCTAAATGTGAAAATTGTTTGAAAATTCATTTCCTTTAAGTTAATTTTAATTGGGGGATATGATTATGATTTGCGTTGTGTGCGGTAGAAAAATAGAAAGTCAATCACGATATTGTAACGAATGTGGTGCCTTTCAGCCTGAAAATGTTAAGCCTTTTGAGAAATCCAGGAAGAAAAATAAATGGTTGTTTTTTAACAAATAATTTTCAACACCAAGAATTTTGGTGTTTATTTTTTGTGCAGTATTATTTTACATAAAACATTTTGGCTAAATAGTACACATAATGGCTAAACACGCGTAAAAGTAGATAGCACATTTTTCCCGTGATATATTAAAATAGCACAAGAATAGCAGTGCTACGGGAGGTAACATGAGACGTAAGATAAGACGGTATTATTTGGCATTTTTTGATGTTCTTATTATTAATTTGGCTGTCATATTAGCCTTGGCCCTAAGATATGATTTTAATATACCAAGTGTTCAATTAGATGAATATTTAACAGTCGCAATGATTTTAACAATCGGCAAAATATTTATTTATCATATGTTTTCGCTTTATGACAGTATCTGGGAGTATGCTTCCATTGAAGAGCTTATTAGAATTGTCTTTGCTGTAGCAGTTTCAAGCAGTTTTGGTACGGCGTATTTATTAATGCAAGGCACATCAATGAAATCATCTGTAATGATCATGATATGTTTGTTGGAAATGGCTGGCATTAGCAGTACCAGATTTAGTTATCGTGTGATAAGACGATTTAAAAACAAACGAAGCATCTTTAGACAAGACAGTTTGAAAAACGTATTGATTATTGGAGCTGGTGCAACGGCGGGAATGATTGCAAAAGAAATGCAAGAAAGACCTGAAATCCATGGCTTGCTAAAGGGTTACATCGATGATGCTGATTATTTGCATAATAAATACATAAATGGTGCAAAAGTATTGGGTAACAGACATGATATATATTCAGTGGTCAATCGTTATAAAATTGATGAAATTATTGTTGCCATTCCAAGTGCGGATAAAAAAACAACAAAAGAGATTATGGAAGAATGTTCTCGTTGTAACTGTAAAGTTAAAACAGCACCTGGTATTCACGAAATTATAGATGGAAAAGTTTCAATGAATCAAATCAGAGATGTTGAAATTGAAGATTTATTGGGCCGCGACCCTGTAAAACTTGATATGTCAGGTATTAGTTCATATTTGACAGATAAAGTTGTTATGGTAACTGGCGGAGGTGGTTCTATAGGTTCAGAATTATGTCGTCAAATTGCAAAATTCGATCCTATGAAGCTTATAATTTTAGATATTTATGAAAACAATGCTTACGAAATTCAAAATGAATTAAGTCGTCAATATAAAGACAAGCTCAATATTCTTACGCTCATTGCCAGTGTTAGAGATCAAGAGAATATTGAAAACATCTTTCAAAAATATAAACCTGATGTTATCTTCCACGCAGCAGCCCATAAACATGTACCATTAATGGAAACTGCGCCACGAGAAGCCATCTTAAATAATTGTTTCGGGACATTAAATGTTGCAAAGGCAGCTGATAAATTCAATGCAGAAAGATTTGTTTTGATTTCTACCGATAAAGCTGTCAATCCAACGAATGTTATGGGTGCATCTAAACGCATCTGTGAAATGATCATTCAGTCCATCGCCAAGCAATCTGAAACAAAATTCACAGGGGTCCGTTTTGGAAATGTTTTAGGTTCTAATGGCTCTGTTGTTCCATTGTTTAAAAGACAAATTGAAGAAGGTGGTCCTGTAACGGTAACCCATAAAGATGTGATTCGATACTTTATGACCATTCCAGAAGCTGCACAATTGGTATTGCAATCAGGTGCTTATGCACGTGGTGGTGAAATTTTTGTCCTTGATATGGGTGAGCCTGTAAGTATTTATAAACTGGCACATGATCTCATTCGCCTTTCTGGATTGAAACCTAATGAGGATATCGAAATTAAAATCACCGGTTTAAGACCAGGTGAAAAATTGTATGAAGAGCTTTTGATGAAAGAAGAAGGTTTAACAAAAACCAATAATGAAAAAATATTTATTGGTAAACCGGAATCTGTTGAATATAAAATGCTGTTGAAGTCTTTGAGTTATTTGTCAACGATCATACAAGAAAATAATAATTCAACCTTAAGAATGGCTATAAGAAATTTAGTGCCTACTTATAAGATGAATGATGAAACCAATCGAGAATTTATGAATCGTATTGAAGATGAAAAAATGGATCAAGAATTTATCCTATAAGATAAATACTTAATCCAATGATGATTGGTGTTATGAGAATTGTAAATGCAATAGCCAAGTTTTGCTTCTCCGATTTAGTCAATAAATGATCTGAATTGGGATAGGATTTGCTATTGCGTTTTGTCAGTTTAATTAAAGATTTAAAGAAGGTTGTCATAAGTTCCACTTTCTGTTA
>JAFGVN010000138.1 GCA_016937975.1 Clostridia bacterium
AGGTTTTTTTGTGATGCAAAAAATAAGCAAAATATAATAATAATGTTTCTGAATAAGCTCTTGATTATTTATAAGATTGCTTATCTATATGCATAAATTGTATTTTTTTCCTAAATCAAACAAAAATAAAAAAATCCCATCCCTGTAAAGGGACGAGATTTACATCACGCGGTTCCACCCTAATTGAATATACCACTCAATTATCATAAGATATCAGCTTTATCGGGCTTACCCGTCAACTTTTCCATCTACTCAGTTGAATGCTCCAGACCAGTTTTCATACACACTTAATGATTCATTTCCACCATCAGAATCTCTCTAAAATCAGTTTATGTATTACTCATTCCTTCATAGCAAATATTATTGTATTTATCATACCACTTCTTATTTATTTGTCAAGGTTATTTCTTCGACACCTTTTTATTACTGTTTCTTTAAAAACTGAATAGTCACCTGAATAAACAAAGGATTCATGATCTGATATTTTAAAAAAACTCAACCCAACAGATGCTGAGAATCTGCATCCTTTTTCTGTGACATTATCTGTAATAACATTTATAAATTTGTCTTTGAATGTGATATCCAGCCACTGGATGTAATTCAGGAGCAAAGCATCTGCAACACCATATGCTATGTAGTCTTCGTCTACAACAATGCAACTCAGAAACAAGTATTTTGATATTGGATCATCAAAGGTTTTAATATCCTGTTTTGTTAAGGCCGCATCATTGAATAAACCATTTTTGATTTTATGATATAAAGCCTCATCTATGGCAATTAAATTCATAAATCCCATCAACCGTTCATCCAAATAACAAGCTCTTACGGTATTGCGATCTTTTAAATACCACTGATAAGTTTCTTCAGCCGAGGTAACAAAAGTTTTATCATAATACTTTTGTTCTAAAACGCACATCTCTTCAAAATCACTTAAAGTAAAATCACTTTTAAATACCATCATATAAACTGAATAATAATCCCTTGGGATAGTCCAATCAGCAGACCTAAAACACCACCTAAATATTCAATGTGTTTGAGTTCTTTCTTGGCAATTTTAAGAATCATGGTCTCAATTTCATCCAGTTGTAGTGTACCAATTTTTTCTTCCACCATTTTTGAAACACTGATACTCGTTGTTGCTTTATGAACAAGTTTTTCTGTCATTTCATCTAAAATTCCTTCACCTTGCTGATCAATGATATCTTCAATGTATTTTTTAATCATGCCTGAAAAAGCTGATGGCATAAAACTCGGTAATTTGCCTTCGGTCAAAGCAATTATTTTTACTTTTAGCAGTTCCAGTATTTCTGTTTTATCAGCACCTTCAATTAATTTATCCATGATTTCATCGACTGAGAGTAATTCTTGTTCTACCGTTTCACCAATTGATTTTGCGATGTCATCTCTTCTTTTAGGAATAAGACCTTGAATTTTAAACCCTAAAATTTTTACAGGTTCTAGGGGTCTAAACAACAACTTAATGGCAATAACATTTGTGGTCCAGCCAATTAATGCACCAATTAATGCTAATACTAATATTCTCATTTTCTCACACTTTCTATTATGAATAGGGAGCCCAAATCCGTTAAAGGTTCCTTTGTGTAGTCTATTTTCAAATGTCGGTTTTCAATAAAATTTTTGATTTTTTTATAATCAGGATGTTTTGTTATATCTCCACAGAAGAAAATCGCTTCTTCCATCCTTATACCGGCACCACCAATAAAACCATAATTCATTCCCTTAAGTTCAATGAATCCAGGCGATATCAAAAGGGCATCAAGATCATGTGCCTTCACAGCCTTATAAATGCCTTGATCAGAGGTAATAATACTTCGATCATCAATGATTAACGTGGAACACTTTGAATACCCTTGTTTTACAGGAATAATGGTATAATGCTTTTTTAAATGATGCAACAAGTCTTCATCCACATACTTGGGATGACAGATGATATAAGAACCTACTTTTGCCACATTATATTTGACATTTTCCGGGTAAGCATCACCTATAGGCGAACAAACGATACCCTTTAAATCCACTGAAGGCTCTACAAACAATTCTCCATCATAAAAAAGATACAAATCAGGATGATTTTGTACAGAAGGATAAGCCTTTGTTCCAGAAAACAAATATAGATCATATCCTTTACTCTTAAAATAATTTTGAATGGATTGAGAAGCGTCCTGATTAATGATGACTGTCTTCATCTAAAGCCTGAATCATATCAGCCAGATCATTTTCATCAAATCTATATTGGGTATTACAGAAATGACATTTTAAAACCGCTTCGTGATCAACCGCTAATATTTCCTTTAATTCTTCCTTACCAACAGTTAAAAGGGCTCTTGCAATGCGATCTCTTGTACAATCACATTTAAAAGCGATATCAAAGGTATTGGTAATACGAATTTCCAAATCTGGGAAATAATGCTTCAACAAAGCTTCAGGATCCATTTCTAAATGAACCTGTTCTTCAAAATCAGATAACTTCTCAACAGCCTTTTCAAAAGCTAACTTTTCCTGGGGTGTTGCATCTGGAAGTGGTTGTATCAATATCCCACCAGCTGCGAGAATCTTTTGATTTTCAGTTTTCACAACAAGTTTCATACCTGTAGGTTGCTGTTCTGAGTTTCTATAATAAAAAGCAATATCATCATCTATTTCAGCTGTCAACATGTGTGATATGCCGACATAGGGCTCTTTTAAACCGAAGTCACGAATCACGGTAATATTGCCCCCTAAGCCTATAGCTTCTCCAATCTTACCTTTTTTCATCATGGGCAATTCAGCGTCATTATTAGAAATGTACCCTTTGATCATACCATTGTAATCTGCTGTAGCCAAAATAGTTTTAATTTGATTTGTACCACCTATCTTTAAGGTTAATACATCTTGATCGTTTTTTAAAAGTTTACTTAATAAGCTCGTAGCAATTAATGTTCTGCCATATGCAATAGATGAAACTTCACTTGTATGATGTATCTCACAGGCTTCTTGTGTCATATCTTTTGCTTCAGCCAAATAAACACGAATGTTTTTTCCAACCAAAGCAGACCATATTTTACTCATTTGGTTTCCTCCCAACAAACAACCAGCGTTCACTGGTTGCATCTACTGCTTGTCTTGTGTCTGTATCTAAAATCTCCAACATTTCAAATCCAACTCTTTTTAAGAAACTTTCAATTTGCTCCAAAGGATAAGCTCTTTGAACATGTGTTTCTTCAAATTTTCTGTAAAATTGCTTTTCTCTCTGAAAAATTGTTAAATCAAATTCCAACAAATTTGTTTCTGGATCAAAGTAGTTTTCCCAAATAAATGAAATATCATCATTATTTTCAGCAATAACATTTTCTCCTAGTATGATTGAAAGCTTGTAAAATGAGCTCATATCAAAAACAAACAATCCACCTGGCTTTAAATATTGAAATACAGTTTTAAATACGGCTTTCAAGTCATTTTCATCAGTAATATAGTTAAAGCCATCACAATAACTGATCACGCTATCGTATTGGTGAAACAGCTCAAGTTCTGTCATATCTTGTTGAATATAATGTATCTTCAAATGTTTTTCATATGCTTTTTCTTGGGCAATTTCCAGCATTTCCTGAGACAAATCTACACCTAGAACTTTGAATCCTTTTTTAGACAAGCGCATGGACATTTCACCCGTGCCACAAGCTAAATCCAAGATATCTTTACCCTTAAAATTTTCTTTCTTATAAATTGCCATTAAATGTTCAAACCAATCATCGTATGGCGTATTGTGCATTAAAGCATCATATGCTGCTGCAAAGCCTTTGTACATAAGTTCACCCCATTTCTGAAACGTAACTATTCTATCACAGAACGAAAAAAAAAGAAAGTTGACCACTTTCTTTTAATGTAATTCTAAAAATACTTGGGTAATGTCACCGTGAAAATTGTTCCCTTATCCACTTCACTTTCCACTTGAATAGTTCCTTTCATCGACAAAACAATGTGTTTAACAATGGCTAAACCCAAGCCTGTACCTCCTACTTTTTTCGATCTTGCCTTATCCACGCGATAAAATCTTTCAAACAGTCGATCTAAATGTTCTTCCGAAATACCAATTCCATCATCTTTTACAATGATTTCAAAATTAATAGGTTTTTCTTTAACTTCTATCCAAACGTGGCCACCTTCAGGGGTATATTTGATACCGTTATCAATTAAATTTATCAGCATCTGTTTCAACCAAACTTTATTGCCTTTTACCATAGATAACTTTTCAGGTAAATCATAAATGACTTCAATGCTTTTTTTAGAGCCAATATGCTCCATTAAATCCTTGATATCTTTCACAATATCATTTAGATCCACATCGCTAAATGGTGTTGTTATATTACTTTTTTCAATATCAGATAAAATTAAAATATCATCAATGAGTTGTCTAAGACGTTTTGCTTCAATGTCAATGATGTCAATAAACTTATCACGTATAACCTTTTCATCCGCTGCGCCTTCTTTTAAGGTTTCTATAAATCCTTGTATAGATGTCAACGGTGTTTTTAACTCATGGGAAACATTGGCAACAAAATCTTTACGCATGTTTTCAAGTTGTCTCATTTGTGTAATATCAACGAAACTCAACAATAATCCCATATTGTTTTGCGTGTGTTCACGGTCCCTTATTACATTTGAAAATACTTTCAAAACACGTTGAGGTTGTTCTAAAGTCAGCTCAGTTTTTACATTGCCATAGACCGTAAACTTCTCATCAAACATCTCATGTAAGGGGTGATTTTTAAAAGCTTGTATAACATTTTTATGTTTTAAATCCATTTCAGAAATTTTAAACATCTGTTGAGCAGCCTTATTGATAAACATAATATTTAAATCATTATCTACAGCGATTACACCATTGATCATGCTTTTTAAAATTGCATAATTGGTCATATTGGATTCTTTTAATTCATCAATACGTTTATCCAATTCCAAACTCATAATGTTAAAAGATTGAGCCAACTGTCCTATTTCGTCATTAGAAGAAATATAGACTTGTTCACCAAAATTTCCTCTGGCAATACTTTGTGTTGCTTCTGTCAAGTCCGCTAGAGGACCCGTAAACATATTTAAAAATCGAATGCCTAATAAAGTTGCCAACAAAACGCCAGCAAAGGCAGCAATTAAAATATTACCTACAACTTTATCTGTATAAGAGGTTAAGGCCTTCAAAGGAATAGAGACCCTTACCACTTTGATAAACTCAGCATCTACAGGGATAGCCACATAGTATCTTTCGTTCTTAACAGAGTCTGAATACCTTTTCGATATCCCAACTTCACCATTTAGAGCAATGCGCACTTCAGGACGATTACTGTGATTATCCAAAGTTTGTGCATCAATCTCTGAATCAACCAAAACAACGCCATGACCATCTATTAAAGTAATTCTTGTATCAATTTGGTCTGACAAGCCTAAAATAAATTTTTCATAATCGGCATGACTATCACCCATTTCAACCAAGTGCTTTATCATCGTTGCATTTTCGATTAAATTTTCACGTATATTGTCTTCATAATTTGTTTTTAATAATCCAATCGATAGAATTCCTGAGATGACAACACCCAAGCTCACAAGGAGCACAAATACTAATATAAATTTACGTTTAATAAGCTCACCTACTTAATTTTATAACCAATACCACGAATTGTTTCTATAATCAAAGCATCATCATCTTCAATTTTCTTTCTTAAATGACGAATATGCACGTCCACTGTACGGGTTTCACCAAAATAGTCATACCCCCATACACGATCCAACAGAGCATTTCTCGATAGCACCTTACCTCTATTTTCTGCTAGATATTCAAGCAGTTGATATTCTTTTAATGTAAGTTTAACGACTTCTCCAGACTTCTTTACTTCATGTTTTTCATGATCGATTTCCAAATCTCCAATGGAAATCAAAGCAGGTGCATCTGATGTTGTTTCTTTCATATAACGTCTAAAAACGACTTTTATTCTTGTCATTAATTCGCGAACCGAAAAGGGTTTTGTAATATAATCATCCGCACCAATTTCCAAACCCAAAATTTTATCTGTTTCATGTCCCTTTGCTGTTAACATGATAATTGGAATATCTTTTGTTCGATCTTTGTTTTTCAACTTATTACAGATATCAATACCATCAATACCAGGTAACATTAAATCCAATAAAATTAAATCTGGCAATTCATTAATTGCTTTATTCAAACCGTCATGACCATCCATTGCCACACTAACTTCATAACCATTGTTCTCAACATTAAATTTTAATAATTCAACGATATGATCGTCATCTTCGATAATGAGTATTTTTTTCATAGATCCTCCATTTAGTTTTCTATGTTAAGATTACTAAACACCTGTAGCAATTCATGTTAACTTCATGTTAAATTTCTGTTAACTCATACTTATTTTATCACATACCCAATTTTTTCGCTTGTAATTAGGCTAATCCTACAATGTTATTGTCAATCACCCTATGCACACACTGTAAAGAAAACAATAATTTTTATAAAAAACACATGATTTCTCATGTGTCATTGTATTTTCAAATATTCAATTTCAATATAACCATCATTGGTCAGATCAACTAATTTTTCATCTGATTTGATGACTGGACGATAAGGATACAAAGTATCTACATTTTCAATGATACCTAATTGCCCATTATTCAAGATGACTTCCATGCCTAAGTAACATCTTTTGACTTTATTTAAAAACAACTTTGTGATGTCTGGATCTAATCCACCGCCCATACCTTCATACATTATTTCAAAAACTTGATAAGGATTCATTCGGTCTCTATATACACGATTTGAAGTCATTGCATCAAAAACATCAGCTACAGCAACGATTCTAGCATATTCTGGAATATTAATGCCAGACAATTGAGTTGGATAACCTTTCCCATCAAAACGCTCATGATGATGCAAAACACCTTTCAAAATTTTTTCAGAATAGGCTTTTGACATATTTAAAAGAACAGAACCTAAAGTAGCATGTGTTTTCATCACTTGAAATTCTCCAGGCGTTAGCTTATCAGGTTTATTTAGAATTTCATTTGGAATATTACACTTTCCAATATCATGCAACAATCCAACCAAAGCAATATCTTCGATAAAAGATTGGTCTTTCTCCATCCACTTGGATAATAAGATAGACAACATACAAACTTTAACAGAATGCTCATAGGTATAGAAATCTGCAGTTTCTATTTGCCAGAGCTGCATTGCCATCTTTTCATTGTTCTCTATTTGTTTCAAAATAGGATCGAGACAATCCTTAACCGCATCATATATCTTTAAATTACCTAAGGTGACGGTGTGACATATCGCTTTAAATTTCTCGACAGATTGCCTATATTTATCGTCATTATTTTCAGGACTTTGATTTATAGTGGTTTCCAAAACTTGAACACTTTCTAAATCAAGGCGTTGTATCATCTCAATGTGTCTTCGATTAATGATCGCACCATGTGAAATGACTAATTGAACACCTCTATATATATTTTCATCTAAGGTCATGCCGACTTGAAGCCGATCAATATTAATTCGCATTTCATCTCCCATCCATACCCATTTAATGATATCATTATGAATTGAAAAGAACAATGCCAAACCATTGTATTTAACTCATTAATCGTCACTTTTTATAATATATTTGAAACAATTAAATTGCAATTATCTATACTTAACAAAGAAAAAAATAGAATATTACTATAATACCAGTATTATACATTTATCTAAAAAAAAAAAAGCACTTTCATGCTTTATTTTTTAAGCGTCTAATGTAAACTGCTTTTGCTGGCGAATTATCATTCGAACGTTCATCAATTGTAAATAATCCAAGATATTTAATCAACTCTCCTAGTTTCTTGAAACCATAGTTTCTAGGATCAAATTCAGGTGATTTGTTTGCAATTGTTTGACCTACAGTACCTAAATGAGACCAACCATTTTCGTTGGCTGCATCTTCTACAGCGTTGAATAAAATATCCAATAACTGTTTATCCGCAAGTAGTTGTTTCTTGGTCATTCGATTTTGTTTGAAATTACTGCTATTTTCTCTTAAAATTTCAGTATAGACAAATTTGTCACATGCACCAACAAAAGCCTTTGGTGTCTTCTTTTCACCAAAACCGTAAACCATTAATCCTTCTTCTCTAATTCTAGAAGCGAGTTTTGTAAAATCACTATCGCTTGATACAATACAGAAACCATCTAATTTTCCTGTATACAAAAGATCCATTGCATCGATAATCATCGCACTATCTGTGGCATTTTTTCCTACAGTGTAATCAAATTGCTGTATTGGTTGAATAGCATATTTTAGCAAAACTTCTTTCCAGCTTCCCAAAGAAGGGCTAGTCCAGTTACCATAGATACGCTTAACGCTAGCAATACCATATGTCGCAACTTCTTCCAATAAACCAGTAATGATTTTAGGAGAAGCATTATCAGCATCGATAAGGACTGCTAATCGTTTATGGAGATTATTCTCTATCATAATCCCTCCTATCTATTTTTGTTTTCTCTATTATTTTACAAGATAATTCACTAAAATACTAGTAATTTACCGACTCTTCCAATCGTTCAGCTTTACTTCGTGAAAAGAAGCTAAAACTTCCAATCAATCTAAATACAGTTGTCACACTTAAAGCAACAACAATATTGAACTGTTCTTTAAAGAAACTTCCAACTAATGGTGAAACAGCCAGGCTCAAATTCGTAAAGACTGAATACAGTCCAATGTATAATACACGCTCTTTCTCCGGTATAACTTCTAAAAGATCTGACAATAAAACAGATACTGTTCCTGAGGTGAAAAAGCCACTTACAGTAGAAGTAATCAATAAAACATATAAGTTTGGAGATAGGATATAAAATAGTGGTGTTAGAGCCATGCCAAATGTACAAATGGCAGTTACACTGTGATTTCCTTTTCGCTTAATAAGTTTAGCCCAAAACAAATACCCGAAAAACATGGATAAAGAGGAACCGATATTCATGTATCCTAACCAAGCTTCATCTGCCTTTAAAACCGATATGGTATAAATAGTAAACAAAGGCCAACCCATCTGCCATCCAAAATGAAACAAAAGAGAACTTCTTAAAAATCTTGTAAATTTTCGATTAGACATCATTTTTTTGAAATCAAATTTCAAAGGATTTTTGACTTTATGATCGCCATGAATTTTAAACTTCTTAAAAACAAAGAGTTCAAACATACCCATAAGAAAGGCAACGACATAAAAAATCTGATACAGTTGCAATCTTTCTGTTTCACTGCCTGGCAAATTTTTCAGGGTGTAACCCGTGAAAAAAGTAATAAGTACCGTTGCAGGAACGGTATACATATTCCTTTTACCAATTGCATCCGCTCTAGCAGAAACATCAAAAAGATCTCCAACAAAAGCCTGATAACTCGTACTATATATGGAATTGGGTACACTCATGATGACAACTAAGAGTACAAATAACAATGGTCTCAAGGCTGTAGGAACCCAAGGCAACATGGCAAACAATAATAGAAACATACGACAAACAAAAATAAGGTGTCCCGTTACTTTATGTTTATCTTCCATTCTGTTTAAGATTATTGCACCAGGTAGAACAATGAAAGCCATCATTGCACCAGGTAATGAACTCATAAGTGCAATATGTACATCACTGCCACCAAGCCTTTGAAGATATTTAGCTTGAAAAGGTTGATACAATTGCATCATTAGGGTATTTAAAATCCCATAGATTATGAACAGTTTGTAATTTATCTTATAATTTGAGTCGTCGGTATGAAACATATTACCCTCCAAAATGCAACTAATTAGGAATGCGAAATATCTCCATGAACATCTTACGCGCATCCTTGTAACCTGTCAATATAAAATACAAAAAAATAGAAAGATCGACAAGGACAATCGATCTTTCTTGAGGATATATAATGTTATAAAAAGTATCTAGATACTTATAACCAAGTTCATCTACACATATGATATAACATTTGTATAGAGTATGCAAGATTAATATCCTAAAATGTTGAAGCCACAATCCACATGCATTACTTCACCCGTAATACCTGTACTTAGATCACTAAGTAAAAAGACTGCTGTATTTCCAACCTCTTCAACTTTTACCATACGCTTTAGCGGCGCACGATCTTCATAACCAGCACATAATTTATCAAAATCTGATACTCCTTTTGCTGATAAGGTTTTGATAGGACCTGCAGAGATTGCATTCACACGAATATTGTCTTCACCTAAATCATGGGCTAAGTAACGAACACTCATTTCAAGTGCTGCTTTTGCTACACCCATGACATTATAATTTTGAACAACACGCTCTCCACCTAAATATGACATTGTAACGATACCGCCTCCTTCTGTCATTAATGGTGTTGCGTATTTACTTACTGATACAAGTGAATATGCTGATACATCTTGAGCCAATGAATAACCATCTCTTGTTGTATTTACGTATTTCCCTGCTAACTCATCTTTTTTTGCAAAAGCTACTGAATGAACGATACCATGAATAATTCCAACTTCTTCTTTAATTGTATTAAAAGCTTTTTCAACATCTTCGTCTGCAGTTACGTCACAAGATACATTTAAAATACCAGTTACATTTTCTGATTCTGCTAATTTTTCCAAACTTCTTAATGAACGCTCACCATAATAAGAAAAAATAATATTTGCACCTGCTTCATGTAATTGTTTGGCACAGGCCCAGGCAATACTCCATTTGTTAGTCACTCCCATGACTACAATATTCTTATTTTTTAAATTTAACATAAGTTCCCCTTTCGATTAATACCTGGTACTAATACATAGTATAAACACATTATAATAGAAAAAGGCTTGAGAATCAAGCCTTCAAAATACCTTTCATTATCGTTATTACTTTGTCAATATCTGCCTTTGAAACATCATGACTTGTTACAAATCGCCATTCACCGTCTTCTGTCCCATTAATTTTTATATCATGTTTTAACATAGCTTCAATAAACGACTGCTCTTCAATGAGACTCTTATCCATTTTAAAGAATACCATATTAATATCCAAACGTTCCCTGATAACTTCTATACCTTTAAAGCCTTCCAATTCATCTGCTAAATATTTGGCAAGTTCATGATCCTCTTCAAGTCTCTTTGTCATATGGGTAAGAGCTTCTATACCTGCAGCAGCTAAAAATCCAGCCTGTCTTAAACCTCCACCCATAAGTTTTCTATTCTTCTTAGCTCTTGCTATAAAAGATTGATTTCCCGCGACGATAGAACCTACTGGAGCACACAAACCCTTTGATAAACAGAAGGTTAAGGAATCACACTGGTCGGCAAGCTCCTTTGGTGTAACCTCAAGCGCCGTTGCTGCATTGAATAGTCTTGCACCATCTAAATGGACGGGCACATTATTCTCATTAGCTATTTGATAGATTTTCTTCATATGTTCTAAAGGAATTACCGAACCATTTCCGTGAGCATTTTCTACACAAATCAAACCTGTCGTTGGATAGTGAATATCCTCTTCGCGTATGGCACTTTTCAATTCCTCTAGATTATATCTTCCGCCAAAGCAGTTTAAGCCTCTAATTTGCACCCCAGAAAGTTTTGCTGCAGCACCTACTTCATGATATAAAATATGAGCATCATAGCTAACAATAATCTCATCACCAGGTCTTGTATGTGTCATAATACATAATTGATTGCCAAATGTTCCACTTGGAACAAATAAAGCCGCTTCTTTTCCTAAAATTTCACATGCAAGTCTTTCAAGGGCTTTGATCGTTGGATCATCATCATAAACATCATCTCCGACGACTGCATTAAACATGACCTCTCTCATTTTTTCAGTCGGTTGAGTGACCGTATCACTTCTTAAATCAATCATATTATACACCTCTCCTTTAATTCGTTCGATTGTCTAATTAAATTATAAACAAAATCTTAAATTTATGCATCAATTTAATGACATTCTCTTATTTTAAAGATTGAATAACTTTAATTTATGGTATTATTCAGATAGGAGGTATTATGGGACATATATTTGTAAATAAAATTTTACTTGTTTTATTAATGACATTTTCCATTATAGGAAGTTTTTATATCAGCTTTAAATTGTTGATCATATGGATACCGTTCTTGATGGCATGGTGGATTTCAAACTTATTGTCACCTGTTGTTGAAAAAATAGTGAAAAAGTTTAAAATTCATATTTCGCTGGTTACCTTTTTTATTTTGATTTTATTTATTGCTATACTCCTCTTATTGATTTCTGCATTAGGATATGTTGCAATCAACGAGGCAAAGGACTTGATGGCAAAGTTTCCGGAAATTACAGAAGCCATCCAAGACGGCTCCTTTAAAGTGACTACTCATTTAGATCAGTTTAAAGATTTATTGCCTAAATTTCTAACGGATAATGTCAACATTGATATACCTAAACTTTTAGAAAACATTAATTTATCGATTACTACGATTCTCGCATCAATAATTGGTATTGCAGCTTTTCTGCCTAATTTCTTAATTGGTGTTATTGTCATGTTTGTTGCAGCCTTCTTCATGACAAAGGATAAAATGAAATTAAAAGAATTGGAAATGGAAATATGGTCTAAAAAAATCTTTAAACATCCTCTTGTTCAAATTATAAAAAATGATGTTCTGATGGTTTTACTTGGATATATCAAAGCACAACTTATTTTAATGACATTAACATTTATAGAGATTTCAATTGGACTAACCATTTTAAAAATTCCAAATGCCATATTAATTGGCTTAGGAATAGGCTTTTTAGACGCCTTACCAGTCTTCGGAACAGGCAGTGTGTTTATTCCATGGATTATTGTTTTATTATTTTACCAAAATTATGGTTTAGCTATAGGTATCTTAGTGGTTTATTTAATAGCAACCCTTGGCAGACAATCTCTTGAACCTAAAATCATTAGTACTCAAATTGGCATTCATCCCTTGATTACCTTAACCATAATTTATACTGGTATTAAATTGTTTGGCATTTGGGGAATCATTATTGCACCACTTACAGCCATCACATTTTTAGCTATAAAAAAATCTGAGATACTAAAATTTCAGTAATTTATAGTCAAATCGATTGTTCTCAACCGAACTTATAGTTAAGTTCGGTTTTTAATATAACTATCATAGTTTTATAAACTTTCTGACAAATTAAATTAAGCTATTTGCTTCTTGAAATTGCAACGTTTTCCTTGTTTTTTTATTGTTTTTTTATTTACTTTTATTCTCTATCTGTTATAATCATTTACATATTAAAAACTATAAAACACGAACGTTATTCAACTAAACTTAAAGAATGTTAAGGAGGCGGCATGTTATACGTATTAAAATCCGAAGGACGAACAATTGAAAACATAAAGAGAAGATTACTAGAAAATCCTCAGATCAAATTCGTTTCTTTGGTTGCGGTAGATTTAGGAAACAACCATACAGATGAAAGAATTCCAATGCATGTTTTTTTAGATAATGTTGAAAAATTCTTAAAAGAAGGTGTACAGACTGATGGTTCTTCAGTTGCATTACCAATTATTGCAGAAATTAACGATGCAAAAGTTGATTTGATTCCAGATAAAGATGTCAATTGGTTTGTAGATTATAATTATGGTTTCATTGATAAAGCTACTCAATTACCTACTGGTACTTTGCTTATTCCTGCAACATTAATTCACAATGAAACCTATTGTGATTCGAGATCAATTTTAAAAGCTGCTACTACTCATTTTGAAACTGAAATTCTATCTTTGTTGAAAGAATATCCTGATTTTTCAAAAGAACTTGACATCACTATAGATGAAGTGGAAGAAGTAGTTTTAACGACAGCAACAGAGTTGGAATTTTGGGTAAAATCACCAGACTCTAGAGCGGAAGAAAATTTATTGTCTGTCTCTCAAGTTTTAAAAGAGCAATACTGGAAAAGAACTGTAGGAGCTGTACGTTCAGCGATGGAAGAATCTTTATTGCTTCTTGATTACTATGGTTTTGATGCAGAAATGGCACATAAAGAAGTGGGCGGTGTTCCTTCAAAGTTGGCTGGTAGCAACAAATTTTCTCATGTTATGGAGCAACTTGAAATCGACTGGAAATTCTCTACAGCAATTCAAACTGCAGATCACGAATTATTTGCAAGAGATATTATAACAGATTGTTTTAGCCGTCATGGTTTAGATGTAACGTTTAAAGCAAAGCCTATTGAAGGGGTTGCTGGCAGTGGCGAGCATCATCACATTGGCGCAGCTTTAAAACTTAAGAATGGTAAAACAGTTAACTTATTTTCTCCTCTTGAAATGGACAAGCACTTCTTAAACCGCGCTGGTTACGGTGCTATTATGGGCTTATTACGCAACTATGATGTCATCAACCCATTTGTTACTGCAAGCAACGATGCTTTTAACCGTTTAAAACCTGGGTTTGAAGCACCTGTTTGTGTTGTTACAAGTTTAGGTCATTCACCTGAGAATCCGTCAAGAAACAGAACCGTTTTAGCAGGTTTAGTCCGAGATATGACAACGCCTTTAGCAACTCGTTTTGAGTTAAGAGCACCTAACCCACTAACAAATACTTATTTATGTACTGCTGCTGTCTACCAAGGTATGTTGCATGGTATTAAAGCTGTTATCACTTCCGGTAAATCGTTAGAAGAAATTGAAAACAACTTTAACAAAAAAGCGGGTGAAGAAGCCTTCTACCTGGATACAGATCGCATGTATCGTAGTGAAGAAGATGTATTCGAAGATTACTCTGAAGAAGAAAGAGATTTATTGTTCGGTGCGCCACCTAAAACGGTTTGGGAGAATATTAAACGTTTGAAAACAGCTAATGGAAAATTAGAGATTTTAAAAGCTGGTAACGTCTTTACAGATCGTATTCTCGCTTCATATATTGCTGCTATTCAATCAAACTGGACTTTCGAATTGGAAAACAGAATCTTGATTGAAAATATGGACTTAATAAGAGAAACTGTAAAAATCCACGAGCAAGATGCATTTGATTTAGATGTGGTCAACTGGGAATCAATTCAAAGCTTAAGAACTGTGCTTATGAAGGACAGCATGACTAAAAAATCATTATTTACAAAGATCATTCATGCCATCCAAGATGAAGATTATGATTTGGTATCAGAACTCCAAGTGGAAATGCATAATGATATCAGCAAACTAAAACGTTTATATGCAAATTACAAGCGCAATTTGTTCTAAATTGTCTAAAAAGTTTCAAAAATTGTAAGTATACAACATTGCGTTAAAAAAATTATTTACAAAAAGATAGTTTTGCGCTTATAATCCATTTAGAAGGATATTGTATCCTATCTTCTCATAAGCAAACGACAATATAGGGAAGGTCTTTGCTATGATGAATAATAATGTTTTATGGGGAGGAATAAGATGGAAGTGCTGTCTAAAAAGGAATTGAAGAAAGTGATTTTAAGTGTCGATGGTTATAATGACTATGGCTTTGATACTTTCTCAGAAAACCTTATGGACTATTGTGATGAGATTACTGATGCAGATATCGTAGACATCATCGATTACATCGAAGAAGAATATGAAATTACATCAGATGCTGATTTAAGAGAGATCTCAGATGATCAATTATTAGACTTATGTGATTTCATTAATGATTTATTCGATTAATTAAGCTTAGCTGCTTACCCGATGGCTATGGCTATCTAAACTAATTGAAAAGCGTGAAAACCGCCTAAAAATAAAACCGCATTTAGCGGTTTTTTTCATTCAATTAATTTATTATAGATTCTACTTTTATTTCAATCGATATGCGAAATAACATTATGAACCCACTTTTCAGATTTAAATCTATGAGCATTAATCACAGCTTTTACAAGTTCTTCTGTGGATAATAACCAAACTACATATACAACATTGAGTTTGAAGATAAGAGCACTCATCAGTGCTAATGGAACACCAACACCCCAAACACATGAAGTTTCAACAACCATGGCGAATCGTGTGTCACCACCACCTCTAAAAATTCCCACAATAAGCATTAAATTAAAAACTCTTGCAATGCCATAAACACAGTAAATATAAAATAAATATTGGGCATTATTCATAACATCTGCGGTTACATTGAAAAAGCTTAAAATGTGAGCAGATAAAAAATACATTGAAATACTGACCAATATCGATGTTGGAACAGATATTTTTATCACGCGCTTGGAAATTATTTTTGCATTATTTTCATCATTTGCACCAATGCTATTACCGATCATGACACCAGCAGCACTGGCAAAACCTATGAAAATCACCTCATAAAAACGATAAGCAGACAAGGTGATTTGATAACTTGCAACGGCTTTTGGTCCAATCTGACCAATGGCCCACATATACATAATCGTACCCAAAGACCATGATACTTCATTTAAGAGTACCGGACCGGCTTTTCTAAAGATCTGTTTCACAAATTTTAAATCATATGAGAACAAATCCTTTATAGAAGCTGCTAAAACTGACTTTGAACCGTAAATCACAACAAGGAGCAATAAAAACTCTATGATTCTTGCTATCAATGTCGCAATTGCTGCGCCTTCCACACCTAATCTAGGTAATCCAAAATGACCAAAAATCAATCCATAGTTTAAAATTGTATTAATACTTAATGCCAAAGCAGAAACTGCCATTGGCAATACCGTTTTACCTATGCCTCTCGAAGCCACTTGAAAGGATAAAGATATGGCTATAAATAAATAGCTGAATGCTACAATTTTTAAATAAGAAACACCCAACCCAACAACATAATCATCTTTTAAGAAGATTCTCATTAAAGCTTCTGGTTGAAGTATGGCAATCAAGCAGAAAATTCCTCCTACAAGTATGCCAAAGGACAAACTGACACCCATAGTCTTTCTGATATTTTTTTTGTCCTTTCTGCCCCAAAATTGTGCGATATAGACCGATATCCCACTATTAATACCAAATATAATCATCATCACTAAGAAGAAAAATTGATTCGCTATGCCCACTGCAGCAATTTCATCGGAACCCATTCTTCCAATCATAATTGTATCCACCAAATTCAGTAAAGCTTGTATTAATTGCTGAATAATTATAGGAATGGAAAGTTTAAATAGAGATTTTAAAAAAGTGTTCATACGTTACCTCCATCACATATCTTAGCAGAAAAGAGAATATATTTCTATGCTCGAACAATTTATATTTTAAAAGAAAACATGATTCATTTCATTGTGGTTTTACATAGAGCTTCAATTTATTCAGCAAGAACTTCACATGAAAGTAAAGACACTTTTTAAAAAAAAGACCAGCTCCCAAAAGAGAACTGGTCTAACCTCATATAAAATATGAGGACAGTCGATTAATCATTTAACTTGTGCGTTAAGATACCTGATCTTAATTTAGGCTCAAACCAAGTTGATTTAGGAGGCATAACTTCACCTGCATCTGCTATAGAAAGTAAATCATCCATAGTTGTTGGGAACATTGAGAATGCAACAACCATATCGTTGTTTACTCTTCTTTCTAATTCCTCTAACCCTCTGATACCACCAACAAAATCAATTCTAGTGTTTGTTCTTGGGTTATCAATGCCTAAAATTGGATCTAACAAGTTATTTTGAAGAATAGATACGTCTAAACGGCCAACTGGATCACTTTCATCACAGATACCATCGTGCGCTTTTAACTCGTACCATTTTCCATCAATATACATACCAAAATGTTTTTTGGTCATTGGCTTGTAAATTTCATTCACTTCAGTAATTGTAAATTTCTCTTCAACCAATTTAAAGAACTCTTCTTGAGAATGTCCGTTTAAGTCTTTCACAACACGGTTGTAATCCATGATGAATAAGTCTTCATCTGGGAAAATTACTGACATGAAGAAGTTGAATTCTTCATCACCAGTGAAGTTAGGATTTGCTTCTCTTCTCTTTTTACCAACAGCAACTGAAGATGCTGATCTATGGTGACCATCTGCAATGTATAAGTAATCAATACCTGCAAATAATTGAGTTAATCTTTCAACGATTTCATCAGCATCAATTACCCAAACAATGTGTGTAATATCATCGTCAGAAACAAAGTTATAAACTGGCATATGGAATTTAATCCAGTCATTAACGATTGTGTTGATTTCATCATTTTTTCTGTAAGTCAAGAAAATAGGCGCTGTATTGGCATCACAGTAATCAAAATTGTTGATTCTGTCTTGCTCTTTTTCAGGTCTTGTAAATTCATGCTTTTTAATGATGTCATTCATGTAATCATCAATTGAAGTTGCACCAACGATACCAGTTTGAACTCTACCGTTCATTAATTGACGATAAATGTATAACATTGGCTTTTCATCTTGAACTAAGATACCTTTCTCTTGAAATTTATCTAAGTTTGTTCTAGCCATTTTATATACAGATTCATCATATTGACTTACTTCTTCAGGAACATCCATTTCCGAACGCACAACGTGCAAGAATGAAATATCATTTCCTTCAGCCATTTTTTTAGCTTCTGCTCTATTCATAACATCATAGGGTAATGATGCTACTTTTGCTACTAGATCCTCTTTAGGTCTTAAGCCTTTAAATCCTCTAACTATTGCCATTTTTGTCCCCCAATTTAATTCATTTCTAAGCTAATTCAGCTAAGATCACTTCATAAGTTTCAACACCAATACGCTCTTGAGCTTCATCTGTAGAAGCACCAATATGTGGTGTAACTGATACGTTTGGATGATGGATTAACGCTTCGTTCTTAGTTGGTTCTTCTTCGAATACATCAATACCTGCACCTGCAACCTTACCACTGTTTAAAGCCTCTAATAAGTCTGCTTCATTCACAACGCCACCACGAGCACAGTTGATGATTCTCACGCCATCTTTCATCATGTCAAACTTCTCTTTATTTAAAGTAGCACCCATTTCCTTAATGAAAGGAATATGAAGTGAAATATAATCTGATTGTTTGATTAATTCTTCTTCAGTTACAAAAGTACAACCTTCCATACCTAAACCAGCACCCATAAGATCAGTGTAAATCACTTTCATCCCTAATGCCAAACCACGTTTAGCTACTTCTCTTGCGATACGGCCAAAACCGATTAAACCTAAAGTTTTACCAGCAATTTCAGTACCAACATACTTACTTTTATTCCACTGACCATTTCTCATTGTATAATTTGAAATTCCAATGAATCTTGCTAAACCAAACATATGAGCAATCGCTAATTCAGCAACCGATGCAGATGATGAATTTGGTGTATTTCTAACTTTAATACCTTTTTCTTCCGCGTATTTAACGTCAATATTATCCACGCCAACACCAGCTCTAACGATTAATTTTAAATTCGAACCTGCCACTGCATCAATTAATTCAGCTCTGATTTTTGTTGCAGAACGAATTACGATACAATCAAAGTTTCTCAATTCAGTTTTTAATTCTTCAATACTGTATGAGTTTAAGCTAACTTCATGACCTAATGATTCTAAATGCTCAACAGCAGCTTTATCCATACCGTCATTTGCTAATATTCTTAACATAAACCCTCCAATTATAATCCTAAGATATCTTCAATGTGTGCTAATACTTCTTTTACTTCTTCCATTGTTGTATCTGCCATATGAGCAATTCTGAAAGTTTTCTCTTTCAATGCGCCATAACCGTTTGAAATCGTGAAACCACGTTTACCTAATTCTTTATTTAAATCAGCAACACTAATGCCTTTTGTATTTTTAATTGTAGTTAAAGTATTTGAAGCATATTTTTCTTCAGCTAACATTTCAAAATGCTTTTTAGCCCATTCTCTTACCACTTGAGCTTGCTCTAAATGCTTGTCAAATCTCTTTTCAAATCCTTCTTCCATCATTTTATCTAATTGATAATCTAATGCAAACATATGTGATAATGATGGTGTAGATGGATATTGGTAATCTTTCTTTTGAATTGTGTCATATAATTCAACTAGGTCAAAATATAAACCTCTGTTTTCTACTGTTCTTGCTCTTTCCAAAGCTTTTTGAGATAAAGAACATAAAGCTAATCCTGGAGGCAAACCTAAACATTTTTGAGTTGATGAAATACAAATATCAACACCCCATGCATCCACTTCGATTTTAGCACCACCAAGTGAGCTTACTGTATCTAAACAGAATACTACGTCTGGGTATTTTTTTACTACTTCAGCGATTTCAGCTACTGGGTTCATGATACCAGTTGAAGTTTCGTTGTGAGTAATTGTGATTAAGTCATATTCACCTGTGCTTAAAGCCTCTTCTACCATTTCTGGAGTAGTTGGTTGACCCCATACCGAATCAAAACGATCTGCAGGAATGCCATTAGCAGTACACATTGTATACCATCTCTCACCAAATGCACCAACAGCGAACACAGCTGCTTTTTTCTTTGTACAAGATTTTACTGCAGCTTCCATTAAACCACTACCTGAAGAAGTAGATAAAATGATTTCTTCTTTAGTGTACATTAATTTTCTCAATTTATCAGAGATATTTCTTTGTAAAACTGATGCTTCTTTCGTTCTGTGACCGATCATTGGCGTCGCCATTTTTTCTAAAACATCTTTTGAAACATTAACCGGACCTGGAATAAACAAACTCTTGTGCATTTTTTTGACCTCCATAATTTATAATTTTCTTCCCATAGGGACTTTAAATTCATAGGCTTTTTTCAGACGACATTATCATAACATAAATCAATTAAATTAAATAGTATTTAATTATAATTAATTATATTCAATATGATTTAATATTTAAATATGAATAATATGTAAAATTTGTTTGTGTCTTTTCACATTTCCATCAAAATAAAACCCTATGACTTTCCATGTACATTTTATCAATACTATCAAGTAATTTCAATACTTTTAGGGATTTAATAAAATTACTTTTCTTTTGTACTTCTACTACAGACATAAAGAATACTGATCTTTAGGAAAACCTTTTTCTTCTATTCTATCAATTAATTTAAATTTGAAGTGTCATTAATTTGTAAAATAAAATCCTCCATCCTTAAGATATGATTAGTATAGGAGGCATTTATGAATAAAACCGTTGAAATATTAAACCAAATGAGTTTTCAAGGTGTCGTTATGATTAAAAAAAATAACAAGGTCATCTGTCAACTCAACAAGGGAGAACGCAATCGTTCCGAACTACTGAGCAATCTTATGGATACAAAATTCGGCATTGCATCAGGGACTAAATTTTTTACAGCCCTTGGCATTATGCGACTCATTGATGACGGTCATTTGAGTTTAGATTCAAAACTCTTTGATGTTATTGAGAAACCCTTTGACGCATATGCGGATACTGTCACAATAGAAAATCTCTTAAGACATCGAAGCGGATTACCAGATTATTATGATGAAGACTACATTACTGATTTTGATAACTTTAAAGTTGAAGTTCCATGGCATGAGCTAAAAAAACCTTCTGATTATATGAAGATTATGCCCCATCGTGCTATGAAATATCCCGTAGATACAACCTTACATTATAATAATAGTGGATATGTATTTCTTGCCATGGTCATTGAAAAAATCACTGGTGATTATCATGGATATCTTCATGAAATGTTTTCTAAGCTTCAGCTTAAAAATACTGGTTTTTTCTATTTGGATCAATTGCCATTTAATACAGCCAATGGATACATTGAATGGGAAAACGGATACAAAACCAACATCTATACTTTGCCTATTATTGGCGGTGGCGATGGTGGCTTATTTACAAACGCAGAAGACATGCTCCAAGTTTGGGAAGCTTTCCTGAATGGGGATATTGTTTCAAAAGACCTCGTTGAAAAAGCCCTTACACCCATAGATTCCAATCCTTATGGATTCGGATTATGGTTGACAGAATATGACGGAACTCTTCAACCTTCTATTTCAGGTATGGACGCTGGGGTTTCATTTGTCTCTGTATACAGACGTGATCTAGACTTGAATTATGTGATACTCAGCAATAATGATTCAGATGCTTTCAAATTAGCTCAAATCATAAAAGAAAATGCAGAGGCAATATAATTTAAAGTTCAGTATATGGTATTTCTACTTTATAAGAAATAAGTTTGTCTAACTGAACAAATCACAGTGTCTATACAGTCACTGTGATTTGCTTACTAGAATTGCTTATGCGTTTCAATGTGATTCAAAAGCTATCTTTGCTTTCTATGCTGGAGTAACGGGAGTTCCTTTCTAATTTTAGAAATGTACTCTGTATCAACTTCTCCATAAATAATTGTTTCTTCTATGCCTCCTTCAGAAAGCACTTCCCCCCACGGCGATACGATCATAGAATGACCATAAGCTTTATAAGATAAACTCTCGGATCTTGCGGGAGATGCCATAATATAATACACTTGATTATCCACGGCTCTTCCTCGAGCTGTAAGCGCCCAGTGTATAGGTCCCGTCGTTGTATTAAATGCTGCTGGCACAACAATAACTTGGGCCCCCTGATCAACTAGAGCCCTAGCTAGCTCTGGAAATCGTATATCATAGCAAATGGATAGACCAATTTTAAGGTTTTCATATTCAAAAACAACAATGTCATTTCCAGCCTTTACATAGTCTGATTCCTTAAAAGTTATCTGTCCTATTATATCCACATCAAAAAGATACATTTTCCTATATTTAGCCACAAAGCCCATTGGACCATAAACATATGTCGTGTTATAAATAGCGACTCCTTCTAATTCAGGTATAGAACCACCAATTATCAAACACTGTTTTTCCTTAGCCAACCTTTCCAGTAGATTACAGGTTTCACCAGGAAATTCTTCTGCATACTTGATGAAAGTTTTACCATTATAAGGGCAATTAAACATTTCCGGTAATACAATAATATCTGCTCTTTCAGAAGCAGATATTATCAATTCACTTATATGTGATAAATTATTTGTTTTGTCTCTTGTAATATCATTTTGAATGACAGCGACTTTATATCTCATAAGAACTCCTAGAAAGCTAAAATAATTCCTTGATCATCACAATACAAACTTGTTAAACCATGGGTTGGTACAATAATGATTTCTTTGAATTGGCAGATTTCTTGAAGTCTTGCCTTTATCGATTTTGCTCTTTCAAGATTATTTACATGACTAATGGCTAACACTTTATCTTGAGCTTGTCCGCTTAAGTCTTTTACAATTTGGGCTAGTCTCTCAAAGGCTTTATTAGAACCTCTAACCTTTTCAAAGACTTCAATGTTACCATCAACAGCCGTCATAATTGGTCTTATTTTTAAAGCCATTGCCAATTTACCTTTCCAACTAGGAATACGTCCATTTTTGATTAAGTTGTCTAGGGATTCAGAAATGAAGAAAGTTTTCATATTTTGAATATAATGTTCAACTTCTTCAACAACCTTTTCGAAACTAAAATTTTTATCTGCCAGTTCCTTCACCTTAAGACCAATTAAAGTTTGGCCAACTGATGCAGATTTTGAATCGAAAACATGTATTTTCTTTTGAATTTCTTCTAAGATTAACTCTTTTGCTAACATCGCACTGTTGTAAGTACCACTTAATTTTGACGAAATTGTAATAGCAAAAACAGATTCTTCACCTTCAAAAGACTTTTGAAAATCATTCGGCGACGGACATGCTGTACGTGGTAATTTAGTTGATTTTTTCATTTTATCAATAAATTCAATAACATTTAAAGTTTCATCGTCAACAAGTTCCTCTTGATCAATGTACAGTTTAAAAGGGACCTTTTCAATATCCATTGATTCTTCTAAAGTATTATTCAAATCCAAACTACTGTCTGAAACGATTTTATAGTTCATTATTGCCTCCAAATCATCGTTCTATTTTACTAGTAATATCATAACACAAATTTTTTTTTTTGTATAAAAATTCCACTGGAAATATTTTAACTTATTGAAAAGATAAAGCAATAACCAAAAAAGGGTTCATGCTAAGCATAAACCCTTTAATCTTATTTATAATGATCCATTGCTACAAGTGCTGCACCGATAATACCTGCATCATTTCCCAAAGAGGAAATAACAATTTCTGCAGAATCATAATCCGCTAAGAACAATTGTTTTTCAATGGCTTTATTCAAGTTAGAAAGCAAATAATCTCCTGCACCTGAAACACCACCACCTAATGCGATTTTATTTGGATCAATCAAGTTGATAATATTGACTATACCTGTTGCTAAGTACTGAATGAATCTAGCAAAAGTCTCAGAGGCAATCACATCTTCTTCTTTTGATAAATCAATTACATCTTTTGCAGTAATGGTCTCATAGCTTCTTAATTTAGATGGTAATTCAGTTGTCTCAATTAAGTGTTCAGCGTATTTGATGATTGCAGTAGCTGAAGCAAAGGTTTCAAAACAACCATTTTTTCCACAGTTACAATCATAGAAGTTCGGTCCGATAACCATATGACCTAATTCTGAACCTAGACCAAATCCACCTCTAAACTCCTGACTGTTTAAAATGATACCACCGCCAACGCCAGTACCTAAAGTCAGCATAACTGCATTCTCTACACCGGCCATTGAACCAATTTTATATTCTGCATAAGCAGCAACATTTGCATCATTGTCAATTGCAATTGGGATATTTAAGTTTTTAAGACCTGCCATTAAAGGTACATGCTCCCAGTTCAGATTCTTACATGTTAGTACAATGGACATGTCTTTATTTACCAATCCTGGTACGCCAATCCCTATTGCTGTAACTTTTTCGTCAGAATAATCAATGAGTTCATCTAACAAAATATAAATATCTTTAATGACCTCTTCAGAAGGCCTTTGCGCACCTGTTGGAATGCTTTTTTTATAAAGCAATTCCCCAGTTTCAGTTACCAGACCTGCAGCAATATTAGTTCCACCTAAATCTAATCCTATTAACATATTAGCTCCTATTTCTTCAATAATTCAGCTCGTAATTCCTCGAATCCTGGCTTTCCTAATAATGCAAACATATTTTTCTTATAGTCTTCAACACCTGGTTGATTAAATGGATTCACACCCGTCAAGTAACAACTCATTGCACAAGCTTTCATGAAGAAATACAATAATTTACCATAGTTAAACGGTGTTAAGGATTCTAAGTTCAATACAACGTTTGGTACACCACCATCCACGTGAGCCAACAAAGTTCCTTTACTTGCATTTTTATTAACAAAATCCATGGTTTGACCTGCTAAGTAATTTAAATTATCTAAGTTTTGCTCATCTGTTTCAATTGACATATCTACTTCTACTGCTTCAACGTTTAAGATCGTTTCGAACATAATTCTTTGACCATCTTGTACGTATTGACCCATTGAGTGTAAGTCTGTAGAATAATCTACTGATGCAGGGAATAAACCTTTTCCGTCTTTTCCTTCAGATTCACCCATTAACTGTTTCCACCACTCAGCTGTAAAGTGAAGTTGTGGTTCATAGTTTACAAATAATTCAATATCTTTATCATGATTCAATTGATAGTTTCTAATAACAGCATATTTATAACATTCGTTCTCAAGTAACTCTGTGGTTTGATATGTATCATAGCCTGATTTTGCACCAGCCATTAAAGCATCTACGTCAATGCCTGCAACAGCTATTGGTAACAAACCTACAGAAGTCAATACAGAAAAACGACCGCCAATATCGTCAGGAATACCAAAAGTTTCATACCCTTCTTGATCTGCTAATTGTCTTAATGCCCCTCTGTTATAATCTGTTGTTGCGACGATTCTTTCTCTTGCACCTTCTTTACCATATTTATCTTCCATATATTTTCTAATAAATCTGAAAGCTAATGCAGGTTCAGTTGTTGTACCTGATTTCGAAATAACGTTTACGGTTAAATCTTTACCTTCTATCGCTTCAAAGAAATGTTTCATGTAAACAGGGCTAATATTTTGACCTAGAAACATCACTTTTGGTGTTTTTCTTTTTTCATCACTTAACTCATTGTAAAAAGAATGGCTTAACGCTTCAATAACAGCTCTAGCACCTAAATACGAGCCACCAATACCAACAACAACAAGAATGTCAGAATTCTCTTGAATTTTCTTTGCACAAGTTTTCATACGATTGTATTCATCTTGATCAAAAGCCACTGGATACTCTAGCCAACCTAAAAAATCGTTTCCTACACCTGATTTTTCATGAATCACTTTGTGAAGTACATTGACTTGATCTTGATATTTCAAAAGATCATCTTGTGTTAAATTTGCCTTAGAATAATCTACTTTAATACTCATGTTTACCTCCATATGTTAATGTTTTTTATGCTCTCAATAATTTCTATACCCACTCATGGTGCACATTACCAATTATTATACCTTATTTTCGGAACCGTTTCCATTGTCATATCCTACAATATTAAAAGAATCCATTACATCCCTAAATGAATGCTATGGATTCTTCTTGTGACTGATAATAATAGCAGTATTTGCCCAATGGACAACTGATACACCTTGGTTTTTTCATACAATGTTTTTTGCCATGCTTCACCAACAAAGCATGAAATTCATTGAAAATCTGAACATCTACTTCCAGATTATCTTGAATGTAAGCTTGCGCTTTCAAATAGTTATAATGCAAAGGAATATTTAAACGCTCAAATATCCTCCTTGTATAAGCATCTATTATAAAGTAAGGTTTTTCTAAAGCATAAACCATCATACAATCTGCAGTTTCATAACCTATCCCTTTAAGTTCTAGGAGTTCACTTCTAATGATTCTTTCATCTTTTGTTCTTGCGATTAAAATATCATCATTGTACTTTTGAAACCATGACATAAGATTTTTTAAGGTCCTTGCCTTTTGCATATAAAACCCACTGGTTCTTATACACCGTATCAATTCTTCATGCTCAACATTTCTTATATAGGATGGGCTAAAACTTTCTAAAGCTTCTAAACTCTTCTCAACATTGGTCCATGCTGTATTTTGAACCAAAACAGCACCGACCATCATCTCCTCAACAGAATCTGCTGGCCACCAATTTTGAGGTCCATAAGCTTCATAGAGAAGTTCATAGATCTTATGAATCGAGATATTCTCTTCTTTTATACCTAACAATGATTTGACCCCCATCTACTACCAAATCTTCAAGCTGCAATAAAACTGGCTCGTGTTCCTTTAAAAATAATTTCCGTCCACTGCCTAAGAAAATTGGAATTAAGCCAATGATATATTCATCGATCAAGTTCCTTTCAATTAAGGGAAAAGCCACTTGACCGCCACCGAAAATATAAATATCCTTACCTTCAGTCCTTTTTTCTTTTTCTAACCAATACTCAATACTTTCATTTACATAAACTACATTATTGTGATTTTCTTTTGGACTGCTAGTGAAAACAACAACTTTATGTTTATCAAACATTTCGATTCCACAGTCTTCAAAGGCTTTTCTTCCCATAACAATGGTATCAACGGTATCAAGAAAACCTTCAAAATCAAAGGTTTTCTCTGTATCACATCTACTTAACCCATCACCTTTGATCCATCCATATTGACCCTCGTCATCTGCAATATAACCATCTATAGACAATGCCAAACTTAAAATTACTTTCTTCATAAAACACCTCCTATAATCTCATTTTATCACGAAAAAAGAAAACACTTCGATAAAATCGAAGTGTAAAAACTTATAAGACTACTTTTGATAAAATCTCTTTTTCTTTTTCAATCGCCAAGGCTTCTAATTCATTCACTTCTTTTGTCATGTTCGCTACAAAAGCTTCATCATCAATTGAACCTAAATTGATTTTAACGTTCATTAATGCTGATAATACAGCAGTTCTAGCCATCATAGCAGATACTGCACCATCTGTAACAGCATTTGCATTCCCCTTTTCAACCACTATAGTCGAATACTCCATAATCGAATAAGCAATTCTTGCTGTTTCAAGAGGAATTGATGCAGCATATTTTGTACCTTCTTGAATTGCTTCAGTACGAGCAGTTTTTTCTTCATCCGTTTCTTTCGGTAATTTAAAAGCTTTCATAACTTCATCGAAAGATGTTGCATCCTTGTCAATTAAATCAATGAGTTGTTGTCTTTTTTCTTCCAATGCAGGAACAATTGATTTCATTTCTTCTTCTACTTCAACGTATTTCTTTTTACCAATCGTTAAATTAGCTACCATTTCTGCTAATGCTGCAGATAATGCACCAGCTAATGCTGCAATACTGCCACCACCTGGTACAGGTTCATTTGATGCAGTTGTTGCAACAAAATCTGTAATATTCTTATTAATTAACATTTTTCCTCCTATTTAACAAAAGCAACTTCACCATTTTTAATGACAACCTCAACAGTGCTTACACCAATATGATAAGGTAAAAACTTGTACGATGGGAATTCATGAATAACAATATCTGCTTTTTTACCCACATCTAAAGAGCCAATAGTATCAGCTCTGTCTAATGCAGCTGCTCCATTGATGGTTAAAGCTGTAATAGTTTCTTCAGTAGTCAGTCCCATATATAAGGTTGAAAGTGCAATGGCCAACGGAATTGATTCCGTATGGCATGAACCTGGATTGAAGTCAGATGCAACAGCAACTGCACAACCTGAATCTACCATAAATCTAGCTCTTGCATATGGTTCTTTTAAACTAAAAGCTGTACATGGTAAACATGTGGCAACAACTTTTGCTTCTGCCATTTTTAGAATATCTTCATCAGAAGCGACTAATAAATGATCCGCTGATGTTGCATGTAGTTCAGCAGCTAAACCTGCACCACCAAGGGGTACGATTTCATCCGCATGTAATTTCAACTTCAAACCCATTTTTTTTGCTTCAGTTAATAATTTTCTTGATTCTTCTACAGAGAATACTTTATCTTCACAGAAAATATCACAGAATTCTGCAAGATTTTCTTCTGCAACGATCGGTAAAACTTCTTCAATTAAATAATCAATGAACTCACCTGAACGACCCTTGTATTCCTTTGGCACTGAATGTGCACCTAAGAAAGTCTTAACGACATCCACAACATGTTGTTCATCGCAAAGTTGTAATGCTTCAAGTTGCTTTAACTCAGTCTCTTTGTATAAACCATAGCCTGATTTTCCTTCAACGGTAGTCACACCAAAACTTAAAATGCTGTCTAAGCGCTTTAATCCTAGTTCTACCAATTCTTCCAGAGATGCTTCTTCTGTACCACGAACTGAGTTGATGATACCACCACCACGTTCCATGATTTCAACATAAGACAAACCTCTCAATCGCCAATCGTATTCATCTTCACGGTAACCACCGAATACAAAATGGGTATGAGAATCAACAAAACCAGGTAAAACAGCTTTGTTTTCTGCATCAATAATGGCGTACTCATCTTCATTGATTTGAGAAAGAACTTCTTCCGTCGTTCCCACATGGGTTATGATACCATCTGCCATAGCAATGGCACCATTTTGTATAATACCTAAATCGTTCATAGCTTCCTTGCCACATTTAGCTTCAAAACCAGAACAAGTTACCAGTTCACTGGCATTGACGATTAAAATTTTATCCATATTTTACTCCATTAAGCTTGTTTCAAGAACTTTATCCATGTCAAAGCCATAAAGTCCCAAGTAGTAAGCCGCAGTATCAATTAATGCCTCCATAGGGACCAAACCAACAATTTCAGAACCTAATACATTAACGCCATATCTTCTTGCTTCCATTTTAACAGCTTCAAACGCTCTGTAAATAGCAGTTTTTGAAAAATCGGTTAAGTTCATTGTCACTTGACAAATACCGCGTTCTTCAATTTCTACACCACCAGCTTTAATAAACTTGTAGCCACCGCTTGACTCTCTAATTGTTTTTGCAATATTATTTGCAATATCAACATTCTTAGTATCTAAGTCAATGTTATAAGCTACTAATGGTTTTCTAGCTGCTACAGCAGTAACACCAGCTGTTGGATGAATTTCAGGCTTACCGAAATCTGGTAACCAGTTTGGATCTTTTAATTTTTCAGGCATACCTTCGAACTGACCTTTTCTTACCTTAGCAAGATTAGTTCTGTCTGCTTTTTTAGCAGCATTTTCATATAAGAAAACAGGAATGTCATACATTTCATTGATTGCTTGACCCATTGATTCTGCTAAAGCAATCGCTTCTTCCATAGACATATTTCTGATTGGAATAAATGGAACAACATCTGTTGCACCCATTCTTGAATGTTGACCTTCGTGTTTGTTCATGTCAATTAAATCTCTCGCAACACCAATTGACTCTAGAACAGCAGCTTTCACAGCTTCTGGTTCACCAATTACTGTAACAACCATTCTGTTGTAATCTTTATCTGGCTCATAGCTTAATAAGTTTACACCTTCTTTGCCTCTTAATGGTGCAACGATTTTTTCTACTACATCCAAATTTCTTCCTTCACTGAAGTTTGGAACACATTGAACAATTTTTCTCTTTTGAGACATAGGAAACCTCCATATTAAATGAAAAATTTATATCATAATATCCTGAACAAAATACTGTTCAGGATATATATACACTATTTTTTATAAGTCTTTGCTACAAGTGATTTTACATAATCTGGGTCTGCAACATATGGAATGGTAATGTGGTCTTCACCTTTTTTAATATCATTATATTCCATACATGTTGTAATAGCATTTTCATTTCTTGCCCATGAACGTCTAGCAACGCCAACCATTGTATCCCAAGGTATTGAACGAATTAAAATTTCATCCACACGACTAGAACCATCTAAAACCATACCAAAACCACCGTTGATTGATTTACCAATCCCAACACCACCACCGTTATGAAGTGCAACCATTGTCATACCCCTAGCAGCATTACCAGCAAAACATTGAGTTGCCATTTCAGCCATTACATTTGAACCATCTTTAATGTTTGATGTTTCTCTAAATGGTGAATCAGTACCACCCGTATCATGATGATCTCTGCCTAGCATAACTGGACCAATTTCACCATTTCTAACCATTTCATTGAATTTAAGAGCAATATCTCTTCTACCCAAAGCATCTTGGTATAAGATTCTAGCTTGAGTACCTACAACAAGTTTGTTTGCTTCAGCATCTCTCACCCATACATAGTTATCTCTGTCTTGCCCTCTTCTGTTAGGGTCAATAACTTCCATAGCAGCATGGTCAGTTTTTCTCAGATCCATTGGATCACCAGATAAACATACCCATCTAAATGGACCATAGCCATAATCAAATAACATTGGACCCATGATATCTTCTACATATGATGGCCAAATAAAACCATCTGTTTCATCATGCCCATTTTTACAAATTTCTTGCACCCCAGCATCATAAATAGCTTTCATGAAACTGTTACCATAATCAAAGAAATATGACCCATTGGCAACAAGTTGTTTGATTAATTCATAATGCTTAATTAAAGATTCATCCACTAATTTTACGAATGCATTTTTATCATTACCTAGCATTTCAGTTCTTTCTTCAAAAGTAAGTTGAACCGGACAATAACCACCTGAATATGGCGCATGACAAGATGTCTGGTCTGATAATAAATGGATTTGAATATTGTTTTCTACAGCATATTCCAGTAAATCAACAACGTTACCATGGAATGCAATAGCACGACCTTCTTTTTTATCCATATATTCTTTAGCCATTTCAAAACATTTACCTGGATCAGCAGAATATTCATCCACCCAACCTTGTTCGTAACGTGTCATAACTCTTGAATGATCTACTTCTGCAATGATACCTACACCATTTGCAATTTTAACTGCCTTACCTTGAGCACCTGACATACCACCAAGTCCTGAAGTGACATATAGCAATCCACCTAAATCACCATCTGCAGGCACGTTGTATTTAATTCTACCAGCATTCATAACAGTGTTAAATGTACCATGTACAATGCCTTGAGGTCCGATATACATCCAGCCACCAGCAGTCATTTGACCATAGTTTGCAACGCCAAGTGCTGCAGCCTTGTGCCAAGCTTCTTCATTATCATACATACCAATCATTAATGCATTTGTCATAATGGCTCTTGGTGCTTCTGGATGAGACTTGAATAAGCCTAGTGGATGTCCTGACATGACTGCTAACGTTTGATCTTCCGTCATCACTTCCAAGTATTTCATGATTAAACGATATTGCATCCAGTTTTGACATACCTGTCCTGTTTCACCATAAGTAACTAATTCATACGGGTACAATGCAATAGCAAAATCCAAGTTGTTGTCGATCATAACTTGCATTGCTTTTGCAGCGACACATTGACCTTTATACTCATGAATTGGTCTTCCTTTAATATTGCCTTCCGGTCTAAAACGATATCCATAGATACGACCATGTGTATATAATTCATCTAAAAATTCTGGTGCTAAAACTTCATGTAAAGATTCATCTACATATCGTAAAGCGTTTTTCAAAGCCAACTCAGTTTGCTCTTGAGTTAAGTTGAACTCTCTTTTTGGAGCTCTTCTGATACCTTCAACGAATTTTGGATATTCTGGTAAAGTTTTGTCCAATTTAATGTCCATTTTTTCACCAATCATGTTGTTTAATTCCATAATTATTCCCCTTTCATATTATCTAATCAAAAGTCTATCTTTCTTTCGTCATAAAAACGTCAATTAAAGTCAAAAACTTTGACACCATGGATTTTATATCCTTAAAATCATAAAAATAATCTAAATGACAGAAAAAGAATTCATTTTCCCAATACCTTCCTTTTTGTCATAGTATTTGTTAAACTGATAATCAGATATGTTAGGAGGAACAATGACCATAGATTTATTAGAATTGGTTTTCAAATTATTCTTATCTTGTCTTTTAGGTGGCATCATTGGCTTAGAAAGAGAAAGCATTAATAGGCCAGCAGGTTTTAGAACCCATATTTTAGTTACCGTTGGTGCAACGATTGTAATGATTACCAATATTGAGTTAATGGATATCTTCGCAAAATCTAGTATCACACCCGATCGTTTAGGTGCATCTGTTATAAGCGGAATTGGTTTTCTTGGTGCAGGTACAATCATTAGAGATGGAAGTGTCGTCAAAGGTCTTACCACAGCTGCCAGTTTGTGGGCTACTGCATGCATTGGTTTAGCTTTAGGTGCAGGTTTTTATACCATTAGTATTTTAACCACTGTTTTTGTTTTCTTTACTTTGGAATTCTTTCCTGTCATTGAAAAAAAATTATCTTTTAATTCAAGTGTTTCACATTTAAAGATTATTGTTACCAATGATCTTAATGAAATCACTTTAATTACAGATATATTATCTGATTTAAAACTTTCTATTAGAAGTTTAAAAACAATAAAAAATTTATCTGAGCAAACGATTATTTTACGAATGCACATCAAAGCCAATAAAAATACTTCAGTAGATAAACTCACAACCACCCTATTGTCTTTGCCTGGTGTAAAAGAAATTGTTGTTAATGGGGATGAAGCTTAATGGCAAAAAAAATTATTCTTTTATTTCTTGGGTTTTTTTTAATTGCATTTGGAACAGTTCTAATGCTTCATGCAAATTTAGGTATGAACCCTTTTGGGACGTTTCATCAAGGTATAGCCAGTAAAACCGGGCTTACCTTTGGTGTTGTCAGTCAACTTACAGGTCTTGGTTTTATTCTTCTTGCAATGCTATTTAAAATTTACCCTGGAGTTGCAACGCTTCTCAATATGTATTTCTGTGGTTTCTTTATCGATCAAATAGAAACTTCCCAAAGAATCAATATCCCAAGTACTCTTTTCGTAAGATGGCTTTATTTAATCCTTGGCATTTTTGTTTTATCTTTAGGTATTTACACATACCTACATACTCATCTTGGCGCAGGACCCAGAGATGGATTCATGCTTGGCTTAGTAAAAATTACAAAATCAAATGTAAAAACCATAAGAACTGCTATGGAGATTTCTGTACTTATAATAGGAACTTTATTAGGAGGACCTATAGGTGTTGGCACAATTGTTTCTGCTGTTTTATCAGGTCTTGTTTTACATTTTATTTTTGATCTTTTTCATTACAATCCATCTGAACACAGTCATTTGAGTTTTGTAGAGTTTTTTAATCATTTGAGTCATAATTTTAATTAGCAATCAAGGAATCATTGTGATAAAATAATAGATAGACTGAATATTAAGGGTGGACTATGGAAAATAAAAAGATATATATCATGTTGTCATATACAGGCACAATACTAAGTCGTATTGTCAAAGTGTGTACATTAAGAGAATACTCACATGTCTCTGTTGCATTAGATTTGGAATTCGACTCACTATATAGTTTTGGCCGACTTCAACCAAGAAATCCATTTTCAGGAGGTTTTGTTAAAGAGGAAATAGATGGCGGCACTTACAAAATATTTAAAAATACACGATGCAAAATTTTTGAATTAGAAGTAACCATGCTGCAATATCAAAATTTAAAAGATTTTATTGATCACTTTATTGATCAATCTCATGCTTATAAGTTTAATGTTGTAGGCTTAATTGGTACAATGGTTAATAAACCCTTCAATCGTGAGAATCATTACTTCTGTTCTCAATTTGTAGGGAAGGCATTATTAAAGTCAAATATTTATGATTTTGGTAAAGATGTAGGCTTGATTAAACCTACAGAATTTGCAGAGATTCCTGGATTAAAAACTATCTATCAAGGCAAATTATCTGGATATCCATCATTTTTAGAAGCATACAACAAAGGACGTTCATAGAACGTCCTTTTCATCATCAAACATACAACAAAGGACGTTCACAGAACGTCCTTTTCATCATCAAACATACAACAAAGGACGTTCACAGAACGTCCTTTTCATAATTAATCACAATTACTTTGTTGTTTTCTTGATTGGCTTCATCGGAATTTAAATTAAAATGATGTGCACCTAAAATAGATGTCAATACAATTGCCAGTAAACTAATTATTATTATTATACCAATCATGCTCTTCGTTTCTTTGCTCATTGCGCCTCCCGGTAGCTGGCTGTCATAGTTTCCCTTAGACCCATAGCTTTGCGTCCTAGAATTTCTTCTAGTTTGCCCTTTTTCAACATTAACACTTTAACATATGTCTACTCATTTCGAAAGGAAATTGTTCATTTAGCCATATATATGATTATTTAGCCATGAAATTTCAAAATAAAACCCGATATGGGAAATATCGGGTTTGCTTTTTTTAAAAATCAGCTTGTTTAGTTGTTCTAGGGAAAGGAATAACATCACGAATATTTTTCATACCAGTTAAATACATGATTGCTCTTTCAAATCCTAAGCCATAGCCTGCATGTTTTGTGCCACCATATCTTCTCATATCAAGATACCACCAGTAATCTTCTTCATTTAAGCCCATTTCATGAATTCTCTTTACTAAAACATCATAGCGCTCTTCTCTTTGAGAACCACCAATAAGTTCACCTACACCTGGTACAAGCAAGTCCATAGCAGCTACGGTTTTGTCATCATCATTAACGCGCATATAGAAGGCTTTAATGTCTTTTGGCCAATCTGTAACAAATACAGGTTTTTTGAAGTGTTCTTCTGTTAAATAACGCTCATGCTCTGTCTGTAAATCTGCACCCCACTCTGGTTTATATTCAAACGCAACACCAGACTTTTGTAAAATTTCAATCGCATGAGCATAAGTGACTCTACCAAATTCTGATGTTGCAACATGTTTTAATCTTTCAAGTAAACCTTGATCAATTCTTTGGTCAAAGAATTCCAACTCATCTGGGCATTGTTCCATTACATAATTAATTAAGTATTTTAGCATTTCTTCTGCCAATTCCATATCATCTTCCAAATCAGCAAAAGCAATCTCAGGTTCTATCATCCAGAACTCTGCAGCATGACGCGCTGTATTAGAATTTTCCGCTCTAAAAGTAGGACCAAATGTATAAACATTTCTAAATGCCATACAATGAGTTTCAACAGCTAATTGACCTGAAACGGTTAAGTTGGTTTCTTTACCGAAGAAATCCTTTTTGTAATCAATTAAACCCTCTTCAGTTCTAGGAATACTGTGTAAATCCATTGTTGTAACTCTAAACATTTCACCAGCACCTTCACAGTCAGAACCAGTAATGATTGGCGTATGTGTATAAACGAAACCCTTTTCATTAAAGAATTTGTGTAAAGCAAAGGCTGCTACTGATCTTACTCTAAAAACAGCATTAAAAGTATTTGCTCTAGGTCTCAAATGCGCTATCGTTCTTAAATACTCTAAAGTATGTCTTTTCTTTTGTAAGGGATAATCACTATCTGAATCACCTTCCAAAACAATTGATTTTGCTTTAATTTCAAAAGGTTGCTTTGCTTCTGGTGTTAAAACAAACACACCTTCAACAACAATACTTGAAGCTATACTGTATTTAGCAACTTCAGAAAAGTTTTCTAAATCTTCTTCAAAAACAACCTGAATATTCTTGTATGATGTACCATCATTGACTTCAATGAAACCAAATGCCTTTGAAGCACGCAATGTACGAATCCAACCACCAACTCTTACCTCTTGGTTTGCATAAGCTTCTGGATTTTTAATTAAATCTTTAAACAATACGAAACTCATAATTTCTCCTTTCAAAAAATAAAAATAATCTTTTAACAAGGGACGAAAAACCGCGGTACCACCCTACTTATCAAAAGATTGATCACTCTACTGTTATCATAACGGTTAACTGCCGTCTAAGCCTACTGATTTCGGTTAGAAACTCCAAGATGTTTTTCACTTAAAACTTCTTATCAGGCTTCCACCATCCCTGAATCGCTTAAAAGGTCTTTTAAGTTACTTTTTCTTTTCATCGTTTATTTATTCTTATCCAATTTCTCTTCTGTATTATAACTTAATAAAAAAGTTCTGTCAAAACTTTTATTTTTTAACATTACGGGGTAAAATGATAGTCTAGGAGGAATAATATGTTAGATAAAGTTATTTTCATCTCTTTTGATTTAATCTTGTTATTAATAGGTTTTGTTATTGTTAGTGCTTTTTTCATCAACAACGATGTACTACCAGAGAAAAGAATGTTATCTTCATTGATTAGCATTGGCTTATCATTAATTATTGGTCATACAGCCTTTGATTATGATTTAAAAGTCTTGTTTCTTTATGAGATTATGTTTTTTGCACTTTTTAATTTTTTATTTATTCAATCAAATCTAAAAATGCTCGGACATCTTGCCCTTAGCGGACTTCTTGGTATATCAGTTTTATTTTTACCCTTTGAATCATTATCCTTTTTAAATAACGATACTTTTTTTAATACAAGCCTTGTTTACACAGTAATCGCTTCCATCATATTATTCGTCGTATATCGAAAGGCCATTAAGGGAAACTATCACGCCATAGTAAAAAATGGATTCTCTCTTATGTTTATAAATGCTTTGGTCATCTTATTAATACCCATAGAATATGCCTTACCTATTGTAGCCGTGTTATTTGGTATTATGGCATGGTTCAGCATTACCGGCATCATTGATCAAAACGCGACACAAATTATTGATCTTAACCAAAGAATTGCTAGACTTGAAAACGAATTCAACGACGAATTAAGACGTGCTGTTAACAAACAAACTTTCCATTTGAAAGAAGTTCAAGAGCGCATGTCTCACATTAATAAAATAGACAATCTTACAAAAGCTTATAACAAAAAGGCAATATTCGATATGGTTGAAGATCTCATTGCAGATCGCCGTACACCAGAATTTGCCATGATCATGTTTGACATTGATCATTTTAAAAACTTAAATGATACCTTAGGACACATCAAAGGTGATTTATGCTTGAGGACCCTTGCTAAAATTGCCTTTGATTCCATTAGAAATACTGATTATCTTGGACGCTTTGGCGGTGATGAATTTTTAATTTTGCTTCCAAAAGCAAGTTTTAATACTGCGATGTCTATTGCAGAGCGCTTTAGAAAGAAAATTCAAACTGAAACTAATCCAAAATTTACAGTTTCTGTAGGTGTTGCCCATTACCCACAAGATGGGAATACCTTAAAAGGGCTCTTAGATATTGCAGACAAGGGTCTTTACTATTCCAAAGAAAAAGGTAGAAACAGTGTATCTTATCATAATCCTAATTTAGAAAAAAAAATATAGCGATCTTCGGATCGCTATAATAATTGCCTTTTAATCTTTAATTCATTCAAACGTTTCATTTCATAACAGCCAGTAAAATTTCTCAGATGATGAATGCCCACCTCAACAAAATTCATACCTTCACTTTCAATAAAATCCTGTAATTTTTTAGAAAAGATATTCCCTTCCAAAAGCATGGTCTCAAGTTCCGCTTTTATTCTGCAAACCACTGCTAGCTCATAAGGATTATTCATTTTTGCGGAGTACTTGTTGGCCATTTCAAACAATTCCAGCGCTTTATCAAATTTATTATTTTTAACATGAAGCAATCCTAAGAATCCATAGGCAATTGATCTTCTCCACGGGAAATCCAGTTGTTCATATAATTTAAGCGCACTTTCGAAATAACGTTGTGCTAAAAGATAATCACCTAAATCATATGCAGAATGACCTGCATTCGTATAAAATAAAGTCAATCGTCCCAGCAAATCATTATTTTCACAGATTTCAATGGCCTTCTCATAATATTTAATTGCTTCTGAGAAATCACCTTTAAATCGATTCGAATCACCCATATAATAATATGCTGCAGCAATATTTAAAGTATATTTATCTTTATCTTTAAATTGCTTCATAATCTGAATGGATTTTAATAACAATTCCTCGCCTTCTTCAAAATTAGACTGTAATACCAAATACAAACCTTTTAGTCTTAATAGAATACCTTTCTCAAATGCAAGATTGTTTTCTTCAGCATAGGCGAAAGCTATAGTTATATTTTCATACATCATCCCTAAGTTGTGGGTATTAATACTGTAGAATATATTTTGTAGATAACCCTTTATAAGATACTCTACATTAGCCTCACCGTCTGCAATTTCTATAACTTCAGAAATAGAATTCAAACCTTTTTCATACATGCCATTATTAATGTAATGACGCCCTGTCATATGCTTAAATTTTAATTTTAAATCTATAAGTTCATTAGACATCTTATCCTGATTCAAACGAGACAATTCTTCTTCTATCTTTTGAAATTCCTCTTCTATTTCTGCTTCTGAAAAGAATATACTCTCATGATTAAAGACATCTCTTTCCTTGATCAACGGAAAAACTTCATGACTGGACTGCAAATACTCATATAAATTTTTTATGCGATATTCTAAAGCTTTTAAAACTTGATTGCCTTGTGTATAATGATAAACCAATCTAGAATAGTCATTTCGACTTGTATAAGGCAGCTCCTCTAAACGCTTTGCAATTCTAGAATGTAAGATTTTTCTTTTTGATAAACTCAAATCATTGTAAATATAAGTTTTAATCTTACTGTGGGTAAAATTATAAACTGCATTATTTTCTTCATCAACTTCTTCTTTTATCAAATACATATGTTCTAGTTCTTCTATAAGATCTAGAACTTCAAACTCACTTTTTTCACTGATGCTAACAATATCTTCAACCGTGAACCTCTTATGATATACAGAAGCCAGTTGAATGACTTGAAGGCTTTCTTTAGATATGTTTAGGAGCCTATGTTTAAAAGCATCCTTCATTTTCGGAGTCAACCCATGGTGGTCTTCACCAGCTCTAATGCTTTTGATCATTTCCATTATAAAAAAAGGATTGCCTTCTGTTTCTTCATATATATGTTTTAAATTCTTCTCATCTAAAGCTTCATAATGTTTTACAAATTCAAATGTTTCTTTTTCGGTAAATCTAGGCAAAATGAAACGCTTGATAATATCTCTAGAACTAAACTCTGAAATAAACTTTTCAATGGACTCATGATGAGCATTCCTGCAAGTCATATATACTACTGGATTCTCAACATATCTTTCATTAACTAATTTTTTTAACATAATCAGACTTGGTTCATCCAGCCATTGTATATCTTCAAATACCAATAAAAGCTTCACTTCTCGAGTAACAATTTTAATCAATTCATAAATAGCATTTTCAACAGTTCTTTTTCTAAAAATATGCTCATCATTATTTCTTGTTTGTATGTCAGCACCTTGTTTTTCAAAGGAAGGGAAAGTAGAAACTATGGCTCTTTTTACAAATTCAGGAATTTCAATATGTTCCTTATCTACAATGACACCAAGTTTCTCAATCAAATCATCCCATGCTTTTAAGTTGAACCCCTCTATTGCTTGATAACAAAACACCCTTACAACTTCCACATCATCGAGTTGATGAATAAGGGCATTCATTAAAGCTGTTTTACCTATCCCAATTTCTCCTTGTAGTAAATAATGGGCATAAGGTTGATTTGATAAATAGTGGTTGTAGTTTTGAAACAACTGATTTAAAAGTTGTTCTCTTCCATAAAAAAAGTCAGACTGAACTTTCTTTTCTTGTTTCTTTTGCTGAGATCGTCTTTGAATAATCTTTTCATAAAGGGCATAGGTTTCAGCATCTGGGCTTATTGCCAATTCATCATCTAAGAGTTTAACCAGTTCTTCGAAAATTGAAAGACTCTTATCATAACGTCCAGAATGGTAATATGCTTCCATTAACATCCGATAAACCTCTTCATCGAAAGGATCAATTTTCATTAGTTTTTTGCATAAACTTTCAACTTCGTTATAAGCTTTCTGTTCAAATTTATCTTCTGCAAGACGTAGAGTTTTTTGTATATATAAACCCTCATAATATTGTCTTTGAGTCATAAGCCAGTTTTCAAAATTCTCACAACCCTTAAGATTCAAGCCTTCCAACAGACTTCCCTGATAGGCTGAAAGATTTTGCTGGGGTGCTAAAAACAGATCTACATCCAAGCTAATCTCAATATCAGGATTTATTTCAATCATAGAACGCCGAGGTGAGATAAACACCTCGGCTCCAATATGCTTTTTAATGATATATATGGCGTTACGCAAATTTTTCTTAGCAACATTATCTTCAGAATCTGCCCAAAAGAGATTAACCAAATGATCACGTGTTGTTTTTTTGGTCAACAACAGATAATAAAACAAGGCATCTGCTTTCTTAAATGGAAATTTAATTTCCTCTCCTTGATAGTAAATTTCAGGAATACCGAATAATTTTGCTTTTATATTAGCCATAATCTCCTACTTACTTCTTAGTGTAACCGCGTACAAGCCACTGATCATTAACTTTTGATAATTCATACAACCAATTGTATTTTGCGACTGTAACTTCTCCATTTTTTGTCTTTTGGATTTCTTCATAAACACTCACAGTTGCAACTTTTCCATTTACTGTTGGGGTACCAATATCCATTTTTAAAAATTCTTCTGTCAAGCCGTCACGACTGAAGTTAATGGCATTGTTATACGCTGTACTATTTTTAACAACATAGTTGAAGAAATCTTTATTGTTATCATTCACATAATCAATCCATGCATTGTTAAAGTTTCTTATGGCAGTTCTCACCGCTTCTTTTTCATCAACTGCTGGCGTCTCATCATCTGCTGTTGTTGTGTCATTTGAGGAATTGTCTGCATCAGAATTTTGATCAGTGGAATCACTAGTAGTATCATCAATAGTATCATCAGTATCATCAGTAGCATCTGTTACATTATCGTTATCACCTGTTGACGTTTCATCTACCTCTACTGAATCCTCAGACGTATCTTGTGAAGATGCAATATAACCCGAATTCTTACCATAAAGGGCATAACCGTACTGATAATATTCTCCATCTATTTTCACTTTTTTCGAGAAAGCAATAACACCTAGATTTTCCATGATTTTACGACTTTCAATATAATCATTCTTCTTATTTTGATACAAAACCTGATATAGGGTACCACGCTCATCTTCAGTGACTTCTGTAATGATTGCTGTAATGGTTTGCTTTTCTCCATTACTATCTTTAATTTCTTCAGTCCATGTATTGCCTTTTTCAAGTGGTGCTTTAATAATAGTCATTTCATCATATTCAGAGTCCAACATCGCTTCAGCAGTTTTCCTTTGAATAATAGAATCATTTGTTATCTCATAATATACTTCAATTTTGTAGTTTTTATTAGATTCTCCACCTGATACATCTTCTACTTCACCTGTTATTTTGAAAATAGCCTGATGATCATCTTTTGTGATATTATTAAGAACCATTTCATGATAATATTCTGCTCCACCGATATATGCCCATTGAAAGCCTTCATCTGGCATTAAATTCATCAAATCTTGATTCAACAATCCATCATTCGCAACTTCATCATTCTTTTTACAACCTGTCACAGCCACGAAAGTCAACAAGATCATTAACCATACCACTATTTTTTTAATCATATTTTCCTCCTGTACATAGTCCTATCTTAACCTTATTTCCCAAGCATCACAATATAAAAAGTCAATTTTCTCTATATAACTATATTTTTTTTGACCTTATTTAATTTGTGCTAATATTTGCTTTAAAAATTCAAATGTTCTTGTCACAGATGAAATACTTAATTGCTCATAAGGTGTATGTACATTGGCCATATTTGGTCCGAAGGAAATCATGTCTAAATCACTTCCATCACCAACTTCAGTAAGTTTTTCCGCAAAAAAGCCACATTCTAAGCCAGCGTGAATTGCAGCAATTTCGCCTTCTTTACCTGTCGTATCCTTATAGATCTTCTTGAAAAGATCTTGTAGCATCGATTTAGGATTATAAGCCCACTCCGGATAATCCGCAACAGTCTCTAACTCACAGTTCATCCACTTTGCCATGATCTGAAGTCTTTCTAACATCTCGTATTTTAAAGTTCGTACAGAAGACCTTAATGCAGATTCAAAAACAATCTTATTGTCTTTTTCATGTAAAACGCCTATATTCAAACTGCTCTCTACTAAATCTTTAATTGCAAAACTCATGGTTTGAACGCCACAAGGAATCATCACTAATCCTGAAATAATTTGAGATTTGCATTCTTCTGTATATATAAATTCTACTTTGGCAATTTCCTTAATCGCAATATCTAAATGATCGGTTTGTAAAAGTTCATTATTGTATATTTTTTTTAGACGTTCTACTTCACTTCTTAATTTTTCTTCATCACCACATACAATCACTGCATCGGCTTCACGGGGAATAGCATTTGGCTTTGATCCACCTTTAATATGAGCTAAGTCAAATGAAACTTCTAATTCATTGAGTAGACGTCCCAACAATTTTATTGCATTACCACGACCATCTTTTATGTTTAAGCCCGAATGACCACCTTTTAAATCTTTAATCATCAAATGATAACCCTTAGACTCAACTGGTTTTCTTTCTACAGGAAGCTTTAAGTTCGCTCTTACACCACCTGCACAACTTGCAAAGAACACACCTTCCTCTTCTGAATCAATGTTAATTAAGAGTTTTCCTGACACATTGTTTTTATCAAAACCAATAACCCCACCCATGCCTGTTTCTTCTTCAACAGTTACAATAACTTCAAGTGGTGGATGCTTAATATCATTTGAATCCAAAATGGCCATAGCAAAAGCAACGGCTATACCGTTATCAGCTCCTAAGGTTGTACCATGTGCTTTTAATAAATCTCCATCAAGATATAATTTTAAAGGATCTTTTGTAAAATCATGCTCTGTATCAGCATTCTTTTCACAAACCATATCCATATGGCCTTGCAAAATTACAGTCGGTGCATTTTCGTAACCTGCAGTACCAGGTTTTTTAATGATAATATTGAGGACATCGTCTTGAATGGTTTCAAGACCAAGTGATTGTCCAAAATGCAGCAAATAGTTCGAAACTTCTCTTTCATTATGCGAGCCTCTAGGAATTTGACTTAATTGTTCAAAGTAACGAAATACTTTTTCTGGTTGTAAACCTTTTGTTATGTAATTATGATTCTCGAATTTTCTCATATTGCCCTCCTTTTTCTTTTTCATCTTATTTTAACACAATTCATGTCTTTTGACCTGTAGAAAATAGATTTGTAACAAGAATGATGCATATTCATAATATTCCACTTGACAGTATATTTATTAATTGTTAGAATATTTAAAATATGAAATGCAATGATAGAGACAAATCATACATCTATGAAGCATAGAGAGCCAATGGTTGGTGAAAATTGGTGTTCAGTGTTATGATGCATCCCTCTTGAGCAGTTAACTTGAATCAAGTAGAGTTAAACGGTTAGTCTCGTTATTGACTTAGGTTTGATAGAACTGAAGTGAGTGATTTGCATTGCAAATAACAAAGGTGGTAACGCGGGTTGGACTCGTCCTTTTATAGGATGGGTCTTTTTTATTTTCCTTCCTTAATCACGCTCACTGAAAGCAGCTTCTATTGTTGTGAAGAGGATTGGAGGAAAAATGAATCATTTAGAAAGTATTCTACAAGCGAAGGAACATCTTAATTCTGTGTTATTGCCTACACCACTGATATATAGTCCTGGTTTTAGCAAAGAATTTGAAAACGAAGTTTATTTGAAACCTGAAAATTTACAAAGAACTGGCGCTTTTAAAATTCGAGGCGCGTACTACAAAATTGCAAAACTAAAAGACACACAAAAAATTAATGGACTAATTTGTTCCTCAGCAGGGAATCATGCGCAAGGTGTTGCATATGCAGCCCAACAACTTAATTTAAAAGCAACCATTGTAATGCCTAAAACAACACCATTGATAAAAGTACAGGCAACTAAACAATATGGTGCGGAAGTCATATTACATGGCGATGTATACGACGACGCTTATACAGAAGCCAGACGACTGGAAAAAGAACTCGGTTATATTTTTATTCACCCCTTCGACGATTGGGATATTATTTACGGTCAAGGTACTATCGGACTCGAGATTCTAGACGAATTAGAAGATGTAGATTGTGTCTTGGTTCCTGTAGGAGGTGGAGGTCTTATTTCAGGCATTGCTACTGCTATTAAACACGTTAAACCCAGTGTTCAGGTCATAGGTGTTGAACCTAGAGGTGCAATGGCCATGAAGCAGTCTCTCAGAATGAACGAAAGAGTAACTTTAAAACAAGTAGATACCATTGCTGATGGTGTAGCCGTGAAAGAACCTGGCAAACTAACTTTTGAGTCTATCAGACAATACGTCGATGATATTGTTATCGTAGATGATTATGATTTAATGGATGCCTTTTTAATGCTTGTAGAACATCACAAAATAGTTGCGGAAAATGCAGGTTTACTTTCCCTAGCAGGTCTTAAAAAAGTAAAATTTAAGCATAAAAAAGTAGTTTCTCTTTTAAGTGGTGGGAATATTGACGTCGTAACTATGTCTTCACTGATTAATAAAGGTCTTATTTCAAGAGGTCGAATATATTGTTTCTCTGTTGATTTGCCAGATACACCTGGGCAACTTCTAAAGATTTCACAAATTCTCAGTGATCACAAGGCTAACGTCGTCAAATTAGACCACAATCAATTTAGAACTACTAACCGTTTCCATCACGTAAATTTACAAGTTACCATTGAAACAAATGGTCATGAACATCTAAATTTGATCTTGGAAAAATTAAATGAGGGCGGATTTTTTGTTCAAGAAGTCAAATAAAAACCAAGTGCTTAGCACTTGGTTTCTTAATATGGATTCACATGCACCATACAGTGTTTAACATTTTCTGTTTCATTTTCGACTTTGGCATGAACTCTCTCAGCTATTTCATGGGCCTTCCAAAGAGACAAATCACCTTTTACACCAATTTCCAAATCAACATACAGCATTGAAACATGTTGTCTTGTTAACAAGGAATCAATGGATAATACGCCTGACACGCTTAAAACAGTATTTCTAATTTGTTCAATTGTAGCTTCATCTGCAGATTTATCCATGACTTCATCTACAGATTTTAAGTAGATATCCACTGCTACTTTTAAAATAATGATGGCAATAACAATAGCAGCCAGTGGGTCAAAGAACTTGAAGCCTAAAATAGCACCGCCTACCCCGATTAAAGAACCAATTGATGATAAGGCATCTGAACGATGATGCCAAGCATCAGCTTTTAAAGCCGAACTTTTTATTTGCTTTGCTGCAGCAACGGTATAATGATACATCCATTCCTTTGTAACAATTGAAAGAGATGCAGCAATTAAGTTTAACTTACTTGGTGTAACCAGTTCATCGACTCTAAACAAATTCTTTATGCCGTTATAGCCGATTAATAAAGCTGTTACAATCAAAACAGTTGCCAGAATTTTACTCATAACAGGCTCAAATTTTTCATGTCCATATTGATGATCATCATCTGCTTTCTTTCCTGACAACTGAACACCAACATACGCGATAATTGTTGTGAAAACATCTGTCATGGAATGAATACCATCAGCCACAATTGAACTTGAGCGTCCAACGGTTCCAATGATGATCTTAACGACAGATAATAGTATATTGATTATGACAGTGATAATACTGACTCTTGTTGCAACTTTAACTCTATTTTCCATAATTTACCCTACCCAGTGATACATGGTATTCAAAAAGAGAAAAACTGATATCATTAAAGAAATCAAACCACACAAACCACCTAGAATCAGAAATCTATCGACTTTCTTCTGTCTTCTAAATTGGTCCAATTCATAATCCCAAACAGATGGATGTTGCTTCTTGATATAGTTTTGTTCTTTTGCCAATGCAAGAATTGCTTGTTTGTTCTTTTCAAATTCATAATCTTCTTTTGAATACTTACCCATTTTTGCCCCTATCACTTATAAATTGTACACTTTTACATTTGAAATCATTTGCAACGCATTTACTAGCCATTCATGGCAAGTAAAAATCATCACTTGACGTTTCTTGCTTATGAGATTAATTATTTCCAAGGTATTCTCTAATCGATTTTGATCCCAATTAACTAACAATTCATCAAAACAAATCGGTAAAGCCTCTCTCTGATGATCTAAATGATCAATTAGAGATAATCGTAAAGCTAGGTAAATCTGATTCAAAGTCCCTAAACTGAAAGTTTCATCTACTGTAACCATTCCGTTATCCATCAAAACTTGAATTTCAAACCGCTTCTTCGAATCTGTTAACTCCACGACTTCTAAGCCAACATATTTCCCATTGGTCATTTGACTCAGATACCGACCTGCAAATTGGAATACTTCCGGTTGATTTTTAATTCTAAATCTCTCATCAGCTGTTTTTACTATATGATGCATTAACAAATATCGATCATAGTTCATTTTCTCATTTTGAATTTCTTCATCAAGACTTATTAGCTTTGCATTTAAATCTTCAACATTGCCCTCATCGAGTAAACGCTCATAGTCTTTTATCAATTTAGCATGTTCAATCATTTTATCATTCAACGCTTTAGAAATCAACTCAAGTTCCATTTGTACTGAAGCCTTATCATAAAATGAATTATGCGCGTCATACATGGATGTAAATTTTTTCATTTCTTCTGTACTGAAATTCAATTTTTCAATTTTTTCTTCTACATCCTTAAGACGAATCATATCCTGATGTCGGCTGATCATTTTATTAAAACCAGAATTTAAATCACCTTTTCCAATCGTCTTCAAAAATGAATCTTTTTCCAGCAACCATTTTTCTTTTTCATTTAAATTTTGCTCTAAAAGCTGAATTTCTTCATTCAGTTCATTCAATTGTTGTTCAATAATTTCAATTCTACCTTCATGTTTCTTTTGCTCATTAAGCTTTTCCCAAAGCAGTTTAAAGGATGATAATTCTAATTCCATTTGATATGGCATCAAAAATTCAACCAGCTCTCCCTTTATCAGATCGCTGCTCTTAAGTTTTTTTTCGTACTGTTTATTTGCGTTTACATAGGTTTCCGCTAGTTTTTTAATACTGAGAATTTGGGTCAAAAACTCCTGTCCTATGAATTCAGATACAATAGTAGCCAAGGCAATATGATTTAGTTCTTTTACAATTCGATTTCTTAAATCATCTCTTTCATCAAATAAAGCCTGTTCATCTAAGTTACTGTTTCTTTTCCTAAACAACTGATGAATTATACCTACAAAAGCTCCACCAAAAGCTCCAATACTAATATAATTGTATAAAGCGCTCTGATTCAAATAAAACATAACCCCAGATGCAATCATGACCATGACAAAAAATGTAATTAATGAATTGGAACCATTTTGAGACATGGTTCTCTTATTTCTTTTAAGTACTTTTATTTCTTCATATACATTCTCGATTTCTTGAATCAATGATTTTAAACTTAAGTAGTTTATATTTAAGATGGTCTCAATATGTTCCTCTTTAAAGCGTTCATCAAAAGTGTTGTTAAATTCCTTTTCGAGGATACTCCTTAGCTCAGTTAAATCTGTAATTTGATCATGAAGACTTCTCTTAATTTCATCTAACTCCAACTGCTTCTGATGATGAACATTTAATGCTTCCTCATTAATTTTTTCGTGATGGATTAATTCATTTAGCGTACGTCTTTCAGAACTGAGATTTGATACCTTTTCAGAAATTTGATCCATTTTTACATAGGCTTGACGAACTTCATTTTTGATTTGCTGATAATAATGTTCATTTAAATCTTCATGTTCTAGAAATGTATCTAATTGTCCAATCAATTGCTCTTTTTCATTCATTAAATGCATCACTGGCAAATAGATTTCCAGTTGATTTAACTGATGTTGGAATTTTACTTTATTACTTTTATAATCATTAATTTCACGTTGAAGCTTCTCAAGACTTTCATTTAACTCTTCTGCCTCATTGAGTTTTTGCTGAGCTATTTTTTTTTCTTTAAAAACATCTCTTCTTTCTTGTTCTAAAGTCTTAATAAGAGAATTGCCTCTATCAGTAGGCCGTTTTATTTGCTTCATTGCTTCATCTAATCGATTCATAATTTTTTTTGGTGATTTAAAAGTGTTCGCACTGTACTGTTGTAACAACAAATCTTCAATATCTTCCCAAGATGCATCTTTAACAAAAGTTAATCGATTTAAATCCAGAGCATATATTTCTTCATATGTTTGTCTTGAGATATGATTTACCATAAACAAAGGTTGATTAGCCATCAGCTCTTGTTTTTGATTCACTTGAATCTTCAACTGGGCAGCAGGAGCAAATGCTCTTGAGACAAGATAATTCTCATTTTGATAAAATACTTCTCCACTTACATTCAGCTGCTGAGTACGGCGATTGACTTCGTTATTCTTTTCAATCTTTGGGCTTTGAAAACCGAAGAGCAAATCTGTCATCATTTTAAAAACTGTAGATTTCCCTGCTTCATTTTCTCCATAAAACACGTTTATTCCTGTGCTGAAGTTCTCCCAACTTTCTTGGTCAAACTTACCATAGCCAGTGGTTGATAAACTATTTATCTTCATCTATATCCTCCATGAATAAGTTGATTAGCTCGTCTTTCATTTTCTCATCTAACAAAGGGTTTGCATCCATTAGATTTTGAGTTAGAAAAGGTAGTTCTGGAAGCCCTTCATCTTTTAATGTATTGAAATACTCAAGCAACTCATTCAAAACATTTTCTTCACGAATTATTTCATTTAAATCATAAGCGAACTTCAATTCATTTTTAATAATCACTTGAATCAAATCTAAATGTTCTGTCAAAAATTGACTTAAATCTTCTAAATGTCCCTTTGTCTTTAAAAGACCATACAATTTTGAACGCCCTGTTAAGGTTAAAGTCAAGATTTTGTCTTTTTTAGTCATGGAATGTTGCATCGATTTCAAGAGGAAATCATACAGCTGATCCAAATTTTCAAGATGGGAAATATCATAAACTAGTTTCTCATAGACTAAACTAGAAAGTACAACAAATTTACTCTCAACGTGATTCTTTGAAAGTTGTACAAGATATCCACCTTTTTCTCCAATTTCGTTTCGATTCAAACCTTGTAAGACACCTGCATAACAAATTTTTTGATCTTTATCAATAAATCCGTGGTTATGAACATGTCCCAAGGCAAAATAGCCATAACCTTTACTGTTAATGGTTTCCAATGTACTTGGTAAATATTGTCCTTCATCTCCATTAAGAAGTGGTGACTCCACTGTACAATGGACTATTCCCAAATCCATGCCAATGGGAAAATCTTTTATGAGATTTCTATTTTCAACTTCTAAGACATGACCACAACCTACAACTTTATACACTTCCCCACTTACAGTTTCTATGTGAATCATCTTTGGCGTATCGTCAAAGAATGTTATCACGTTCTCTGGATATTCTATTTTTCTTAAAGGAGAATCAAAACTGGTATAGTCATGATTTCCTGAAGCATATAAGACTTTCACATGATGCTCCTTCAAAAAATTGAATTGCTCTAGTACAAATTTAATCTCACTCACTGACAAGTTCCAATGATCATAAAGATCACCTGCAATAACAAGTGCATCCAATTTTTGTTCAGCTGCATAGTGGACAGCGGCTTGAAAAGTCTTCTTCACGAACCGCTTCAATTGTTTTCTCAATTGATCATCTTTAGTATTAAAACTCTTATTTAAATGCACATCACTAATATGTAAAAAACGAAACATTTAATACCTCACATTCTTTTTCTCTATTTTACCATAAAACCGCTCAAACATAATGAATTACCAAAGAAAACCATTTGATTTCTTAATATTTTTTGTTGCAGTTGATTATATTAACTGCTACAATGAGAATATGGAACTCGAATACAGAAGAAAAAAAACAACCCTATCACTGATTAATTATCATTTTGTTTTTTGTCCGCGTTATCGCCGAAAAATATTTAATATTCCAAAGGTAGAAACGCGATTCATGGAAATTGTTCATGAGGTGTGTGACGCAATGGAAGTGGAGGTCATTGCAATCAAATGTTATGAAGACCACACCCACTTGTTTTTAGGAGCAATTCCAGAGTTAAGTCCTTCTGATATTGTTGGAAGGATCAAACATCAGAGTTCTCGAATTTTGAGAAAAGAATTTACTGAGCTAAATAAAGCTGTAAGTCTATGGACAAGGGCATTTTTTGTGTCGACTTCATACGACACATCAGACGACACTATAAATCATTATTTGAGTGAGCAAAAGACAAGAGGTTAAATAATTGTGAACGCAAACAACATCATTTGGCGTTATTTGTAAAAAACCGAACATTATTAGGCTAGAAATAAACTTTTTTCGTTTTTTTCTATTTTTCAACCTTATTTTATGTAGTATAATTATCATGAAAAATACTTAGTTTTCAATAGATGTAGTAGTGATATTATGCTTACCATACAATATAAGGTATATATTATTGAGCTACATTTTTTTATATAGATTATGTAGGAGGTTAAAATGAACCAATCTTACAACCAAATGTTTGTAGAGACAGAAAGCTTAGAAGAAAATAAATATCAAAAGATTCTTCTTGGGCATAAAAAAGATCACCCTGAAACCAAGGTGATTATTCATAAATTTATAAAAAGCGAACGATTTGACGATGCCTTTTGTGCCTTGTTGGAATCGCTTCAAAACGTACTGGATATTTTAGAGGAAGACGGTCAATACATTCTCATATCAAAATACCTTGAAGGAGATAACATTAGCCTTCACTTGAATTTTTCCAATATTACCGACATTGAACGATTAGACTATCTTTATGAGTATTTGCATCAATGTGTTGCATATATAGGATTTGATCATTACATTTTTAATCTGCTGATCAGTTCAAGTCAAATTGTTTTTATTGATCACAAATTACACTTAAAAGAACAGATCGTACTCGATCGAAGAATTGATGAAGATATGCCCTTTTCAATGGTTTCCAAAAACATTGGTCAAGTTATGCAGCGCTTACTCATTACCAATTACAATGAATTGAGAACCTCACGAAAATACGATGAATTATATCAATTTACAGAAACCCTCATTCGCCGCGAAAAAGACTATCAATGTTTTGATGATTTATTCAATGACTTTAAGAAAATCTATTTTACTAAAGATACTAAAAAGAAAAGAGTTTTGTTAGGCGATAATCATCCTAATAATATGTACTTAGAGCAAACTCAGGATAAGCCTTTTGCAACAACAATAAAAGAAGCGCCTGCACCACCTGTAAAAGAACCTGCATATGTTGCTCCTAACTTGGAAGTCACTGAGGAAGAACGTGCTATTCTCACTGGTCCAGTAGAAGAACATATTGATTTATCTAAACTTAATGATAAGACTTCTACCTTAGAAGAATTAATCATTAAAGATGAAGCAGAAGCATATGAAGCACCAAAAGAGAATGAAATTGATGAACCGGAATATGGTTATGGCGTCCCTGATTATATGAAGGAAGAGCCTGAACCAGAAACCAAAAAAGAGAAAGTCTTTAATACTAACTGGATTATCCCTGCAGTCATTGGAGTAATGGTCATCATCTTAACTATTATTGGTATTCGAGTAGTTAAGTTCTTTAATACCGATAACACCTTATATCAAAGACCTGAAGCAAAGTTTGAAGCATTTATTGAAGACGGTGCCTTGGTTTGTAAAAATTTAAGTGTAGCCTATGATGGACAAAGCATTACTGAAAGTCTATGGGTTATTACCAAAGACGGGAAAGAAGTGTTAAATGAATCTATGGAAGCAATGTCAGGTATACGTGTAAGCAACATGTCTGAAGGTGTTTATACCATAAAGCTTACAGTTACGGATTCTGCAACACAATTCAGCGATCCGTATGTCATAGAAAAAGAGTATTTAAGTCCTGAAAGCAAATCCCTTGAGAATCAAAATTTGTCAGAGGCTCGTATTTCAAAAGATAATAAAGCAAATGATCATACGCAAGATATCGTTGAAAAACTAGATAATTATGTGATTGAATCCACTGAAAATGTTTCAGTGGATACATCCATTTATTATTCTGGTGATAAGTCCTTGAAAATGGATTTATCTGAAGGAGATGCCAAGTTAATTTTAACAGGTTTAGACGTTGAAGCAAAGTCCACTATTTCTTTCTGGATGATGACAAAAGACCCCTTAACCATCACTGCAATTATAAATGGATTTAACAACGGACTGAATAATTACAACAAGCAACTGGCGACAACCAATTCTGAAGTTCTAAGCTGGAAAGCTATTTCTGTTCAACTCAACGTTGATGAAGAAACGGATTATCTCACTGTAGAATTTCCTCAAAGCGATACGATTGTTTGGTTCGATGATTTTACCATAAGAACTTTCAAGTAATTACATAAGATCAAAATAAAAACAGCCAACGCTGTTTTTTTCAAGCCTTATAACATAGAAAAAGCCATCATAACAGTTCAAGTAACTACTACAACAGCTTACGTTTCTATTTTTTTCCCTAATAAGTATATTAACTGTATGGCGGAACCAACTCCTTAATCGTTAAGTAACATCCTATGTATTTCTCCTTAAACTGTATGGTGGAACCATCTCCTTTCCATGCTCATCTAAATTAAAAAACACTTGGATAAAATTAATTCTCTTTTACCTCCAATCTCTACTTATTATTAACTTTTTTTTAGTATAACATCAATTGTCAGAAAATTCAATCATTTTTTAATTATTGTGACAAAAACTGCTAATTTTTTTTGCCATATCTTCTGCCCTTTTTCTAATATCCTTTAATTCCAACACTTTTAGAGGTTCGTTAGCAATGGCCATAATGGTAAACTGAGGTGGTAGAAAGAAACCTTTATTAATATTTAATGCGCCTATTAATTGTTTTGCCACAGAATCCGACCCTGAATTTCCAGATACAATAACTGCATAAAAATGTTTGTTATGAAAACTCATTTGTCGATACAGTACAGTCAATCGATTAATCACTGCAAGAAGATTGGCTGATACGGTGTCATTGTAATTGGGACAAACCCAGAAGATTACATCTGATTTCTCAATTGCCGGTAGAACTTCTTCCACCATCACACCGCCATAGAAGCAGCTATGATGTTCACCAAAATACATGCACGTCTGAAATTTACAACCTTTACAATCGACCACTGTACCATTTTCAATGTGGATTTCCTCAGGATTCAAACCGCTTTCAATCAATCGCTCTTTAACAAGATGCCATAAGCCTAAAGTGTTGGAAGTTTTATATGAGCTGGCATGTAAAGCTAACATGTGTTCACAGCTCAAATGAATTTCATCCCTTAATCGTTCAATTAAATGCCTACATTGCTTGTTGCAGATATCTTCAAGCTCCAAGGACTCTATCTTCTTCCAGGTAATAAAATTTTGATAATCTGAGACGATTTCTACAACTGAATGACCAATAAAGGCCATACCATTTGCATTACAATGTAAAATCACATCTTGTGCAAAGGATTTTGTATATAATTCTGAATCACTTTTAACAATAACAGCACCTGTACAACCTTCAAAAGTGTTCCCTTTTTTTATATACTCCGAAAGCCATTGCAAGAGTTGCATATCATAACCTAAATGATTCAATTCACAAACAATGAGGACCTTTCTTTGATGCAAAGTTTCTTTACCCGTATAAATTTCAAAAGGGATACTTTCTAAACCATAGTTTAAGTGTGCCCTTAATCGGTCAGAAATATTAAAATGAATAACCACTATTTTATTCTGCAAATTTCTTCAACTCCTCATAAGTCTTATTTAACCGCTTCATTAAAAGTTCAGGCATGTGATATTTTTCTACTGCAAATAAATGATCCCCAATTTGTTGGTTACGACACCCAAAATAGACACCATTTATATAAGTTGTCGAATGGTGTTCCTTTCCTCTGAGACAATCTGAGATAGCCAAAGCAGCCGAAGATAACGCAGGCGCTATAAAAGGTTTATAACCGACTGCTCTAACATCTAAATTGGCTTCAACGGTCTTTTGAGTTAAAGCTAATGATTTTTTCTCATTATAATTCGACATATCGTCAGCAATGATTAAATGTTGACCATGGGGACCGAAGGCACGTCCCTTTTCAATATAATGATCACAATCACACATTTCGCTATAATAACACGCTCTTGCATGCATCACACCTAATCCAAATCCTTTTATTTGCTCAGCTTTTAGATGACCTTTACCAAAATCCAACACTGCCCGACACAATAAATCAACGGGGTCTGATACAACAAGAAATAAACCCTGATAATCCGCTTTCACAGCTTGTTCTACAAAAGACTGAATTATTTTTTTATTGGCTTCATACTGATACATTCGAACATCTTTTATTTCAGATCCCACTTCAGGAATTCTTGAAGATGCTGTAAAGATAAAAGCATCACAATCAAATAAAGCTTCTCTTGAAATACCAAATACAGCTGGCCATTGGTCAGAAGACAAACTTCTGATTTGATTCAGTTCATAGACATAACGTTTAACCTTCATTGAATCCAAATCAAAAATACCAATTTCATCAATGATATCTCCTGCTGTCAATCTTAAACCAGAAAGCATCATGCCACCAACATCACCTAAACCTAAAACATGAACTTTATATTTGTTTTTTTTCGTCAAAAAATTTAAATCACTTTTATTTAAATTTACACCAATCAATTTATGCTTAGAGATCCATGTACCAACTTCTGTTTTTTCAGGCAGAGAAAACATTTCTTCTAAAGTAATATGATGTGCCTTTAGAAAGGATTCATGATGAATCATATGAACCCCCTCCAAACTATCGCTACGGTAGAGGTAGTAAATGAAATCATCTTCAAAGGCTTCCAAAGCCCTATATTCATCCTTCTCTATGGGTTCTTTCGATAAAATCTGATGTGTATTATATAGATATTTATACATAAGCCTCCTAAGCCTTTGGTTCTTTATAAACAAAATGTTTTAATCTTCTCAATTGCTCCAAATCATTATATAAGTAATCCGAAGATTTTTGTGACATATCATAGCTTATTTTTTCTCCGCGATCTGGAAACCTTGGAGAAATTAAGACTTCACCTAAATGCGCTAGAGTCAAACTATTTTCATGAAGGTACTGAAATTCTTCTTCTAAAACCTTTAAGATATCAATAGCATTCTCCAAACAAACTTCAGATAAATTATAAATGGCCTTCATAGTACTACCTGTAATATAACTTGGAGAGGTATATGGCAATATCTGATTAATTGAAGGAATAATATTTCTCTCAGGAATAACGCCGCGCCACAACGTATCACCACCTAAAAACGGATACATGAGACTTTCATTGAACCACACCTTTAGCCTTGGTATAAAGTAAGCACTGTCTACGGCAATATTTTGATTTTCCATTAAAGCTTTACCTCTACCAGACATAATCCCAACAATCACTTTCTTTATGTTAACGCCTTCTTCTCTCATTAAAGGTTCTATGGCTTGAATACGATAGCCTTTATTGAGCAAATCGTCTACTAATATGACAGGTCGATCAAAAGACTTTATTCTTTTGACTTGATTCTTAATGTCTAAATAATAGGGATAAGCTTGAATCTCATAACCTTTGACATCCGGCGTAAAGAATCTTTCAGTATGAAGAGATTTGGTCACTGTATTCGGTAAAATCCATCTTTTAAAAACAGCACCAAAAGGAACACACATTGCATCACCTAAAGATCTCGGATGAGTCGGCACACTAGGAACACCATTATCATCAGCAATTTTTTTAATTAAATTTTCATAGAGCATTGTTCGATCAAAAGATAATACCAGCTGACCAGGATATAATTGTGTCATGGCTTTCTGAAGTTTCTTTCGCGATCTATTAATCACATCAACAACATTAGAATTTGATCTTAATGGTTCCTTTAACACTGTTCTTGCATCTAAATTCAACGTACATGGTGATGACATTTCAACTGCATAAACATTTACGCCGTTTAAACATTCATGAATGATTTGGAATCCATGTAATTTTAATAGCTCATGAAAACGCTCTGAAATATGCGTACCCTTTATAGGATTAATGACAGAATAACTATAATCTTTGGCTAAACAGAATGCCAAGGTTTCTGTTAAAATCATTTGCTCTGGATCAGAAAATTCATAAGGATTTGTTATTACCATGGCATCAATGACCAAAATTCGCCCTACAGAGTGTTCTAAAACATATTCCGATACCTTTTCATGTTCAAACTCCTGATACACCTTTGAACTTCGTAACCAGTGAAATATTGCATAACCAATAATTTGATTTTCATCTTTAATACTTCTTAAAATCATTGCTCTTGGTTCATGTCTGTTTGCGAGCAACTTCAAAGCTTCATAATCTGGTTTAAATGTTTCATCACTGTGGGCAATCAGTTCCTTAATAACACCTTCATCTAACTTTTCTATGACTTCAACGAATACTGACTTTGTCGTAATCATTTCTTTAAATTGAGGTTCTCGCTGATACAAACCACGAGCATAGATATATTTCATAGCTAAAGGATCAATCAAATCGGAAATATCACGATTCTCATCAATGTAATTACGTATTTGTGTAGATGAAATTTGCTCAAATTGAGGTGGCAGCACTAAACGAACCACTTCTTTATTTAACCTTCTTACATTGGTTTCGAGGCGTTCCATCTCAACAGAACTATAAATTTGCGCATCTCTTTCAAAGATGACATGAGCAAAATTATGGATACTATACTTTGATTCATCTCTCTTATAAGCAGAAGCATTTAATATCACATCACTGCCTATTACAATATAAACATCCGATGGATAAAATGTTTTTGCCAAGACTTCCAAATCTTTTGGATTTGCAATATTCACTGAAACATCTCTAGGGAATACATATAAGTTGAACTCATCTGCAATGGACATTTTCATAATATCTCTACGAATTAAGTTTGGTTGTGTACGTTTTGACCAGGAAAACTCATCAATAGATAGATATACTTCAAAGCCTAAATCACGAATCCCTTTTGCAATTTCCTTATGACTCAACGAAAATGGATCAAAAGCACCCGGAAAGAATGCAATTTTTTTATAGGTATCCACCTGCAATTCACCTTTTTCAAAATAATGATCAGAAATAAAATTATAAATATGATTTAATCCTGCAGCATTATTCAGATAAATTAATTCTTTCGATTCGTCTGTATTCACCATTAAAGACAATATCTTTTTAATCATCATATTGAAAATTTTGGCTTTTTCTTCCATGGTTAAATACTTCGTACTAAACAAATGCTTTCCAATAACATTAACCGCTGTTTGGTTTACTCTTGTATCATAATTTACAAATCCTTTTAGCAAAATACCCAGTAATTCTTTTAGAATCATATCATAATCTTCACCATACTGTTCGTAAGATAAATGTTCAATTACAACACCGGTAGTCAACAAGACCAATGTACAAATTTGAGGATTTGCCCTTTCAATTTTCTCAATAAAACTATCAACAATTTCCAAAAATTCTTGACGATCCAATTGATTCATCAGAATTCCTAAATATTCACAAATATATTTTGTGTATTGATAGTTTTCCATTTCCAAAGCACGAAGCAGTTCAATTACAATATCATTAATCTGTCCTTTAGAAAGATGCTGAGACAACTCAATCAAACCTCTTCCCGCTGCATTTCTAACACTTTCATGAGACGAAACTTTCAAGAGATTACATAAATGCATCGCCAAGTAAAAGGAGTCACTGGTTCGATGTAATACAACAAATTTTAATAAAAGTTCAATTTGTAACTTTTTGCAAACCCAAGAAGTTGCTGACTTTAAATTGGACAAGTATACATCAGAACTGCCATCCACCTTTTCGATACAACTTACACGATATAATTCTACCTGTTCTTCTTTTGCATGGGTTAATTGCAATAACTTATATCTAACATAGGTTTCAGCAGGTGAAATTTCATCCATGTCGTCACTTTTATAAACCAACTTAATATTTTTTATATCTGCCGGTGTTAACTGAGGAATAATTTCACAAAAAACATCATAAGCTTGTATTCTTAGAATCGCATTTTCACTCAAAGATACTTTGTTAATATAATCAACAATCACTTCTATATCTTCTGAAATCAGACGTTGAAAGGGCAATACACGAACGACTTCCAACACATATTGAGCCAATTCATCTTCAACACTTCTACGGCTGAACAGTTCAGTGAATTTTTTGACATAAAGATGGCATTTTTCATCTGTTACATGGCTCAATAGCGAACTGACCATATAACCCACACTGAGACGAATCCATTCCTTATGTTTATCAATGATTCTGAGATTAGGGAATAGGGTTTTCGTCAGATAATTCTCGAAAAGCTTAAACGAATCTATTTCAGCAATAGTTTTTCTAGCACCTTTTGGCAACTCTTTTCGTTCAATTTCATCAAAATTTGCAATTAATAAACCAATTAGTTTTGCAGAGTTTTTACGAATATCATCTGCTGGCAACATCAAACGGTCATATAAGAAATTCAAGGCTATTAATTTTTGCTTCTGTGTTAAGTACTCAGAATACTCCTCTATAATGTTCTGATAACTTCTTAAACTATCAACATTACCTAAACCTCTTGCATTTTCCAACATGGTAGTCAGAGAATTCTCATCTCTCAAGCGATTCATAATACCAATATTATGACTAATAGATAAAAATTTTGCATTTTCTACTAAAGTTGCACCTTGCATAATAGAAAAATGTTTTCTGTCAGCTTCATAATCCGCACCGATATGTTCAACTGAATCAGGGTCTAAATTAACACCTTTCTCTTTCATAAAATTTTCAAAATCTTTTAATCTATTGTAAACTCTTCGGTATCTTCTCTCCTTTGCTAAATCTACATTATCCAATTTACTTAAGATCACATCAAAGGCTTCATCCAAAGAATAGTAACGCATTGGGTATTTACTATTTTTATTTTCATTTGCTTTTACTCGAAAATCACAATAAATCAAAACTAGGGATTCTAAACTTAAATTTGCCAATTCTAAATCCCAAGTTGAATGGTTAAAAGCCACATTTCTAATATAGACGATTTGTCGGTTCGTAAACCATTCCGCAGTATAGTAATAATGATAGTAAGCTACTTTTTTACTTTCCTCAGGTTTACAGCCATACTTTCCAATATCATGACCATATGCGGCACCAGAAACACGACCAAGATCTATAGGAAGTTCTAAATGTTTTAACTGTCTTCCAATTTTTACAGCCAGATGATGGACACCACAAATATGATCCAAAGTACTGTATCCAATAAGATCTTGGTTCATTTTCATCATTTCATACACATATTCCACATCCAAATAACGAATAAATCTTTCATACTCATCATCTTCCAATTCCTCAATTTCATCGGTCTCTAATAAATTGAGAGCATAACGACTTACCCATGCATCATGGTCTAATTCCTTCTGCAAATTGAAAAATATGCGAAGTATTTTTAAGGCAATTAATGCAACAGCATCCTTTTGTGCACTTCTGTTTTCAAGTTCTATTTCATCGTAAGATAATTTAAGCGCGTAAGTATAGGTGTATTGTTCCAACTCCTCCAAAGTATTAAAGATCCTAAAATTATCTGTCACAATTTTAAAACTACAGTAGAACAATTGAAGAATATCTTGTGTTTTAAAGTGTTTGTCTTCAATTAAATTCATCATTTCATTTTCAAAGGCATCATTGGCTAAACACTCTTCAACCTTGCTTATTTTATGACTTCTATCCTGTTCCAACAAATAGTTGACGAGAATCTGATGTATTTCTTCTCTAATTTTTATCATTCTAACGTACATATATACCTCACATTTCCATTCATACCTTCATTATACTATTCAAAGCTATGCAACTCTACCAATTATGATAAAAACTACAAAGAATCTCCCAGTATTTTCAATATCTTATATATATATCTACCGCATTTCAACTGAATCATTCAAAGCTTCAGTATTTATTCTTAGAAAAGAAATACCACCCTTCTGCACTCCAGAAAGGTGGTATTCTTCATACACTTAAATTCTCTTCATTTACAACTTTAATACCTTTTTTCTTCAAAAATTCTGCCAATAAACCTTGACCTGGTATTAATGTTCTTGAAAAAGTACCATCATAAATCATCTGACTGCCACAAGATGGACTCTTTGCTTTCAATATTGCCAAATCAACGTGTTGATAAGCTATCAATTTTCCAACTTCATCCACACCTTTTAAAAACGCCTGTGTACAATCTATGCCATCTTCTGTTTGAATCAAAACAGGCTCCAAAGAAATGATTTCACAAGGTTTTCTCGGTGTTGAAAGACCTCCCATTTGCTCTGGACAAACAGCTATAAACTGCTTTCCCTTTAGAAAAGCTTCTACATCTAGGTAAGTTTTTGCCTGCCCATCATATCGGCATGCCAATCCTAACAAACAACTACTAACTAATATCATGATTTCCTCATTGTTATTACTGTAACACCTGATCCACCTTCTCCATACTCACCTTCTCTTGCATTTTGAATATGAGGATGTCTTTTAAAATATTCACTTAATTTACTTTTTAAAACACCTGTACCCTTACCATGAATAATTGTCACTTGTTCTAAACTTGACAAAGCTACGTCATCTAAGTACTTTTCTATTTGATAACTTGCATCTTCAAAATTCATACCTCTAACATCAATAGAAGTACTTAAATCCGATGTTTTGGATGAAAATCGTTTCGCAGCTTTAAAGGAATCTTTCTTCTTTGTTTCCTTGCTTCTTCTCAGTTGCTTGACATTTACTTTCATTTTCATAATGCCAACACGAACCATCACGTCACCTTTGCTATCTGGTTCGGATGCTATTTCACCTTGTTGATCCAAGGTAACAACAAAAACAGGTTCTCCAACTTTCAAATTTTTCGGTACGTCACCCTCCAAATCTGAAGGCATCTTCATGCCTTGACGCGTATCGCTTAAACCTTCATTCAACTTATGACGCATAGCCTCTATTCGCTTGTTTTGATCCTTATCACTGATTTGTTTAACAGATCTGAGTTCACGTATGATTTCATCGGCTTCCTGTTTTGCTTTTTTCAGAATAGCATTGGCTTCTTGTTTTGCTTTTGTGAGGATTTTCTCTTCTTTGCTATCAAGGGATTCCTTTTTAGACTCCACGTGTTTCTTCAATTTTTCTGCATCGAGTCTTAGACGCATCGCTTCATCTAGTTCTGCCTCAGAAGCTTTTCTATTGTGTTCAATGCTACTGAGTATATCCTCAAATTCAATGCTGTTGTTATCCACTAATGCTCTTGCTTGCTCAATAACATGGTCACTTAAACCCAGCTTTTTAGAGATTTCAAAAGCATTAGATTTACCTGGCACGCCAATTAGAAGCTTATAGGTAGGACTTAAAGTTTCTACATCAAATTCTACACTTGCATTTTCTATACCTGGTTTGACAAAAGCAAAGTGCTTCAACTCACTATAATGGGTTGTTGCTAGTGTTCTAATTCTACGGGTATAAAGGGACGAAAGAATTGCCATAGCTAAAGCAGCACCTTCCGTAGGATCCGTACCAGCACCTAACTCATCAAATAGAACAAGAGAGTTCTCATCAACTTCCTTTAAAATCTCAACAATATTTGTCATATGGGAAGAGAACGTACTTAGACTCTGTTCAATACTTTGTTCATCACCTATGTCTGCATAAACAGCATCAAAGATACACATCTCCGTACCATAATCTGCTGGAATATGTAAACCTGATTGAGTCATTAATACCAATAATCCTAGAGTTTTTAATGTGACTGTTTTCCCGCCTGTATTGGGACCAGTAATTAACAAAGTGGTAAATTCATCCCCCAACCACAAATTAGAAGGTACAACAACTTTAGGGTCGATAAAGGGATGTCTCGCATTTCTTAATCTTAATTTCTTTTCTTCATTTATGGTTGGTGGCATACCCTTTAACTCAATGGACAAAAGGGCTTTTGCAACAACAAAATCCAAATGAGCCAATACTTTTTGATTGATTAAAACAGCCTCATGAACTTCATGAAAATCTCCAGTAATCTCAGTAAGGATTCTTTCTATTTCTGCTTTTTCCTGAAGTTTTAGTTCCTTTAAATCATTGTTCAATTCCACAATAACCATAGGTTCAATATATAAAGTGTTTCCACTTGAAGATCGATCATGTACAATACCTTTAATATGACTTTTATGTTCACTTCTTACAGGTATTACAAATCGATCATCTCGAATCGTTACCAAACTATCTTGTAAATATTTTTGCATCACATCTGAATTTACAATTTGATTCAGTTTGCTTCGTATAGACTGATTCTTCTTGTCTATCGCCCTTCTGATATTCATGAGTCCTGGACTCGCCTGGTCAGATAGTTCATTTTCACCAATGACTGCAATATTAATTCTCTCTTCAAGGGGTAAAAGAACAGTTATTTGTTCGCTATAAGCACCAAATATCGGATATTTCAAATCCGGCGTATTGGCTTTTGTGATATGTCTTTTTACCCGTCTTGCAGTTCTTAGGGTATCTGAAACCATTAGCAATTCACCGGGATATAAGAACCCACCGATTGCAGCTCTTTTTACGAAAACATCCATCCCTTGAAAAGGACCCATTGGAAAGTTACCATTGGATATAACCATAGATGTCATTTCAGAGGTTTCATCCATCCATTCTTTTACTTTTGAAGGATTTGACGAAGGTTTTAACTTCAGTACTTTCTTCTTCCCCAACTCGGAACTTGCTTTATTTTTTAGTTTCTCTATTATTTTATCGTACTCTAGTACGCGTAATGCTCTTGAATTCATCTTTACCTCCAAAACCGATTATACACTTATGATTATACCATTTTTGAGGGCTTTATATTTTACAATACTATTTCACTACTCAACGCCATTTAAAAAATGATATGCAGTTGTATGATCGTAATAAGATATTTGACCTTCATGCATATAGTTCAAATAATCTTTTGTAATCCTTTGAACATCTTCTCCAGACTCAATTGTGAAATTTAAACGATAAACTGAAACAATAGGCTTCAAATTTTTTAAATGAGGCATCAAATGCATCGGTTCATGAGACAATATTTCCAATCGGTTACCTGTTCGAATCATTGGAAACATATTTTCAAAACGATCTTTTATAACGGGATGGTCAGAACAAGGTTGCTTGCAAGTTTCACAATGAACATTTTGTTTTGTAATTGGACAATATGCCATAATCATTAAAGGTACACGACCGTACACAATAAGCTCCAAAGGTGTTTTGGTTTGAAAACTGTTGATTTCTTTGTAATTTAATTCATAGGACAACGTCGCTCTACCACGAATAAAATCAGAACTCTTACTATTCATGATATTCAAGCTAAAATCAGTTATACATGTTTCAAAATAATCATAACACCCTAAATTACCTACTACACAAGGCATTTGCTTATTATAATTTGCTTTCAATTTTGCCATTTCATCAGTGGTTTTAATCCGACTGAATATAGGCATTTCATCAGAAATCCTTTCACCTGCATTATAGATGATAACATCCATATCCTTTACAGCATCATATTGTTCTTTGGTATGAACAGTCACTGCAAGCTTAGGTTTAACAGATTTCATTTCAAAACGTTCAACGACTTGATAATGACTTTCTCTTTGATACTTTTCTCTTCTCAAAGCATCCAAAGCATCTGTACACTGTCGTCTCAGATCATTAAGTACTTTCATGGGTAAAGCAAGCTGATTTTCCATGTCAATTTCAAGTTTACCTAATTGATATGCAGTCTGTCCCATCTTGCTAATCTGCTGTTCTACTTTTTCGCGCGATAAAGGAACTTTCTCAGCTTTTTCACATGGCATTTCACCAATTTTTGATACTTCATGTACACCATCCGACAAAGTCATGAAGGGACTCTGACCTTCCATCATTTGAATATAGCCCTTTACTAAGATTCTTTTTGGATCTTTTTCATAAATTTGTTTGGATTCTTGCATCCATTTAGCATCATAAGTTCTATAAATTTTTTCTCCTGGTTCAGCAGTATATTTAAAAGGTACTTCAACGCGATTACCTTTAACTTGTGTAACTCTTTGATTATGTTCATAAAACACATCCGTCCTAGCACCAACAGAATCATTTTTCCTTCTGATTTGAATTTCATCACCTTTATGAAGGGGTTTATCGAGATCAATACTTAACTTTTGATCTTTGGCGTTATAAGCATGCACCTTACCAATATACTCGCCTCTGTTCCCAGGTGCGTCCGATGCAATGATTTGTTTATCAACCATCAAGAACCCTCTTGTATATGTTCTGTTAAAAATCTGTTTCAAGTGATTTTCCTGCAAATGACCATCCATTTGATTTCTATAGGCACTCACAACCGTAGCTGCGTATTCTGGACCTTTCATACGGCCTTCAATTTTGAGGGATTTGACCCCAATATCTATTAACTTCTGAAGATCTGATAGGACGTTTAAATCTTTCGGACTAATGGTATAATCCTTTTTACCATTAATTTCATAAATTTGTCTACAAGGTTGAGCACATCGGCCTCTATTACCGCTTCTGCCACCAATGAAAGATGACATCAAACATTGACCCGAATATGAAACACACAGTGCTCCATGAACAAAAACTTCTATTTCTATATCAACTGCTTTAAGAATCATTTCAATTTCTTCTATAGGCATTTCTCTTGCAACCACAACACGATTGAAACCTATTTTTTTCAAGAAAACAACATCGTCTAAATTATGTGCAGACATTTGAGTAGAAGCATGTAATTCCAAATCAGGATATTGCTTTCGAATATATTGAGACAAGCCTAAGTCTTGAACAATAATACCATCCACTTGGTTCACATATAAAAAATCCACATAGGAGGTGACATCATCCCACTCATGATCTTTTATTAAGGTGTTTACAGTGACATAGACATTCACCCCTCTTATATGAGCATAATGGATAGCCTCAATAAGTTCCTCATCATTAAAATTTTTCGCAAATTGTCTGGCTCCAAATCTACCACCGGACAAATATACAGCATCTGCTCCACTTTGTACACAGGCAACTAAAGCATCATAAGACCCTACCGGTGCTAGTAATTCTACATTATTCATAATATCCTCTCAACTCTCTAAAAAAAACAAAGAGTAGTGAAACTACTCCTCATCAAAATCTTCTTCATAAATGATCTCTTCTTCATACATATAGCTATCTTCTTCATCATTCAAATTTAAATTTTGCAGTTTCTCATTTTCAATTTCATCAAAAACACGTATATATTCTGCAATCTCATTTTCTCGCATTAATAGCTGTTCTTCTAATTCAGCAATACGACTCGTCGCTCTTTGCAAAGCTTCATCACCTGCTTCTAAATCACCAAACATGCCTTTTAACTGAGTCATTAAATCTCTCATTTGAGATTCTTGAGTTTCTCGAGCACTTCTCATCATATCCAGTTCATTTAAAAGATTCTCATACAAACTTTCTGTTTGAGTTAACTGATCTGCTAGAGATGTAATTTGACTTTTTGTCTCCTTCAGTTCAACCTTTTGAGGTTTTGCAACAAGTTTCAACTCTTCAATTTTCTTTCTTGCTTTAGACAAATCATCAGCCAAATTCAATGCAGTTAAAATCGCAATTTTTGTATGATTTAACGATGAATTTGATTTTAAAATCGTTTGCATTCTATCATCAACAAGTTTCGCTACTTTATGTACATAATCCACTTCATCAGTACTAATCAAATAATGATCTTGACCTAATATTTTTACAGCAATCTTATTTTTTGTTGACATATTCGCTCCTCAACTCACATCTCTATCCTCTGTTTTATTCTACTATAAATCATTGGATTAAAAAAGATGCTCATAAAAAAAACTGCCTGAAAACAAGCAGTTTTAATTGTTTTATACATGATTGAGATAAAATTTTACAAACTCAAAGACAGACTATAACATTTTCCTACATTTTTGAAGTTTATCTTAATTCAGCTCCTAATTCATCTTCTAACTGCTTTAAGATTTTTTCCATGGCTTTATTTACATCTTCATCTACTAAAGTACGATCAGGCGCTCTAAAACTTAGTGCATAAGCCATACTTTTATAGCCCTTTTCAATTTGTTCACCTTTGTAAACATCAAAGATTTCAGCAGATTCCAAGAACTTGCCACCTTTCGCTTTAATGATATCAATAACCATTTGATTCGTAATCTCATCTTTTACAAGCACAGCCAAGTCTCTTGTACTTGCAGGGTATTTTGGAATTCCGTCAAATTTCTTATAAGTGTTTGTAATTTGCATTAACATGTTCATATCTAATTCACAAACCATTATAGGTACATCGACATCATAATTACTTAACACTTGAGGATGTACTTCACCTAAAGTAGCAAGGACATGATTATCACCTAAAATAACATTTGCACAACGACCAGGATGATAAGTTGCATGTGTTGTTTCTGGTTCATACTTATAATTTCTGACACCAAAGGTTTCAAATAATTTTTCTAAAACACCTTTTAAAGTATAGAAATCTTGATTTTCACCATACATGCCAAGAACTAACATTTTCTTTTCAATTGGCAATTCAACAATAGGTTGTTGTTTTGGGAAAAATACATTACCTACTTCGAAAGCTTGAGCCGCTTTTACACTACGTTTGTAATTTCTAGCAAGCACTTCTAATAAGTTCGGTAATAAAGTCGTTCTCATGATACTGTACTCTTCACCTAACGGATTCATCAACTGAACAGCATTTCTAAGTATGGAATGCTCTGATAAGTTGATTTGTTCATGAGTTTTTGGACTTACAAAGGAATAAGTCGTGACTTCATTTAAACCACATGCAACTAAAAGCTCACGGGTTTCCTTAATCATCGTTTGTCCATTAGTTAAAGCACCCCATTCATTGCCTCTAAAGAGTGTAGAAGGTATAACATCATAACCATATAAACGTGCAATTTCTTCAGCAAAATCCACTTCTTTCAACAAATCCAATCTTTGATGTGGTGGAGTACAAACCAATACATCCTCTTTGATTTCAACTTCAATTTCAAGTCTTCTCAAGTAATTTGCCATTTGCTCAGCTGTTAAATTCAAGCCTAACAAACCATTGATTCTCTTTGTACGAACTTCTACTGCTTCAATTGTTCTTTTCACTGGCTCAACGTCAATGACACCCTCAACAATTTTACCTGCTCCAGTGGCTTCAATTAAATGACAAACTCTACTCATAGCAGATAAAACCAGATTTTGAGAAACACCTTTTTCATATCTTGAAGAAGCTTCTGATCTTAATTGCAATGTCCGGGATGTTTTTCTAATGCTTTTCTTATCAAAGTTTGCTACTTCAATTAAAATATTTTGTGTTGTACTAGAAACTTCAGTATTTGCACCACCCATCACACCTGCAAGTGCAATCGGTTCATTTTGATCAGTAATCAACAACATGCCAGCTTCAAGCTCACGTTCTTGATCATCTAAGGTTGTGATTTTTTCACCTTCTTTTGCTGCACGTATAACGATTTCTTTGTGTTTTAAAGTATCTAAATCAAAAGCATGAATCGGTTGACCATATTCTAATAAAACATAATTTGTAATATCTACAATATTATTTGTAGGTCTCATACCTGCTTTGATTAATTTTAATTGCATCCATAATGGCGATGGTCCAATTTTAACATCAGTCACCACTCGACCAGCATATCTCGGACACAACTCTGGGTTTTCAATTTTAATCTTTACATAATCATGGACATTACCATGTGTATTTTCAATTATTTCACTTGGATAGTTTAAAGGTAAATCAAAAGTTGCAGCGGCTTCTCTTGCCATACCAATAATACTTAAACAATCTGGTCTATTCGGTGTAATTTCAAATTCAATGACATGATCTTTTAAATTCTCAATTTCACCAATTGGTGTTCCGAGGGGATAAGCTTGATCCAATAACCATACACCATCTACAAAGGCTTTTGGAATAACACTGGTTTCAAAACCTAATTCTTGATAAGAACAAAGCATACCATAGGATTCAACGCCTCTAAGCTTGCCTTTTTTGATTTTCGTGCCATCAGCCAATACAGAATTCACTTTACATACTGGCAAATAAACATTTTCAAGCACATTCGTAGCACCTGTTACAATTTGTACTACTTCGTCTCCTAAATCAACTGCCAAAACTTTCAATTTATCAGCATCTGGATGTTGTTCAATTTTAAGAATTTTTCCAACAACGATATTTTCTACATTTTTTAAAGTTTCATGTACAGTTTCAGTATTTGAACCAGACATGATCAATCTATCTTCTAGAGTTTTTACATCTATATCTGAAATATTAACATACTCAGACAGCCACTTAACGGGTATTAACATCTCTACCTCCTTAGAATTGTTCAATCAAACGCATATCATTTTCAAACAAATAACGAATATCTTCTATTTCGTATTTTAGCATTGTAATACGATCCACACCCATACCGAATGCAAATCCTGAGTATTTTTCTGAATCTATGCCACATTCCTCTAATACATTAGGATGCACCATACCACAACCTAAAATTTCTATCCATCCAGTACCACCACATACTTTACAGCCAACACCACCACACTTGAAACATGATACATCAACTTCAGCACTTGGTTCTGTAAATGGGAAATGATGTGGTCTAAATTTTGTTTTGATATTTTGACCAAAGAAACGCTTAACGAATTGATCCAAAGCACCTTTCAAATCAGCCATAGTCACATTTTCATCGATTACTAGACCTTCCATTTGATGGAACATCGGTGAATGGGTTGCATCCAATTCATCAAATCTAAAACAACGACCTGGAGATATAACTTTTATTGGTGGTTTTCTAGTTTTCATGGTACGAATTTGTACACTTGATGTATGGGTTCTTAAACAAACATCATCATTGAAATAGAATGTATCTGAAGTACTTCTTGAAGGATGATCTTCTGGTGAATTTAATGCGTCAAACACATTGTATACCGTGTCAACTTCAGGACCTTCAGCAACTTTGTAACCCATACCAATGAAAATATCAATCATTTCATCAAATACTTTCATAAGTGGATGCTTATGACCTACCGATACTGGTTTGGCAGGCATAGTTACATCCAACACTTCAGAACGAAGTTTTTCATTTAAAGCATCCGCTTCCAAAACCTCTTTCTTACTTTTTAGAACATCTTCAATGTGATCTCTCACTTCGTTTGAGACTTTACCCATTTCTGGACGTTCTTCCTTTGACAATTTACCCATGCCTTTTAAAATTTCTGTCAATTCGCCTTTTTTACCAAGAAATTTAATTCTTAAATCTTCTAATTCTTGTAAAGTTTTCGAAGCTTCAATCATTTCTGTAGCAGATTCACGAATTTGAAGTAATTTTTCTTTCATGCTTTTGCTCCTCTCTTATTTACCCCTAATACCAGGTTATATTATATGATTACATCATGAATTAACCTATTTAAGCCCCTAGGCTTACACTGACTTCCTACCATGTTACTGCAAATTTAAACAATAAAAAAAACTCCATCCAAAAAGGGACGAAGTAAGATCCGTGGTACCACCCAAATTGCCATATAGGCCACTCGAAATCCGTAACGTGGATGAATCGTCATAGCCTACTTTGTTTCAGCCATGCAGCTCGAAAGTGAACTTCAAATAACCCTTCATGAAACAGTTTCACCGCTCTGTCTCTCTCTTAAAATCCAGTGTTATTCTACTCTCTTTGTCTTCGCTTTATTGCAAGTATTATATCATATGAATATTTCATGTACAAGACTTTTGCATTTCAAACATCAAAATACCACCAGCGATGCTGGCATTTAACGATTCTACAGCACCAATCATTGGAATATAAATCCTTTGATCAGCCAATTCAAGAACTTCGTCAGAAATACCATTGCCTTCATTGCCGATGATTAAAACCGATTCATCAGGATAATTGATATGGCGATAATTGACACCATTTTCCAAGGCTGCAGCATAAATCTTAGTATTACAATTTCTCAAATACGATAAATCATCATTTAGAATCAGAGGGATCGATAGAATTGATCCCATTGACGACCTTAAAGCCTTTTGATTAAAGGGATCTGTACAACCACTTCTTAAAACGACACCAGAAAACCCTGCAGCATCTGCAGTACGAATTAAGGTACCCATATTTCCGGGATCCTGTATGCCATCTAAATATAAGATTTTACCTGATTTTAACGGTAATTCCGGTTCTTTTACTATGCCTAAAATACCTTGCGGGTTTTCTGTTTCAATAAGCAACTTAAAGTGCTGATCCGGCACGACATATACCTGAACATCAAAAGTAAATGCCACTTTTTGATGATAACTTTCAGACATTACAATGGTTTCAATTAAACCAGACTCCAAAGCATGTTCAACAATTCTTAAACCATCAACAATAAAAGTTTTGCTTTGCTTGCGTGCTTTTCTTGTATTTAGCTTTAACCATTGTTTAAACAATGGATTTTGCTTCGATTCTATAAATTTCATATTATGCGCTTTCAACACGTTTTATATCATCATTGTGACCAATAACCACAAGAACATCGTGTTCTTCAATGACTTCATTTGGTCCAACACTAATATTAATACCTTCCTGTTTCTTAATGGCAATAACGTTTATACCATAAACCGCTCTGATGTTAATTTCTATTAAAGTCTTACCAATCCAAGATTTTAAAGGTGTAACTTCAACAATTGTATAGTCTTCAGATAACTCTATGTAATCTAAAATTTTATTGGATACTAGATTTTTAGCAACTCTGACACCCATCTCACGCTCAGGGAAAACAACACGGTCTGCCCCTATTTTATAAAGTACTTTTGCATGCATTTCATTTTGTGCTTTCGCAACAATATTTTTAATACCTAGTTCTTTAACCATTAAAGTAACCATAATAGAAGCTTGAATATTTGCTCCAATAGTTATTACGGCAACATCAAAGTTTCTAATGCCAACAGCCTTTAAAGCATTTTCATCTGTTGCATCGGCTTGAACTGCAAAGGTTACTGAATCTGAAATCCCCTGTACAATTTCTTCACTTGAATCAATAACCATAACTTCACAACCCAAGTCACTTAATTTTGTTGCAACGCTTGAACCAAAACGGCCGCAACCAATGATTACAAATTGTTTATTCATAAAAACTCCTTATCCTACACTCACTTTTGATTCTGGATATCTTACCAATGCTTTATTTTGTTTTTTTGCTGCTAAAGCAAATACAATCGTTAAAGCACCAACTCTACCGGCAAACATCGTAAAAATTATGACGATTTGACCTGCCATTGACAATTGCGAGGTATAACCTAAAGATAAACCTACGGTTCCCAAAGCAGATATTGCTTCAAAAAATAATGTGATGAAATCTGCACCTTTTTCAGTGATGGAAAGAATAAAAGGTACGATGAAGCCTAAACTTAAACCAATACCCAAAACTGTTAGGGCTCTATTGACGTTATCCTTTGAGACTCTCCTGAAATCAAACTCTACATCTTCACGACCTTTTACAACTGATACAATCAACAAAATAACAAGTGCTACAGTTGTCGTTTTCATACCACCTGCTGTCGATCCTGGGGACCCACCAATGAACATGAGTAGAATCGTCATTAATTTAGAAGAATCATACATTTGATCTAATGCAATGGTATTAAAACCAGCAGTTCTGGTTGTAACCGATTGGAACATCGCAGCTGTAATTTTGTCTTTTAAAGGTAAAGGTTCCAAAGTATTTGGATTGCCAAATTCCATTATAAAAAAGAAGAAGAAGCCAATTACAATTAATGTAATGGTCATTAAGACAACCAACTTCGAATGAAGAGATAGCTTTTTATACGATCTCACCCTTACGATTTCCATAATCACCGTAAAACCTAAACCACCTAGAATAATCAATGCCATTATAATAACATTGAAGGATTGCATATCTACATAAGGTGTTAAACTTCTTCCTCCACCAATAATATCAAAACCTGCATTACAAAAGGCTGAAACAGAATGAAAAATACCATAAAAAATAGCCTTTTTTGTTTCAAATTCATCCATGAAATTCATGGTCAAAAAGAATGCCCCTACACCCTCTATAATAAAAGTGGTTAAAATGATATATTTTGTCAATCTCACAACGCCTTGGATCGTAAATTGATTCAAGGCTTCTTGCATAATTAAACGACTTTTTAAAGTGATTTTTCTACCGACAATCAATGCAATTGAAGTGGCCATGGTCATAATCCCTAAACCACCTATTTGTATTAGGACTAGAATGATGACTTGTCCAGCCATATTCCAATGTGTACCTGTATCTACTACAACTAAACCCGTTACGCAAACTGCTGAAGTTGCAGTAAATAATCCTTTTAAAAATCCTGTTGCTTCACCGGTCTGAGTCACAAATGGCATTGAAAGTAAAATACCGCCAATGAAAATAATGGTTGCAAAACCAAGTACCAAAATTTGTGCTGGATTTAATTGTATTTGATTTAATTTGTTTTTTAGCATGTGGCCTCCATTAACTCTTTATATTATATCATATCTGATTTTATTTTAAAGCAAAGGTAGAAAACTCCTTTAAAAGCACAAACCTTGTTCTCAAATTTTTAAAAAAAAATCACAAGTTTCACTTGTGATTAATGGCTTCATTAATTCTGTTTTTTATTCTGAATCTTTTTTCATACTTTGGTTCAGTTCCAAATTCAAGACGACATTTTTTACTATTTCATCCTCAATTCATGCCAATAGTCCACCCAACAAGACCTCTAAAAGAAACAGTGAACGGTTCCCTTAGTGTATCCATTCTCACCTCTTGTTGAATGATTTTTTAAGAATCACCGAGACCAGTAAGTCATCTGACAGAACATTTGCATCAGGATACCCACCAAATTGCCTTTTTATCATAGCTATAGCAATGAGTGTTACTATTTGCATTTATTTTAGTATCTAAACAATTTAAAAACAGCAAATCCCAAAGAAATACCAATCCCCACTTGAATGACATCATCAACATTAAAGCTTGTGGATAGCAAAATCAACTGCAGACTTTCTAAAAGTAGTCCTATTAGTAAACCGAACACTAAGATTTTCACATATTTTCGATTCTTTGTTAATACAGGAATAAAATACCCCAACGGTATCGCCCACAAAGTTAGCCAGCCAAATCCCGTAATCATATTATGAATACTGGTATATCTATAATGATGGTAAATTGTTTTAAAAGGAATCAGTTGCCCATTTATAAAACCATGCCATATTTTTGCTAAATTTAAATGTAGAATTGCATCTTTTAGTTCCCCTAGGGGTAAACGTATTAAAACAACTTTAAGAAGTAAAATTAAATATATGATAAATACAAACCACATTAACACCTTTGATTTCTTTTTCATTTGGCCTCCGTAAAACTTTATAAAGATTTGAGTGTATACAAATTATTTAATCATCCAAAAATATGTAAATAAAAAAAGCAGATAATCTGCTTTTATTATAAATTAAACGTTTGCTTTTGCCAATTGTACTAATCTAGCAAAACCTTCTGCATCGTGAATAGCGATTTCAGAAAGCATTTTTCTGTTGATTTCAACATTAGCATTTTTCAAACCGTTGATAAATCTGCTGTAAGACATATCATGCATTCTTGTTGCAGCGTTGATTCTAGCAATCCATAATTTTCTAAAATCTCTTTTTCTTAATTTTCTACCAATATATGCAGATCTTAAAGATCTCATAACTGCAGGGTTTGCAGCTTTAAAAATTGTAGACTTGCTGCCATAGAAACCCTTAGCAAGCTTCAATACTTTTTTATGTTTTTTCTTTGCGTTTACGGCGCCTTTAACTCTAGCCATAGTTCTAACCTCCTCTTAAACCTTATTTATAAGGTAATAATTGCTTAACTCTCTTCATGTCACCAGTCGAAATTAATGTAGCTTTTCTTAAATTTCTTTTTCTTTTTGGTGACTTCTTAGTTAAAATATGACTTGTATAAGCTTTGTGTCTTTTCCATTTACCAGTGCCTGTCACCTTAACTCTTTTAGCGGCACCTCTATGTGTTTTCATTTTAGGCATGTTCACGCCCTCCTTTCACTGTTACTTTTTTGGAACAAACGAAGCGTTCATGCTACGTCCTTCCATTTTTGGACGTTGTTCCATAGTCCCAAATTCTTCAATTTCAGCTGCAAATTTATCAAACACTGCATAACCAAGATTAGTATGTCCCAACTCACGACCTCTGAATCGTAAACTTACTTTTAATTTGTCTCCACCTTGAAGAAACTTGGCAGCATTTTTTGCCTTAGTTTTAATATCATTTTCTTCGATATTTAAGCTTAAACGAATTTCTTTAACTTGTTGAGTTTTTTGCTTCTTACGAGCATCTTTATCACGTTTAGCTTGTTCGTACTTATGTTTACCATAGTCCATAATCTTGCAAACTGGCGGTTTAGCTCCCGGTGCAATTTTTACTAAATCTCTTTCTCTTTCTTCTGCAAGTTCTAAAGCTTTAGCAATCGGTACAACACCTAATTGATCACCGTTTTCATCAATCAATCTGACTTCACGATCTCTGATTTCTTCATTGATTTCTGTCTTCTTAATAATCGTACACCTCCCGTACATTGTTTTGCTTTTCATTATGGTCAGCACAAGAAATCTGCCACTGGCAACTTCTAATTTATACCTAGTCCTTTAGGCAATAAAAATAGCGGATAAAATACCCGCTAAAATACACATAATCAATCTATGTTTTCGCTACCTTGTGAACTTTAGTTACAGGGTGAGAAGCGGATACTTCTACTTGGAAAAGCAATATTCATTTCTAACAGGACAATAATACCATAGTGAGGATATCATGTCAACATTATTTCGCTTTTTTTTAAAGGCGTGATACGAATATCACGCCTTACATCATTCTTTTTTATGAATAATCATTGTTTTCCAAGCATACAGTCCTAAAGAAACACCAATTACGCCATAAGACACAAATTGTCTAAAGAATTCCCCTATTTGAGCATCACCAAACAAGTGCAAACCAGCTTTAGGTGAAACGATAAATAAGGTATGGAACAACAGTACTCCTAAAAAGGCTTGTCCAATAGTTGCTTTTGATACAGAAGCACCACCAATTAATAATGCTGCAACAGCATATAATGCAATCGATTTATGCGAACCATATGTATTTAAGGTTCCCAAGTTTTGAATAAAGATAATTTGTCCCCAAGCAGCGAATAAAGTAGAAAGCATAATAGCTAGTTCTCTAATTTTATTGACTTTTATTCCTGAAACTTCAGCAATGTGCTTGTCTTGACCGACGGTTTTAAAAACTTGACCCAACTTTGTTTTTAAGATAATGACATTAAAAACTGCAAACAATACGACTATAATTGCTGTTAACAAAGAGAGATTTACAGTTTTTAGCATTTGCATATCATGACTAATGTTACTACTATACATGACTTGATAACTATAAACGACCAGCACTATACCAACCACTATAATCAATATGTTTTTTACAGGGCTTTGTTTGTTGTTCTTATTGATCAAATAACCTATTAACAGAGCTCCTAATGTTGTGAAAAGATAAATACCAATGAGAATCGAATCCATGCCATCAAATTTACCTTTGACGATAATGCTTTTCTTAAAAAGTACAATAGCGACAGCCAGTACAATTAAAATAACATCAATTGCTGAAAATATCATTGCCAAAAGCTTCATCAAATGCTCTTTTTCTGCACTAAGCTTGATTCTTCTTACGAGCATTACTCCTAAGTAATAGAAGACTACAAATAAACCAAAGATAATAAGACATGTAAAGAACGGCACTTGAATCGCTTTATCAATGGCCTTACCAATACCATCATCTTTCATTAAGTTAATCGTATTTCTCAAACCAACACCTGTCGATAAAACAAAATCGCCTGTCATTGGAATAATCGTACCTGCAAAGAACAAGAAGATCAATTGATAGATACCATCAGCAAAGAAACCTGTTATCATGGAAGCAATCATTTCTTGACCACTTGTTTTGTTAAGAAGTTTACCAATTATTTTACCTAAAATCAATGCTAATGGTGTTGAAATTACAAATGCCCAAATGGTACCAACACCTGAATGAATTTGTAAATACGCTACTGTAATAATAGCTACTTGAGCTGCCATAGCACCTATGGTAATGGAAAAGTTAAGTCCCATTCCAGCAACAACAGGAATCAGTAGCGCTAATACTAAGAATGTATTTCTTGTCATACGTTCCAGTAAAAGGGAAACTAACATATAAGGTTGTTCTTGTGAAGCAAAAATACCAACAATACATAATGCTGCAAATAAAAGTGTAACACTATTGTCGATAATAAATCGCAATACTTTCTTCGTTAGTTTATGATTAGTCATTGCTGCCACCTCCTTGCGCTAACGCATAGAGGATGATACCATTCTGAACAATCATCCTGAACACTTCAGACATGTTTCCTCCATCAAATTCTGCAACTTCCAAGAAGAAAGTACTCGCTACAGGTAATGAAATGGTCATTAAACCTTGAAATAAGATTGTTCCGATTACAACATGCGTAATTGTTGCTTTTTTAGCTGTAGCACCACCAATTAAAATTGCTGCAACAGCTGGAAATGCCATCATTAATGGCGCTTGATACAATTGTAAATAGCCAAAACTTTGGGCATAAACAACCATACCAACAGCACCTAATACCGTTGATAAAATTGTACCTAAGATTCTATAACCATTGACATTTAAACCAATTGCTGTTGCAAACTTTGGATTGTCACCAACAGTTTTCATTGCTATACCAATACGAGTCTTAGAGAAGAACAAGTAAATTAGACATACAAAAGCGATAAATATCAGCAAAGCTGTAGGAATTATTAACCCCCTAAAAGAACTGCTAACCTTTCCTAAATCAATCGCCCATAACTTATTTAAAAATTCACCGAATGTGGATTCTAACGAGACAACCGTTCTTAAACCTTTACCGATCGGCCAACGCATTTCATCAGAAGTAAAAGGTAAAATAATCCATGCAATACAAAACAAAGAAACGATTGAGAATCCAACATAAGTGGATACTAACATCTCAGATCCTTTAATTTTGTTTAGCAAAATACCATATAACCACCCAAAAACTACTGCTAAAGGAACTGCTATAGAAAGTGCGAAAAGAAAACCACCTAAGCCAACTAGAGCTGTACCTTCAAATCCAACAACCTTAAATTCAATGGCTAAAACACCACCTAATATACCACAAATGATACCAATAGGTAATGCAAAGTTTAAGCCAATACCACTACGAATAGCAGGTACCATGGCTAAAACCAAAATTAGATTCATCCCAATTCTAATCATTGAATCCGTAAGATAATCTGGTAAATATAATTTTAATACCCCTGCTGTTACCCACAATGACAAGAAGAAAAGGATGATGATGATACGAGGTAAGCCCAGTTTTTTGATCATATTCATCTTACGCCTCTCTTCTCTTATGTTTGTGATATTCTCCTGACATCATCAGGCCGAAATCTACATCTGCAGCTGAAGGCAATAGTACGCCCTCCAATCTACCTTCTGCGATGATGGCAATCCGATCACATACCGATCTTAACTCTGCTAATTCACTAGAAGTAACAATTACAGTTACACCATCTTCTTTAGCTAATTTTGTTAAGTAATCCAAAACCAATTTCTTTGCGCCTATATCAATGCCTCGTGTAGGTTCTGATACAAATAGCAATTCAGGTTCTTGCGTTAAAGCTCTTGCTAGACAAACCTTTTGTTGATTGCCGCCACTTAAACGTCTTGTCGGTTGTTTAGGACCAGTACAACGAATATCAAGTAAATCAATCATTTCTAAAGCATGTTTTCTTACATGACTTGTATTAATTAAAAAGAATGAATTTATAAAGTTCTTCTTCACTTGCATAGAAGTAATCATAATGTTTTCTTCAATAGAACCATCTAATAAAAGACCAACACCTTTTCTATCTTCAGAAACAAAGGCAATACCTTTTTTGAGTATATTTTTAGTATCACTGATATCTAAAGGTTCACCCTTATATGTAACGCTTCCACTTGCCTTGTACAATCCAAACAAACCATTTGCAACGCCTATTTTTCCATGTCCTGCTAAACCGGCTAAACCTAAGATTTCACCTTTTTTAACTTCCAGATTGACACCTTTAACCTCTTCACCTGGCATAGCAACATGTAAGTCTTCAACAGTCAGAATTGTTGGCAGTGCATTAATTTCTGATTCTGATAACATATTGACGTTTTGAGAGATAGAAACCTCACGACCAATCATTAATGATGCAATTTGTTCAACGGATACATCCGTTGTTGGTACCGTTTCAATATGTTCTCCATCTCGTAATACTGTTATATTATCTGTGATGGCTTTTACTTCATCCAATCTATGTGTAATAAATAAAATTCCAATACCCTTTGCTGCTAAATTTTTCATAGCAGCAAGTAGATTATCTGCTTCACTTTCTGTTAAAACAGCAGTTGGTTCATCAAATACAAGTAATTTGATGCCTAATTTATCCACCTCACGAGCAATTTCAACAAACTGCTTATGACCAATTGGTAAAATAGCAACTTTTGTTTCTTCAGAAATATTCATGCCTAAAACATCAAGTGCAGCTCTGGCTTCCTTATTCATTTGTTTACGATTTAAAAATTCCAAACTTGATCCACCAATGGTCTTACTGATAATGTTTGGTGTTGTGATTTCCCTATTTAATTTTATATTCTCAGCAATTGTAAAGTCTGAAATTAACATAAATTCTTGATGTACCATTCCAACACCTAAATTCATGACTTCCTCAGATGTTTTGGCATTGACTTCATTTCCATCAATGAATACTTGTCCTTCAAATCCCCCAGTATCATGAATAACACGCATACCAAACAAAATATTCATTAAGGTTGATTTACCTGCACCATTCTCTCCAACGATCGCATGTATTTCACCCGGTTTAATATTTATGTTAACACCTTTTAAGACTTTGTTGCCGTAATATTCTTTTTGAATATTCTTCATTTGCAATACATATTCGTTTTGCACCTGCTACCACCCCAAATCTCTCTTGCTTATTCCCCGATTTTCAAAGATTAAGGTTGCCAAAAGGCAACCTTAACATAAACTTATATTGTCCTTATGCATTAGAAATCTAAATATCCAAGTAATACCATCAAATAGTTGTCATAAGTTACGCCTTCTTCTTCTAAAACGTTTAACTCAATATCAACGCCTGCATATGCTTTGAAGTATTCTTCTACTTTGTCTTTATTTAATTTCTCTGTAAATTCGCCATCGATCCAGCCTTTAGCATAGTCTGCGCCAGCTTCGATAAACATCATTGAACAAGGAACTGGCCATGTAGACATTCTTCCTGTCATACCTTTTTCAGCCATTTTAGCTTTGATTTCATCTACTAAATAGTCGATATCGCCTTGTTTTTCTTCAGGAATTTCAATACCTAAAGCTGAAGGGAATCCATGATATGGAGATGGACAACATGGTTGTGGATAAATTGCTCCGCCTTCATAAACTGATTTAATTAAAGGAATTTGTAAACCACAGTTTGTAGAGAAGAATGCAGTATCCTTACCATATTTTTCAATCATTCTAGGTGTATCTTCTAAGATGAATTGTTGTGCACCTGATAAACCAGCATCACCAGTTGGATCTAACGCTGTAGCATCTACAAACTCGATACCCATCGCTTCACAGTTTTCTTTTAATAAATCTCTTCTTGCAGATAATAATGCATAAGACATATGTCTTGGGAATGAATAATGAACAAATACTTTTGCACCTTGTTTAGCAGCTTGCTCTACCATCGTTCTTCCCATTGTTAATTCATCTAATGTAAACACGATATCTGCTCTAGAAGCGATATCTGCAGGGTTCTCACCAGGTACCCCTGCAATAATGAGTAAATCTGGATTAATTTCTCTTGCTTTGTCAATTGCAGCTGAAGAACCAGGTACAGCTTGGATTAATAATAAAGCTTTCATATTTTCTTCAGCAGCCATAGAAGCAACGTTTGCAATAGTTGTTTCTTGCTCATCCATGAATTTATCAGGATAAGTCATGATAATAACATGCTCTTCACCATATTTTTCTTTAACAGCTTGAGCAGCTCTGTATTCTTCTTCGTTTTGAGATACAGTACCAGTTAAAATACCGATTTTCCAATCGCCAGAACCACCATTATCAGTTGCAGTTCCAGTGTTAGCAGTATTAGTGTCGTTTCCACAGCCTGCAAACATGCTCATTACCATTGCGGCAATGACAAAAATTGTTAAAAACTTCTTCAACATTTTTTAGCCTCCTTTAAATTTGAGTAAAATGTTTCGGTTCCCCCCGAACATAATTTTTATAAGTCTTCCCGACTCAAATGTAGTATACTACAAAAATTTAACAAATACACCTAATTTATTAAAAAAATTTAACATTTAGACATTTTTTAAAAAATATCACAATTTTAGTATAATTTACTTTTAGCTTATTCCAATACTTGTACCGCAATTATGGTAATAATATACAGTTTAATTTTTCTTAACATTTACAGAACTATTTCTTATATTTTTCTTCATATTACTGATGAATTTAAATTTATTCATCCAAAAAACAAGAAAAATAGTTTTATTTTGAAAATAAATTAACACAAAAAAAGAAGTTAGAACTTCTTTTCATTATGAATTCCAAACCAATATACAGGCTTATACTTTTGAAAACCACATTTTTCTGCCAACTTGAAGGAGGGATGATTATGAAGACCAATGTGAATGAATGGAACTTTATTTACCTTCATAACTTGATCCAATAAATCCATAGTGAGTTCATAAGCAATACCACGATGACGATATTGCTCTTTTGTATACATAATCCCTATGGAATCATCTCTATGCATTAAGACCCATGCAACAGGTTCGTCTTGATCATAGTAAAAGCTTGAGGGTCTATTTTTTAATGATTCTTCAATAAAGTATAATGAACTATCATCTTTGAAGGTATAGAAATCATTTACCATTTCTTTATCTTTTACAGTGCCTCTTCGGATATCACTTTTTTTCTCAATGGGTTTAAACGTCTTCGGGTCAACGTACAGTAAGATACATCGTTCTTCCCATTCCAAAACTCTATCCTTTTTTAATATTTCATATGCTTTTTCATCACAGGCATCTATGCCATAACTTGGAAGTTGATCAAAGTAAGCTTTTTTAGCATAAGCTATAAAATCATCATGCTCAGCATAAATGTAATGCCAGTATTCATGTTCTTTAACAATTATACCCTTAGGTTGATTGACATCGTCAACGAAAATTTCAAGTATTGCTTCAGATGATTCAAATTGCTCTACAGATATATTTTGAATTGCTCCTATGATATTAAGATTGCTTATATAATCTTTTTCCTTTAAGTATTCAATTGCCCAGTTTTTATCAAAAATCTTAATCATGATCGAAGTTCACCTTTTACATATGCAATAAACTTTTCAGCATCTTCGGATGATTCAAAAACGCCTTGTGCAGTTTTCTGATTTCCGCCACCTTTACCATTGTAGTCCCTAATACTTTTAAAGAGCTGGCCACAATGTAGATTATGAGAACCATCATGACTCAACATCACTTTATGTTCTAAAATGGAGTAAATTAAAATAATATAATTTCCTTTTTCAGAAACAGATTTTATCACATCATTCATACCTTGTCCGGATAAATCTTCAAAAGAGAAATACTGAACCGCATCTTGACTCATTTGTTCATTTATAATTTTTTCAATTGCCTCTCGATGCAACTGAATATACTTCTTCTTCAATATTTCATTTTTCTCTTTTTCTTTCTCAAAACGCTCAACCAAAGTCGAATCATCCGAAGAATATTGTCGGTTAAAATACTGAACAATATTTGTTTTTTCCTGAAGATCAATCAAAGCCCTTTTACCACATTTAAAGAATATTCTAGACAACCCTTTGTTTTTTTCAACTTTATATAATTTAACAATTCCCACTTCACCGGTACGTGTAGGGTGTGTCCCACAACAAGCAACACAATCCACACCTGGAATGGTTACGATCCTTACATTCTCTTCAACGGTTGGTTCTTTTCTCAAAAAATATGCTTTATCATCGCTCATATATTCAAAATTCAATTCGATATTGTCATAAATTGCTTGATTTGCCAAGTTTTCAATATCAATAAGCATTTCAGGTTTAATTTCATGATCAATGTCTATGGTGACATAATCTTTTCCAATATGAAAACCCTTATTCTTACCTTGATAATGATCAAAGATTACGCCTGATAAAATATGTTCCCCGCAATGTTGCTGCATCTCATCAAATCTTTTTTCCCAATCAATAACCATTTCAACAAACTCATCATGAAGTTCAGAAGCTAATATATGACATATGCCATTCTCTGTTTCTCTCACATCTAGGACTTCAATATTATTTATGGTTCCCTTATCAGCGGATTGCCCACCACCTTCAGGGAAAAATACAGTTTGATCAAAATAATATTTCAAACCATCCTTTAAAACAACCTTTGCTTGACAGGTCTTTAAATATGCATTCTCTTCAAATAATTTCTTAGTCATTTTCTTCTCCTATTTCTGGCTTAAGTGATATGATTCTAAAAAGCATTTATAATATTGGTTCAGCACTCTACTTTCCTCTTTTTCACCAACTAAATCAAGTAATGATACGGCAACTTCTGCAGTACATATATGATTTTCATCATCGTTTCTTCTTAAATCGTATGTTGTCTGGAAGTGAGTATCCAAACTTAGAATGGGCAATGCATCCAGATAAGGACTCTTTCGCAACATTTTTCTAGCTTCTTTCCACGTCCCATCTAAAATGAGAAATACTGGTATTCTCTCAGTTTTCTCAAAGGAAACAGATCTCGCCTTTTCAGATGGTCTTTCATCAGAAAAAACGAGTAAAATTTTATATTTTTGATCCTGTAATAACGCGATTAAATCCTGTGGTGGTTCAGTTCTATTCCAACTAAACACTCTTGTTGAAGCAAGTGCCTTTTCAATTAATCTACCTGTGTTAGTCGTTCTTGAAAATTCATTTTCATGAGTTAAAAGCCATATCTCACATATACTTTTCAAACTTATTTCATAATTGCATATACAATGGTCTACACTTAAACCACATCCTTGACACTGAGTAATAAGTTTACTTGGTTTTTTTGCAAAGGATCTCATAGTAACATCTCCATATAACAAATCTTAAAATCATTTGATTTATAGGCCTTGATTTGCTCCACTTGGAACCCATTATTAAGATACCAATGATGAAGGACTTGGTTTTCATAGAACATTCCAAGCTGCACTTTTTTGCCACCTAATTCCTTTATATATTGAACGGAAAAGTCTATTAAAAGCTTACCATAACCTTGATGTCTGTATTCATCTAAAACACACAACCATTTTATTTTATATCTGACATCACTTTTCTTTTCGACACCAATACAACCAACAAGATTTTTATCATAAATACCAAATAATTGAATTTTATTCTTTTGATTCAAAAAATAAGCATAGGACATAAAGGCAGTATTCCCAGGACAGTTTTGAGGTGTCATGTTAAAAGTATTTGCTATCTCATAAAAGCTTCTATGAATCACGTCATAGGTCTCTTGTGTATATTCCAAAGGTGAAATCATAACGCCTCCATTATACTTTTACAACGGTTAAGGTCCGACCATGATGCTTAAGCCAGGTTTCATGTTTCTTATATTCAGGCATCACTTGATGCACTTTCTTCCAATAGGATTTCGAGTGATTCATATGCTCAAGGTGACTCATCTCATGAACAATGATATAGTCAATGACTTCAAACGGGGCTAAAGCAAGTCTATAATTAAAGTTTATATTGCCTGCAGAAGAGCAGCTTCCCCATCTTGTTTTTTGATTCCTAACGCTGATATGATTGACCTTGTTTTTAAAAAAAGGTTGATAATAAGCTATTCTTTCTTTTAAATAGCGATGTAGCATCTTTTTTAAAAGATTCTCCATCAATTGATGATAACCCTCCAAGGAGAAATTTTCTGGTACAAAAAAGAGTATTTCATGATCGAGAACTGTAATCTCAGCCCTTTTCATTTGATGCGAATTCACTCTAATGGTATAGGTTTTCTCTAGAATTTTGAAGGTATCTCCAGTGATATAAGCTCTCGGTTCTTTTGTATTTGTATCTTTATACTTTTCACTGTGTGTTATGATCCATTGCCACTGATCTTTCATTGCTTTTTCAAAGATCTCATCTTTAACTTTAGGACCTTTCAAAAGCAACTTATAAGGACCTAAAAGCTGCAATGCAATGGATTGTCTGTTACTATATTTTATTTCATATTCTACAGTTTCATTTTCATAAGTTAGATACATTTATAAACTCCATTTGTTGATTAATATAAGCTTCCCATTCTGATTTATCATGACTTAAAACCTCAATCATGAGATACTTGGGGTTTATTAAATCAAGAATTTCTTTCAACCGATAAGATTTAAAGGGAAGATGCTGATCCATTCTTGATATATGTTCATAAATAGTTTGCCATTTCTTAGTTTTTTCCAATTGCTCTAAGCTATAGTACAAAGTCTCGTGGCTCTCATCCATGTATGTCCCTATATCCGTTCTGTTAATATGGATTCCTCTAATCCATTTCAACTGGTCACCTAAACCATGAAGTACCTTTAAAATATAATCCACTTGTTCATGTAAACTTAAGTTTCCACCTCGAATCATTAAATGAGATAAATCTAACATAATTCCTTTGTTTTCATAATTGATTTTATTCATAAATTTCTCAATTAATTCCGGATTATTTAAAGTTAAACCTGGCCACCACAGATTTTCAAAAAGTAAACATACATTTGAATTTTCATCAAAACTTTCATTCACCAATTGCGCTGTTGCCTCTAAAACTTCTTCGTCTGTATAATCATAATCAAAGGTAAAGGCATCTTTTAGTCTAACATGCCCAACATGAAATACCATATATTCAGCCTCGAGTGCTTTTGATACTTCATAATCTTTTTTAAAACGCTCCACAATACTTTCTTTTGAAACACTTCCGAAGGCATCTACAAGAGATTCTTCTGTAGGATAGTCTTCTTTATATATTTCATTGTTCCTATAAAAATCCATCCAGATTGGAAAATAACTTAGATGAACACCTTTAATCAAATCTTTTGGAATAGTTGAGACATCGTAATTACCGTGAAGTAAAAGTTCAATGCCATCTAGCCCTTTATTTTTAATAAATTCATCGACTTCATGCCATGATTGATTAAACCATTTCAAATGATATGAAGTATTGGAAAAATTGCATAATATCATATGTGTTCCTTTCATCTAAGGCTATATTACGTCAACTACCCACCACCTAAAGGAAGTGGGCTTGTAACTGCCCGGTAGTGCAGACGGCTTACGCCTCCTACCTTTGTTCAATAAGTTATACAACTCAAAGTGGCGTTACATCATAGGGTGGTTGACAACACCCTTTACAAAAGAGTTTACTCTTTTGTAACTGTACTAGGTACTTGATTATCCACAAGATAATTTATTCCCATACGATACAGGTTCATTGCTGCTATTCTATCATCATTTGATTGATAACCACAGGTTTTACATGTAAATAAGTGAGTATTCTTGTTACGATTAGCTTTCTCAGTATGTCCACATTTAGGACAACACTGACTTGTATAAGCAGGGTCAACTTTGATGACTGTAGACTCATTTTGTTTTGCTTTATAAGTCAACTTTTGTTCAAGATCGTAAAAAGTCCACGATACAGAAACGTATCGATCTTTGATACGCACTTTTTCTGTAGCATTTCGAACACCTGTTAAATCTTCTAAAACGAATAATGTATGCTTAGGATTACTTTCAACGAGTGCCTTTGATACTTGATGGTTAATATCATGTATCCAACGGTTTTCTCGCTGTCCTATAGCTTTTAATCTTCGTCTTGAAGATGGTGTTTTCCTTTGTTGCAACGCTTTACGTGCTTTTGAATACTTGGCTCTCTTATGTTTAATAGCTTTGCCACTTACAAAGTTAGATTTCCCCCTACTATCATAGGTTGCAGTTAAAAAGTTAATTCCACGGTCTATACCTACAACATTACAAATATCAACTAATTGGCTTTCGGGAACATCATAAGTAACAGGAATATGTAGAAAATATTTACCATGTTTGTTTACTAGTTTAGCTGTTCCAAACTTATAAGTATTAGAGTCAAAGCATTTCTCCATAGCATCAGAGAAGTAACTTAACTTAATTCTACCTTTAAGGGTATTCACTGAGAAACGGTCTTGAGTTAAGGAATAGTCTCTATTCCAAACAAGGTCATACTGAAGTTTCTTAAAAGTAGGTCTAATCCATTCCTTTTGATTCTCAAGAATGGTTTTATACCTTGCAATAACTGTTTTAAGGACAGATTGAGCCATTTGTGACTTTAGACCATACTTTTCTCTCAGGGTAGAGTACAATACTTTATTCAGTGAAAATTGCTTTAAATTGTGAGTTAGGAAAATAAAATTAGCAACATAATTACAGGCAGCACGATAAACAGACATAGTTTCGTTAAGAAGTTCTCGGTCTGTTTCCGAAGTGATTACTTGAATTTTAGCTGTTATAGTTAGTTGTTCCATAATTAACCTCACTTGATAATATTTCACTAAATATAATGTACAATATTTGATAGTGAAAGTCAAAGTGAGGTCTTAAACATGGAAAGCAGATATAACTGTAAAAAAGGCGTAAATATAATTTGAAAGCACATCTTGTATGAGTTACTATATATCGTATGCGAATACTTAAGGACCGTATTTCAGAAGACATTAAGCACTACCTTGTTGAGATTTGTTCTAAATATGGTTATGAGTTAGTTACTATAGAGATAGACAAGGACCCTATTCATTTACTGATTAACTATGATGCTACTGATTGCATTAGTGAGATAGTAAAACGAATAAAACAAGAAACAACATATAAGATATGGTTAATACACGTAGAAATGCTGTGTAAACACTATTGGAAAAGAAAGATATTTTGGCCTGATGGTTATTTTGCTTGTAGTATAGGTGAAGTTTCTACCGCTACAATTCAGAGATACATAGTGACTCAAGGTTAGAAAAAGAGAATGGCACTCCTCCCACCACCTAAAGGTAATGGGTTTCTGTGCCACGATTAATTATGAATTTATATAACAAATAAAGAAACTTTCCAATAAGATAATAGATTGACTATTTTTACTTTATAAAGACCTTATGCACTAACCCTTGATTTAACAATCTTAAATGCTCTGGGCATTAGAAAAGCCTTTAGAATTTTGTTTCTAAAGACTTCTTAACGACTTATTTTTGAAAGTATGGCTTATATTTTAAATCTTCCTCAATGATATGTGTTTTTATCCAATCTAACATGTAATTATATAACCAAATAATATCCATCGCATGAACTTCTCTTTCAACAATTCGCTTACACTCCATATAAATATCATCTTTTATTCTCTGATGAAATATTTTATGTTGCTCTAAATCAGGATATTGAACAGCTTCCATCATTTTTTCCTCTGTTTTAAAATGTAATGCTGCATATTCAACAATCTCATTTAACAATATTGGCAATCTCTCTTCGAAATTTGTTTCATGTGTTAAGGATTCTAATTTATTAATCAACTCAAAAAATGTTTGATGTTGATCATCTATCTTTTCAACGCCAACTGAAAATTTTTCATCCCAAATGATCATAGACCCCACCTCCATCAATATTCTACCCTGTTTATTCTTCGTTACTCAAATTTTCTACTTTCAATATCAAATTATTCCAATCTAAATAATTAATGATACCCGATTTTATTTCAACACTGCTAATAATCCCGGCTGTAAGCAATTTTTCAACAGCACTTTTAGCCCAAGTTGTTTTATACTCATATTTGATTATTTCTTCAAATTCAGGAAGAAATTTGGCTAAAATCACATATGCCTCTTCATATGTCATCAATTGATTTGGATTAAACATATTGTTAAATCCAGTGATGATCTGATTCTTTCTTGCTGCCAACACAAAAGGGTCATCGCAGTCTAAAAAAACTTCTCCTCTATCCTTTGTATCCAAATCCAATTTAACATACAAAAGGGTTATACCTTGTCTTCTTGTTATTTCTACCATTGATAAAGGTACAATGTATGATGGTTTGCCTTCATAAGTATAGATTTTACCACCATAGCGATTTGCAAATGCCTTCGCAATTTCTTCAGTGGGATAATCTCTCACATAGTAATTATTAATGTACAGTTTATAATCAAAATAACCAGATCGTTTGCCTTCATAAGCCGCAATTAAAGGTACAAGTAATTGTTCTTTAAACACTTTATTAATGGTATATACAGAAACTGGTAATTCAGTTTTGCCAGGAAGAGTTTCTATAGTAATACTTGGCTTTAAGGTAGTCATAGCTGTAAAATCAGTTAAATATCCACTCCCGGAAGTTTCTTTTCCCGTATAAATTGGTTCAAATCCATTATATTTAGCAATTTGATTGGCTAAAGTATAACTTCCTTGATTGTGAGCATCAGACAACATCCATTTATTATAATAGATGACTTCTCCACGGGAATGAAAACTGATATAATTTCTAAAGTCGTAGGACGTTACATAGCCCATTAATAAGCGTGTTTCAACTTCGGAACCCGCATAAGGTCCATAATAATATCCTCTACCAGGGTTATTGCTATAATCCTCATTTTTGACTTGGTTCCATATATCTACAAAGCTCTTGGCATATGAGTCGTAGTAAACACCTGGAAAATTTCTATTTAAGTCCACACCATTTATATTTGACTTATATTGACTAAAATTATGACTGGAAAAACTAAGCAGATTTTCTTTATATGGACTACTGATTTCTTGTAATCCAAAATTTGCCAAATCATATCCATCAGGATTTGAAAGAATCATAAAATGAAAAGCAAAGCGATCCAACTCCATCTGCATATCTATAGATGGCATCATCTCAGGATTATAATAATCCGCTGCATATAATTCTACAATTTTTAGTAACATTAAAGGGGAAACATTTTCTCGACTATGTATTCCCCCTTCAACAAAATAATGATATTTATCAACATATGCTTCTGCTGATGTAATTTCACTTATGTTAGATGATAATCGCAAAACGTAAATGGGCTTATCATCCGTTGAATATCCCAAAATTTCCAAATCAAGGATTTCTGGATATTTTTCTTCCAAATTCAAAGCCATTTCAAATAACTGATCAGATGTAGGTAATGTTTCAGTTTGAATCATTACATCTGCAGTTACAAATGATATTAAGTTCATTAAAATTACGATTATCATTACACGCATAAAATCACACCTTTGGATACATAATCCCTTCAGCCACTAGTTCTTTAAAGACTGAAATACCTCGTACCGTAAAAACAATATTTGAAGCACCAACGATTGCGGCTTTTGCAAGATAGATATCATATCCATCAATTGTATATTTTAAGTATTTATCCGACACCTCCGGTGCACGGTATACCATTTCTGGTACTTTAATACTGCCGCATCAGCCTCCACCAGTGATTCGAATCTCCAGTGTGAAGGCATTGATTTTCTTTTTCTGCAAAAATTGCTTTGCAGAATCTGTCAAACTTACATTCATTTTTCTTTCCTCTTAAATACCAATATCACGGTAGAATAAGTACTTATTCCCCTCCAACTTCCATTCGACGATGTATTTACCTTCATATTGGTTCCCATTTTCAATGGTTAATGTATATGAACCTTTTTCGAATACATCATCTCCTACATGATACACGTCAATGGTTTCAATTGTAAAGTAAGCTTTACCGATTTGTGCCATCCATTCTTTGAAATGTTTTCTAACTGCTTCTCGACCTTCAATGACTTTTCCATTGACACCTAATACAGCACCATTTGTGTGAAACGTATCTGCCAAAAGGTCTGCATCTTGATTTTCAAATGCCTTTATCCAAATTGCATTGCCTCGATCTATATCTTTCTTAATGAAATCCATAACAGCACCTCCATTGTATACTTACCCACAATCATGCCATATCATGCATATTTTATGAACATTTAATATCAATTTATACTCTACTAATTGAGAACAGTTTTCAGTTGCTATACAATAAAAATGGGTATAATATAAAATAGTTACCTAGTCCTTGTTTAATAGGTCTTCGCTAGGATAACATTTAAAAAATATAGCCAACATAGAGAGCAAGATCTTTATATTACGATTATAAGAGGAGCATGATATGAAATACAATATTTTAATAGGCGGCGCAGCTGGCCAAGGTATGAATACGATCACAAAATTACTCAGTAAAGCATTGAAAAGACATGGCTATTATGTTTTTGTCAATACCGTATACATGTCTCGTATCAGAGGTGGTCATAATTATTTTCAAATTAGATTTTCTGATCAACCACTTCATACCCATGAAAACTCAATTGATGTGTTATTTGCACTTAATCAGGAAACCCTTGATTTACATCAAAGGAGACTTAAAGAAAATGGTATTATTATAGCGGATGAAGATTTAAAGTTTGATCCAAAAGAGTTTGCATTGCCAATAAAAAAAATCTCAAAAGCAATTGGTAATAAAAAAGCTGAAAATATGATTTTACTCGGTGGTCTGATTAAATTATTTAATTTAGATTATGACATATTCACAGATTTAGTTTCAAAATCTATAAAGAAGGATTTATCCTCCAATAAGGAAGCACTTAAGCAAGGCTATGATTCCTTAAAACCTAAATTCCTATTTATTGGTAAACAAAGGGATGACAACATGCTAATTAATGGCAATACTGCTATCGGGCTAGGTGCTATAGCTGCAGGACTTGGTGTTTTTTCAGCATATCCTATGACACCGGCTGCAAGCATTATGAACTACCTCACCCATCAACAGAAGAAAATGGGCATAATCGTAGAACAAGCTGAAGATGAAATTGCAGCAATACACATTGCTTTAGGGGCATCATCTGCAGGCGTAAGAGCCATGACAGCTTCTTCTGGAGGTGGGTTGTCTTTAATGGTTGAAGCACTTGGACTAACAGCAATTACAGAAACACCACTTGTAATTACAGATGTTATGCGTCCTGGACCTGCAACAGGTCTACCAACTAAGACAGGACAAGGTGATCTTAGCTTTTTACTTACAGCTTCTCAAGATGAACTTCCTAGAATGATTATTGCACCAAGAGACCCTGAAGATGCATATTATCAAACTATACGAGCTTTTGATTTGGCAGATAAATATCAATTACCAGTGATTGTTTTAAGTGATCAGTATCTTGCTGATAGTCAAAAGACAATTCCTCTTTTGAATACAAAAGTTGAAATCAATCAATATCTATCTAAGGATCAGGCAGTAGAACTTCCATATGAACGATATAAAATCACACCATCAGGTGTTTCACCTCGTTTAATACCAGGTTTATCAGAGTATCCAATTATAGCAGATAATCATGAACATGATGGCTTTGGTAAAATTTCTGAAGATCCAGTGAATCGTACCAATATGCATTTGAAACGTCTTCAAAAATTGAGAAGTCTCGAAGCCGATCTTCAAGAACCTCATTATTTTGGCGATGAGAATCCAGATATTGTACTCATCGGCTTTGGTTCTACTGAGGGGGCATTAATTGAAACCATTGAAACTTATTCTGGTCAGAAAAAAATTGGTGCATTGGTCTTTGGTGATGTTTATCCTTTGCCAACTCAAAAATTAATAAAATACAAAGATAAAATTCTAATTAACGTTGAATTAAATGCAACGGGTCAATTTTCAAGATTAATTCGTATGGAAACTGGTATACATTGTACCGAGAGCATCTTAAAATTCGACGGATTACAAATTAATGCAGAAGATATTTTGGAGGTGCTTCATGAAAAATTTTAAAGTTTTTAATACCGAAAATAAGATTTCCTGGTGCCCAGGTTGTGGTGATTACTCTATTTTACAAGCGTTGAAAGAAGCATTATTTGAACTTGACTTACAACCGAATAATACGATGATTGTCTCAGGTATCGGTCAAGCTGCAAAAACACCCCAATATGTTAATGCAAACAGTTTCAATTCTCTACACGGTCGCGCTTTACCACCAGCTTTAGGTATTCACATGGCAAATCCAGATTTAAATATTTTTGTGACATCAGGTGATGGTGATACCTATGGAGAAGGCGGAAACCATTTCATTCATAATATTAGAAGAAATCCTAATATCGTACATTTGGTTTACAATAATCGAATATACGGTTTAACCAAAGGACAAAGTTCTCCAACGACAGATTTAGGTATGATTACTTCAAGTCAGTTGGATGGTCACAAAACACCTCCAATAAACCCTTTGACTTTAGCTTTAACCTTAGGCGCAGGTTTTGTCGCAAGAGGTTATGCCCATCATCGTGATCATTTGAAGGCATTGATTAAAGCGGCTTATCATTACAAAGGTTACGCAATCATTGATATTATGCAACCTTGTCCATCATTCAACAAAAAAAATACACCTGAGTGGTATGAGTCAAATACCTATTACCTTGAAAATCATGACGAAAAAGATTTTAATTTAGCGTATAATCTTGCAACACATGTTAATGAACATATCCCTTTGGGTATACTCTATCGTGTAGAAAAAAATACGTTCCTAGAACGTTTGGATCATATCCATACCCCACTACTAAAAAGACAAGTTCAACAAAAGGATTTGGAATTGCTTTTAGATGAATTTCTATAATAGAAGGAGTTAATTATGCGTGCCATTCCCATTCAATTTGTACAGCCAAACTCACATTTAGGTGAAGATCTATATACAGCTGAAGGAAAAATCTTGTTAAGAATGGGCACCTTATTAACAGAAAATCTTATTACCAAAATAAAGAACAATAAAATATTTACGGTATATATTATCGACATTCATAGTGATATCCAAGTCAATCGATTGCTTGAGCAGTCCTTTAGAGCAAAAGGTACTATGCTTATCAAAGCAATCTTTGATGATGCCGCTTCAGGATCATCAATATTGGATCATCATTATGAATTGTCCACCTATGCTGATGACGTTTTATACGAATTAAAATCATATCAACAGCAAACCTTAGAATATGTGGATGTGAAGAATGTAAATGCTTACTTGTATAGTTCTGCGTTAAATATTGCTTTAATTTCCTCATTAATTGCTTGGCATTTAGGTTATAACGATGAAATGGTTAAACACATTTTCATAGGTGCTATATATCATGATATTGGTATAGCTTTATTGCCACCTAGAATCATCTACAAGGACACTACCTTAACGACTGAAGAGAAAATGATGATTATCAATCATCCAAGCATAGGCTATAAATACGTTAAAGAAAGATCATTTTTGTCTGCTTATACAAAAACAATTGTTTATCAGCACCATGAATGTTTAGATGGTACAGGTTATCCTCAAAGAATTAAGGGCAATGAAGTTCATCCAATTGCACAGATTGTTGGGGTAGCCGATGTATATGATGCAATGACTTCAGATCGTCCCTATAAAAGGGCCGTACCACCAAATGAAGCCTTGGAATACATTATAGGTGTAGCCGGGACTAAATTTGATTCAAGCATTGTTGATGCTTTTATTAAAATGATTGCGCCATATCCAAGAGGGTCAATTGTAAGATTGTCCAATGGAAGCGTTGGTGTTGTTGAAACACTTAATAAGGATTTTCCACTAAGACCAGTTCTTAACGTCATAACTAAAGAAGGTGACAGTTATCACTATGAATCTTTAAATTTAATTAAACATCCCAATCTTGTGATCACAGAAACAGTTTATGACTTAATTTAGTCTCATACGAAATTTTGCCGAATGCAGTATTATTAAGGACTATGTCTTTCAACTGCCATTGAATGATGCTTCGAAAAATATAAAATTTTTTGAATGCTTTATTTTTAAAGCTGCACGTATTCTGACATATGTGATTTGTTCGACTCATCATAAAAAGCATTCAATTACGTTGAATGCTTTTCATTATGAGTAACATATTCACATCTAAGAAATCTATCAATACCGGTTCAATATCAGCTTCAAAAAAAGCATTCACAACAGCCGGGTCAAATTGACTTCCTGAATATTTGCGAAGTTCCGAGCATGTTTTTTCATAGGATAGAGCTTTTCTATAGGGTCGATCTGAAGTCATCGCGTCAAAAGAATCTGCAACAGCTATAATTCTCGCACCGATCGGAATATCTGACACCTCACAGTCTGTTGGGTATCCAGAACCATCATAGTGTCTATGATGATATTTGATCATTTGGAATATGAAACTGATGGACTGAATGTTCTGAATCATTTCTACACCAGATGTAACATGTTCCTTCATAATACGCCATTCTTCTTCATTAAGTTTTTCAGGTTTATTCAATATTTTACTGTCCACATGAAGTTTGCCTACATCATGAAACAAGGCTGCGAGACCAATCTTTTCACATTCTACTTGACTCAGTCCCATTGCTGCTGCTATACGCTTTGCATAATAACAGACATTAGATGAGTGATTATGTAGATAATGATCTTTTGCATCAATAGCTGTAACAAATGCGTAAACCAAGTCAATGATCAATTCACATTGTTCTTTTTCATATTTTTTTTGTTTGAGTATATAGCCTCTTATTTCTAATCCAGCTATAGCTGCTAGAATTGAACAGATCAAGAATATGCTGCCTTGAATGACAAACTGCTTGGATGGTATTTCATGTAGATGACTGAATAACAAGAAACTTGATAAACTCAATATTGTAAAAACAGAAAATGCAAATTTTTTAAAATACATGGCTGCTAAAACCATTGCCACAACTAACAGCCCTCCTACAAAAACAGAAAGGATTTCGTTGATTATAATAACTAATGGAAGTATTGTAAATATGAGTATATAATATAGCCACTTTGGACGATCATACAAATATCTAAACATAAAGTCACCTCAAAAGACTATTACCCTAATTGTTAAAAAATAAACTCAAATAATAATAGCAAATTGTGGGAATTATTAATTTTGGGGTATATAAAAAAATAAAAGGAGCTAAATATGCGTGCTATACCAACCTCATATATTGTTGAAGGCAGTATTCTTGCTGAAAACTTGTATACCGTAGACGGGCGCGTTTTGATAAAAAAAGGAACAGTCCTAAACGATAACTTAAAAATAAAAATTGAAACCAACAGAATCTTCACTGTATATATTGAAGACATTCATTGTAAAACCGAAGTGAACCGTTTATTAGATCAAGGTTTTAGAGTGAAAGGCGCTCTTATTGTTAAAGAGCTATTTGATGCGGCAAAAAAAAATGAGGATATCTTTGATCAACACAATGCATTGATTAAGTATGCTGAAGATGTCTTATATGAAATTCGATCCTATCAAAAAGTTCAAATTGAATACGTCGATATTAAAAATATCGACAATTATTTGTACAGTTCTGCCATAAATGTGGCTATTCTCTCCGCTTTAATTGGATGGCAATTAGGATTGGGGTCAGATGCCGTAAAACAACTTTTTTTAGGAGCAATTTATCATGATATTGGTATCGCTTTAGTTCCTAAAAATATTATCTATAAGACAGAGCCTTTAACATTGGAAGAAAAAAAACATATCTTATTGCACCCTTTGCATGGTTATAATTTCTTGAAGGATAAAAACTACATCTCCGCCTATGTCAAAAAAATAGTCCTTCAACACCATGAGCACATCGATGGCTCTGGTTATCCTTCTCAAAACACAAAAGATGAAATAGATAAAATGTCACAAATCGTTGGACTTGCAGATATTTACGATGCCATGACATCCGATAGACCTTACAGAAGAGCTACAAGCCCCAAAGAAGCTATAGAATACATTCATGCTAACAAAGGTAAAATTTTCTTTTTGGATGTCGCTGAAGCATTTATTGATAGAATTACACCATACCCAAGAGGTACTGTTGTTAAAATGTCCAATGGCATGCCTGCTGTTGTGGAAAAAATCAATGACAAATGGCCTCTTCGACCAATCATTAAATTAATTTATAAAACCACCAGTGGCTATTACTATGAAACCATTGAACTGATGAAAAGACAAAATCTACTTATTGAAGAAGTTATCTATGATACAATATAAAAACGGAAGGTTTCCCTTCCGTCTTTTTAATATGGTGAAAATCTCTGTTTCGCCCACCATGCTTCTTGCAATATTTTGTATTGTTTATTGAAAGTGTCATAGTGTGCACGTTCCCATGCAGCCAAAACTCTAAATAATGTTTTTGTATCCTCATCTTCTGCAATTTCAACCACTTCATCATAATATAGATAAGAGGCTTTTTCTAATTGTAATGCAATACCAAAGACACTAATAGTAGTTTGAGGATCTTCTCGATCTAACTTTTCCCAATTAAAGAAATCCGGCGATGGAGGTGCTTCAGTCATTTCTAGAACAACACTTGTATCACCTTCCGATAATTTCTCCAAAAGTTGCTCTAACCATTCAACGTGTTTTCTTTCTTCTTCAGCCAATTCAAGATATGTTTCTCTGATTTCGTCGCTTCTGGTTTTAGAAGCTGCTAGCTTATAGAATTCATAGCCCTCAATTTCACTGATAATCGCTTGTTTAACATATCCAATTGTTTTCATATCCATAGAATCGCTCCTTAGTAGTTTGATTCTTTTAATTCAAAATAACCTTGTGGATGACTACATGTTGGACATACATTTGGTGCAGATTTTCCTTCATGTACATGACCACATTTGCGGCATTTCCATCTATTAGTTTCTTCTTTTTTAAAAACCATTTCTTTTTCAATATTTTCAGCAAGTTTCAAATAACGCGCTTCATGCTCTTTTTCTACTTTAGCAACATTTCTAAAAGTTCTTGCAACATCAGCAAAACCTTCTTCTTCAGCTATATCAGCAAATTCAGGATATAATTCAGTCCATTCTTCATTTTCACCAGCTGCTGCTGCTTTTAAGTTATCAACAGTAGTACCAATAATACCTGCAGGATAAGCTGCAGTAATTTCAAGCGCTTCTCCAGAAGTTAAATATTTAAAGAATGTTTTTGCATGTTGTTCTTCATTTTCAGCTGTTTCTAAAAATAAAGCAGCAATTTGCTCATAACCTTCTTTTTTTGCAACCTTAGCAAAGAAAGTATATCTATTTTTTGCTTGTGATTCACCTGCAAATGCTTTTAATAAATTCTTTTCTGTTTTTGATCCAACTAGATTTCCCATTTTAACCTCCTTAAGTTGTTAATAGCCATCGTCTAAATTATACCAAATAAATATAATAATAAACATAATTTTACATTTTATTCTTTTACAATTAACAATTTGAATGCTCAAAGTTTACAAATAGTCATAATTAATAAATAAAGAGGTGATTTCTCACCCCTTATAACTCTCCAATATTTTCTTTTACCTTTGAGAAAATTTCATTTTCTTTTACCTTTGAGAAAATTTCATTTTCTTTTACCTTTGAG
>JAFGVN010000139.1 GCA_016937975.1 Clostridia bacterium
GTCAACAATCTTTCGATTATCGGATCATTGGATAAGTTAAGAAACATTACTACATTATCCAATACTCCAGCTTCTTCAAATGATCTCTTAAAATAGTTAGCTACATCATTAGTAACCCCCATTGCCGCAAAAACAACAGCGAATTTAGTCGCATCTTCTCCAGTTAATTTCGCCTGTTTAACAATTTGCACAGCTAAATCATTATGAGGCATACCTGAACCGGAAAATATCGGCAATTTTTGACCTCTAATCAAAGTAGTCAACCCATCAATACTTGATATGCCTGTATTGATGTAGTTTTTCGGGTAGACCCGAGAAACCGGATTTAAAGGCTCCCCGTTAATATCAAGGTATTTGTCAACATAAACTGGTCCTAATCCATCTATTGGAGTTCCTATTCCATTGAAAACACGGCCTAAAACGCCTTTGGATAAACCTATTTCCATTGGTCGCCCGATAAACTTGATAACTGTATTATTCAAGGAAAGATCCCTAGTGCCTTCGAAAACAAGAATAGCTACCAAGTCACCTTGGATTTCTACTACTCTACCATGTCTGACTCTACCGTCATCAAGACGGATCTCTACCATCTCTTCAAAGCCAATGCCATTTACATTTTCCAAAAAGATCAGTGGCCCGTTTATTTCTTTTAATCCTATATATTGAAGATTCATAATCGGCCTCCTTACTTAATAGCACTAAATGCTTCATCAATCAATTTATAATAATCGTCAAATAAATCCAAATTATCATTTGGAATATCATATTTCATCTTAATAACTTTTTCAAAGACATTGGTATTTACAAGCAAACTGAATGCTTTCCCTTGTTTTAATACCGCTGAAGCAGCTCTTTCCAAATAAAGAATCAATTTCATCATTTTCATTTGTTTTTCCAAAGGTACAAAAGTATCGTCTTTATGGAAAGCATTTTGTTGCAGGTAACCGACTCTGATAACTCTTGCGATTTCCAAAACCAATTTTTGATCATCAGGAAGAACGTCTTTACCAATCAATTTTACGATTTCCATCAACTTATTTTCTTCAGCTAAAATTGTAATAAATCTTTGTCTTGATTCTAAAAATTCAACCCCGACTTGTTTGTTATACCATTTGCTTAAATCGTTTATATATTCTGAATAACTTAGATTCCAGTTAATTGCTGCGTAATGTCTTGCATAAGCGAGTTCTTTGTCAAGAGCCCAAAAAGCTCTTACGAATCTTTTGGTATTTTGAGTAACAGGTTCAGAAAAATCAGCACCCTGAGGAGAAATAGCACCAATTATTGAAACAGAACCAAATTTTTTGCTTAAAGTATTTACATAACCGGCTCTTTCATAAAACTGAGAAATCCTACTTGGCAAATATGCCGGAAATCCTTCTTCAGCAGGCATTTCTTCTAGTCTACCACTTATTTCTCTTAAAGCTTCAGCCCATCTTGAAGTTGAATCAGCCATAAGGGCAACGTGATAACCCATATCACGATAATACTCGGCAATTGTTACACCTGTATAAATACTTGCTTCTCTAGCTGCAACTGGCATATTTGAAGTATTAGCAATTAAAACAGTTCGTTCAATTAGTGGTTTATTGCTTTTTGGGTCAATCAATTCTGAAAATTCCTCAAGTGTTTGAGTCATTTCATTGCCTCTTTCCCCGCAACCAATATAAACGATAATATCCGCATCACACCATTTTGCGAACTGATGCTGCATCATGGTTTTACCAGTACCAAAACCTCCAGGAACAGCTGCACTTCCACCTTTTGCAATTGGGAACAAAGTGTCTATAACTCTTTGGCCACTTATCAAAGGAATTGTTAATGCCAATCTATTTTCAATCGGTCTAGGCTCTTTAATCGGCCATTTTTGAACCATGTTAAGTTCATGCACAACGTCATTCTTGTCTTTAACTTTAATCAGAATCTCTTCCATTCCATATGATCCATTAGGTTTAACAAAAACAACTTCACCATCAACACCTTTTGGTACGAGTAAGCGATGTTCAATTAATGTAGTCTCTTGGATTGTCCCAAAAATCTGTCCAAAGCGGACGTGATCCTTCTCTTTGACTTTAAATTCGACTCGCCAAGTTTTATTCATATCTAGACAGTCAACATTGGTACCAGGTTTAATAAAAGCTCCACTTTGTAAAAATATCGCTTGTAATGGTCTTTGAATACCATCAAAAATATTACCGATTAATCCCGGTCCCAAAACTGCGCTTATAGATTCTCCAGTGCTAAAAACTTCTTCCCCAGGAACCAAACCTGTAGTTGATTCATAAACCTGGATAACTGTAAAATTATCGCTGATTGAAATAACCTCTCCTAGAAGTTTTTTATCACCAACGAATACTTTTTCCATTATCTTGAAATCTTTGGCACCTTTAACCTTAATTACAGGACCATTAATTGAATAAACTTTATTCATAAATCCACCTCAAATCACTATTTTGCAGCTAAATCAGAATGTTCATAGAACCATTGTTGTCTTTCTTTCAACTTATTATCGATAGTTTCATCTACCATGATTCCCATCTGATAACAAGTTGCTGAAAAACCGCCAATCTCTATTTCCATGACTTCCTTTACGTTATACTTGCCTTCAAAGTGATTGTCAATTGCTTCTTTCATGACTTTATCACCTTTTTTTATTTTGAACTCTATTTCTTTTTTACAAAAATTTAAACTTATATTCTTTATTCTCTTATTACAAAAATCTTTGTAATCCTTGCTTTCAACAAACTTCAAGCATTTTTCTCTTGCCTCTTTACCAACGGAATCCAACAACTCGTGTCTTCTCTTCATCAAGACTCTAGTATATTCATTTTTAACTCGGTTTAAATTCGCACTAAAATCAGCATTTAGCTCATTAAGTTCTAAATCCAAACCTCTAAAAATACTTGTATGTAACTCATTTTTTATTCTATTGATATTTTTCTCTTTTGTTTCAGCAATTTCATTTGTTAATTTATCAATTTCTGCATCTGCCTTGGTATTGATTTCCTTGGCAAACTGACGATAAACATCGTCGTTATTAAAATACGGCATAATTCACCTCACAATTTTACGCCAATGGCATCACTGACGTACTCATCGATACTAGCACCTATCTTAGAATTCCCATGTCGATCAGGAATTTCTACAATCAACGGTTTTGATCTTTTCAATTTAAGTTCTGATATAACATCTGGACATAAATCAACCAGCTTAGTGGTAATCAATAATATTCCAATACTGTCATCGTGAAGGACTTTTTCAATTTGCATAAGAACTTTTTTTCGATCATGCAAAACAACACCTTCGATTCCGACAAGGCGCATACCCATTAATGTATCAATATTATCAGTTATCAAAAAGAATTTCATTAAAATCCCTTCTTATAGTTTATTGATAATCAAAATTGAAATTAATAAACCGTAAATTGCTACCCCTTCTCCAAGAGCAACGAAAATCAATGACTTACCAAAGTTCTTTTCATTTTCAGAGAAAGCACCAATCGCTGCTGGAGCTGCTGCTGCAACTGCTACCCCTGCACCCAAAGCTGACATTCCAGTTGTTAAAGCTGCACCAATAAAGCCCAAGCCTTGAGCAATTGATCCTGCAAAACCTGTCACTACTTCTTCGCCTTCTGCCGCGAAAACTTGTAAACTACTTGATTGCCATATGAAAACAAAAAGTATCAAGGCAAAAAACAATGATATATGAGTATATAATCTTGTTTTAGCAGATTTTTTTGTAACCTTTCCTTGAAACGCCTTAACTAAAGGCAACGTAATCAAAACAACCAAAACTAATGGCAGAATAATTTCTAATGTACTTAACATAATTAAATCCTCCTAATTAACATTATATTTGAAAGGAATTCCACTTCCTTCAAAGTATCTAGAAAACATTTCATAAAACTCTAATCTTAGAACCTGAATACCTACGATCAGACCTTCAAGTCCCATAACAAATAAATTACCTAAAATGAATGTGAGACTTTGTCCAACTACTCCATCCATCATTTCCATTAAAGTAAATACGACCAGCATCATTCCAGCATGGGAAAGAACAAAACCACCAACACGCAAGAAAGACATAGTATTTGTAA
>JAFGVN010000140.1 GCA_016937975.1 Clostridia bacterium
TAAATAGGTACCCACTAGGAACACATTTATAAAAAAAATAACTAATATAGAGAATAAGATCTCTATATATCTATTATACGAGGAGATAAACTATGAAGCTGAGTGATGTAATCGGGTATCAAAATCACGGTGATTATTTTGAGTATGGTAATCATTTAATTAAGGTCTTTCATGAGAATGAACCAGAAACCTTGGCAATTGATGAATTTAATACTTTGAAAGCCTTAAAGCCAATTTTCAAGTTGGTCCCTGAAGTGATTGCCATGAAGGTAGTGGATATGCATAATGGTTTCTTACTTGAGAAAATAGAAGGTATGTCACTTTTATATATGATGGAAAATGAACCCAGTAGAATGTTTGATTTTGCACATATATTTGCAAATACCCACAAACTTATACATCAAGTGGTCCCTGTTGGCTTGAAAACAGAGGCTGAATATTTTGCTTCGATCATCAAGGAAGCTGAGATCAGTGATGAATTAAGATTGTCCTTGACAGATTTAGTTGGGAAGGTGAATCATCCTGTTTTATGTCATGGGACCTTTCAACCAGATAAAATCATTATTGAGGAAGAACAAAAGCATTTAATTGACTTTGAAAGAGCCTATATTGGCAATCCGATATCAGATATTGCAATGACTGAAATCATCTTGGCTTCTCCAAGAGTGCCAGAAGGTGCATCTGAATTCTTAATCGATCAGATTGAAAAAAGTAGAGCAACATTTCTTAACATCTATAAGTCAGAATATCCAGTGGCATCAGCTAATTACAAGTTATATTTGAAGTTGGCTGCTCTTGTGCGATTAAAAGATAATTTACCTGGTGAAAAAGATTGGTTGCTTTCCATTATTAATGATGAAAAATGAATTTCAAAGGTTAGCTTTGGAATTTTTTTTTGTAAATTTTAAACCTATTGATTAAAGTGTGAAATTGAATGAAAGAGTGCTTCAAAGCATCATTAAGTAAGCTATTAAAACAGTATAATCTTTATTGACAAAAGAATGAACTCCGTTAGAATGGATATAGATAGAAAGGTGAGTCCTATGAAAAAAACATTTGAAGCATATTTTGATGACCTTCACATCGTTACAGCGGTGTTGGATCGTCATTATTACGATGGCGTAAGCAAGCATTTCAAAGTCATCGATGAAAACAACAAATACTTGGAAGCTGTAATACAAGAAGAACAACTCTTAGATGATGTTAGAATTTATAAAATCTATGTGGAAGACATGGTGATTGGAGAAAACTATTATCTCGTAGATGAGCACTTTTTAAGAGCTTCAATTCACTATAGATATATTGTTAGAAGTGATGCATTCGATCAAATGTTTTATTATAATGGTGATGATTTGGGATGCAAAAAAACAGCAGATGGTTATCAATTTAAACTATGGGCTCCAACAGCTTCTAGGGTACTGTTAAATATCAAGAATGATACCCATGAAATGATAAAAAAAGAAAAAGGTGTTTTTGAAATTAGGTTAAATGAGGACTTAGACAAAGCAACTTATCAATATTTAATCAATACAGGTGGACAATGGCTTGAAGCTCAAGATCCTTATGCAGTTTCTTCAGCACCAAACCATGGTCAATCTATTGTTGTGGATCTGAATACCATTCAAGTGGAATTAAACAAAGATAAATTGCCACCACTTTCACAAAAGACGGATAGTATTATTTACGAACTACATGTGAGAGATTTCTCAGTGCAACCTGAAAGTGGCATTGAAAATAAAGGTAAATTTTTAGGTTTAACAGAAGAGCATACACAACTCAATGGTCAAATCACAGGATTGGATTATTTAATGAGTTTGGGGGTGACACATATTCAGTTGCTTCCGATTTATGATTTTGGTTCAGTAGATGAATTAAATCAATTCAGTGCTTACAACTGGGGATATGACCCAGTACAATATAATGTGCCTGAAGGTAGTTATGTTACAGATGTAAATAATCCATATTTAAGAATATCAGAATTAAAAACAATGGTTGCAAAACTCCATGAAAAAGGCCTAAGAGTCATTATGGATGTGGTTTACAATCATATGTTTGATCGTTTCACATCTAGCTTTGAAAACATTGTACCATACTATTACTTTAGACAAGATCCTAATGGTAAAATCTCAAATGGTTCGTTCTGTGGCAATGATTTTGACAGTACGAGGAAAATGGGTAGAAAATACATTATAGATAGTATTAAACATTGGATGCATACCTATGGCATCGATGGCTTTAGATTTGACTTAATGGGGATTTTGGACATTGATACCATGAATCAAATCGCTGAAACAGTAAAAGCCATTGATGAAACCGCCATGGTATATGGAGAAGGTTGGAACATGCCAACACTCCTTTCCGATGATATAAAGGCAACGATGATGAACCAACATCAACTTCCTTATATTGGTCATTTTAATGATTGGTTTAGAGATGCCTTAAAGGGTGGCTCTATGGAAGATCAAGAAAAAGTAAAGGGTATTGCTTTAGGCGACTTGAAAAATTTAAGTCAGATTACAGATTTGATGCTTGGATCCAACAAAAAAGAAAAGGAAGAATTCTTTGACGCACCATGGAAATCCGTGAACTACGTGGAATGCCATGACAATCAAACCGTATATGATAAAATGGTATCTTGTGAAATTCCAGTAGAAGAACTTGTACCACGTCAAAAGCTATTGTTGGCCATGGTTATCTTCTCGAAAGGTATCCCTTTTATTCACGCAGGTCAAGAATTCTGTCGTACAAAAAAAGGTGCGCACAACAGTTACATGCTTTCAGATGATATCAACCAAATCGATTGGCATCGTAAAAACAGTTATGAAGAAGTCGTTCAGTTTACAAGAGATGCTATTGAAACAAGAAAAACTTTCGATGGTTTTAGAAAAATGAATTATGAAGAAAACAAATCAAAAATCAAGAAATTCAAGAAGATTGCTGTCATCCAGTATGATCAAGATCTTGAAGTGATGATTAACTTTGGTAAGGCAACGGAAATTAAATTAAAAAAACAAGAGATTGTTTTTAACAAAGAAGGCAAAACCAGTATTACAGATAAATATAACTTGCAACCCCTTGAATTAATCGTATTAAAAAGAGCATAGCTCTTTTTTTTATACAAAAATTTCCAAATTTTGACAATTTTTCGATTAAATATTATAATTTCCTTAACTCAAAACTAAATTGTGTAATTTCGTATAAAATGAAATTTTTTTACGATAAAATGAAAGGAGCAATATGCAAATTGAAATCGTCAATAAAGAAGTTAGAGTTTATTGTGTTTACAATGAATATCTAATTGAAAAGTTCAAAGGCATTGAAGGTAAATGGCATAGAGAAGGAAGATACTGGTCCTTTCCTATCTATCGATACAATGACATTAAGATTATTGAAAGTGATTTTAAGTATGATGGCATCACGATTAACAAAAGAATCAATTACTTAAGACAGTATATGATTGCAAAAGGTTATTCTAAAAAGACCATTGAAACCTATTGTGCTCAGTTTAAAGCCTTCCTTACTTATTCAAACAATGTTTACTGGTTAGATACCATTCAGGAGTACATCGCAGTATTATTAGATGAGATGCACTGCAGTCACAGTCATGTCAATCAAATCATCAGTGCCATTAAACTTTATGGTGTTGCCACACAAAAAAATGAAATCATGCATATTCGTTTGATTCCAAGACCCAAAAAGGAAAAAATATTGCCAAAAGCCCTATCTAAGGAACAAGTGAGAAAGGTACTTGAGGCAACCTTAAATCAAAAGCATCAATTGGCTATGATGTTTGCGTATTCTGCAGGTATGCGTATCAGTGAAATTGCATCACTTAAAGTCAAATATGTAGAGCTGGATTCTGGTTATATCAGAATTCATCAGGGCAAAGGCAAAAAAGATCGATTGGTCCCGTTATCCAAGGTTCTGAAGGAAAAATATATAGCGTACATAAAGCTATATAGACCAGAAGAATATGTTTTTGAGAATCATTTAAGAGATGGACATCTTCATGTAAGAACCTTTCAAAAATGTTTTGAGAAAGCCAGAGCTAAAACAAAAATTGGTGATCATTATACCTTTCACTCATTGAGACATTCCTTTGCAACCCATTTGCTAGAAGCTGGCGTAGATCTTAGAATCATACAAGAACTTCTTGGGCATAGTTCTTCTCTCACCACAGAAATCTATACCCATGTCACAACAAAGCATTTGAAATCCATTGTGAATCCTTTAGATATGCTTAATAGTGACGATTAAACAAAACAAAACAAAACAAAACAAAACAAAACAAAACAAAACAAAACAAAACAAAACAAAACAAAACAAAACAAAACAAAACAAA
>JAFGVN010000141.1 GCA_016937975.1 Clostridia bacterium
AAAAAGTTTTTGGAGAGAAACTGACTAACGAGATTATGAAAAACGAGAATGATTTTGTGAAAATTCTAGATGTTGAAAAAATTACTCAATACGAAAAGGAGATTTTAAAACAAGGAGGAAATTTAACGGTCCCTACAATGCGCTTAGATGCAAATAAAAGAGTAGCATATTTTAGTGATCCTAATGGCAATTTATTCGCATTATTAGAAAATGGCAACTCCTAAGAGTTGCCATTCATTTTAGAATATACTTAAATCAAATGCATTGGATAATGCTTCAAGTAACTTGAATCCAGCAATAGAGTTACCTTTTTTATCTAGAGATGGTCCATAAACACCAATACCATATTGTCTTGGAACTGCACATAATATCCCACCGCCAACACCACTTTTGGCTGGTATACCAACTTTTACTGCAAATTCACCTGACTCATCATACATACCACAGGTCGTCATCATAGCATTTATGATTTGAACTGGTCTTTTAGGAATAATTTGCTCCTGTCTTACAGGATCATAACCTCTATTGGCTAAAACCAAACCAATTCTTGCAAGATCTCTACAATTCGCTTTAATAGCACATTGCATAAAGTACAAATCCAAGATTTCATCAACATTACCATTTATATTGCCAATGGATTTCAAGAAATAAATCATTGACCTGTTACGGTCTCCTGTAACTTTTTCAGATAAAAAGACACTTGTATCTACATTGATATTCTCATTGTCTGCTAAGAGACGTATGAAATTAAGAATTTTTTCAATTCTTTCAATATTATCTTTTCCATTTATCAATGAAACAACAGAGATCGCTCCTGCATTAATCAAGGGATTTAGAGGTTTTCTTTTGTCAAATGTCTCTAATCGAATAATAGAATTAAACGGATCTCCTGTAGGTTCCATTCCAACTTTATCAAATACTGCTTCTTCCCCTAGTTCTATTAAAGCCAGTAATAAAACAAGCGGCTTCGAAATACTCTGAATCGTGAATTTAACCTCATCATCGCCGAAAGAAAAATAGTTCCCATTATTATCGTAAATCCCAATACCTAAATTATTAGGATTTGCATTTCCCAAGGCTGGAATATAATCTGCTACTTTTCCTTCTTGTGTTAATTCCTTCAACTCACCAAAAATACTTTCAATATATTTTTCCATGGCATAGCCTCCAAATTTAAATTGCACCTAAGTTTACAAAATTAAATCCTATCTGTCAACTAGTCAGATAGGATTCCATACCATTTTGTTTTATACTTCTATACTCAATTTTATTTTTGCCATTATGCTTTGCATGATACAACAACTGATCCGCATCATAAATCAACTGTTCTCCGCTTGTAAACAACTGTCCAACGCCACCACTTATGGTTACTTTAATCTGATTCGGAAAGTCATGTTCCATTACTGCAGTTCTAATACGATTACCTAATACCATTGCATCAAAACCTTCAGTTTCAGGCAAGATAATTATGAATTCTTCCCCTCCATAGCGTCCCACTATATCGCTATTCCGTACAGAATCTTTGATGATACTTGACACTTTCGTGAGAACCAAATCACCAAACTGATGACCATAGGTATCATTCACAATTTTAAAATCATCTATATCCAACATAATCAAGGATAACGGACGACCATATCGTTTGGATAATTTTACATTGTTATCTAAAATTTCATGAATATGCTTATGGTTATATAAATTCGTTAAACCATCTTTAATCGCTAATTCTTGTAGCATTTTCTTTTTTATTTCATTTTCTTTGAGTAGCATGAGTACACGTGAATTTGTGTACATCTTAGCTAGAAATACTTGTTCATTCAATGGCTTGGTGATATAATCGTTTGCTCCAATTGAAAGCACTCTTGCAATGGTCGATTTCTTTTCAATAGAAGAGATGCCAATAATAACAGCATTTTCATATCTTTTTCGCATTTCGAGCATAACAATTTCGCCATCAACTTCTGGCAAAATCAAATCAATCAAATAAATATCATAGCGACGTTTTACCTTTAACAAGGATTTTGGGTCATTATAAAAGTCCACATCATGAATTTGATTTCTATGAAGCATATCCTTAACAATAGCCAACTGTAAACGATCATCATCTAGTACAGCAATTGACATATTTTTCAAACCTTCTTTAAAAGTCATATCACGATCGATACGATTAATCATTTCTAGGAAGTAATAGGTATTGCCTTTCACATAAAAATACGAAACACCTAAGTTGAAGAAATCACATCTTTCATCAACCATTTCATTTTTCATGGCCAACAGCATTGGTACTGTTGCATGATTAATATGCTGATGATGACGTACTAGTTTTTCCACTGATTGGTAACCTTTTTCAGCTTCTATAATTAATAAATGAATTAAATTTGAGTTCATAATTTCATCAATTATTTCAGATGTTTCCGCAACAAAAATATTAAAATTGCCTGCCAATTCTAATTCTGTGATTTCAGCTTTAAAACTATCCTTAGGTCCCCAAAACAAGACATTTCTTATATTAGAAATCTTAATCTCATACATATACGCCACCTCTACCATATTATAACTTAAACTAGAAAAAAATTCCTTCTCAAATTTGAAAAAAATGAAAAAAAAATTGTATTTATCTATAATTCTAAAATTTTTTCTATAATAATAACAATTTTACGGATTGAAATGAAATTTTCTGGTTACTAAGAGAAAATAACATATTCTTTCAAAGGGATATAAATTTATTTTTTTGATACATATATTTACTTAAAAATTCAAAAAATTACTGGTAGAATACATAAACCTATGGTAAAATCTTAGTATTGTAAGATTGGGAGTGTATATAATGAAAAAAGTATTATTAACCAAGACAGCTTTAGCTAAGCTGGAAAAAGAATATGATGACTTAATGGTTAAACGTTCAGTTATCGCTGATGAAATAAAAAAAGCAAGAAGTTTCGGTGACTTATCAGAAAATGCAGAGTATCATGCTGCTAGAGAGGCACAATCACTAAATGAAACAGAAATATTAAAAGTAAAAGCTTTACTAGAAAACTATGAATTAGTAGATGAAACGAATTTGGACAAAAGTAAGGTTTCGTTAAACTCAAGAGTTGAAATCAAATTTGAAGATTCTGATTTTGTTGAGACGGTTCAAATTGTTTCTAAAATTGAGTCAGATCCTATTAACGGCTTCATTTCAAATGAATCTCCAATTGGAGAAGCTCTACTTGGGCATCATGAAGGTGACACCGTAGATTGTCAAACACCAAACGGTGTATCAAAAATTAAAATTATAAGTGTATTCCATGAATAAAAAACAAAACACATCAAATGATGTGTTTTTGTTTTTTAATAATAACATTTTAAATGCTTAATCCTACTACTAAGATTTTCACATAACAACCAAGACGACATCATTGCAACATGATTCACATAATTTTTTAATAATCCTGCGTTTTCAAAGGTAATGCCTCCCAGAGCAATAATCTCATTCTTAGCTCCATATTCTGTCCAATCTAAAGGTTTCTTCCCTGGCTTACAAGAAGTCTCAAAAGCTACACTAAACAAAGCATATTGATTGAGTCTCAAATGCTTTAACTCCTCTTTCCTATGTATCGATACTGAAAAGGCATGCTCATCAAAAGCATGAAATGAAACATGATACTTAAGTTTTAACTTCTCTGCTATATTTTTATGGTGCGCAATGATCAACTCAGTTTTTGTATTTCCAATAATCTGTAAGATGATCAAGGCCAGATTTTCATATGCCTCTGGAGATAATTGTGGCTCTCTTAATAGAATATAATCTACTCCAAGCAAAGCTGCTTCCCTAATCTTACCTAACATTTTATTCTGTTCACATATTTCAAGACTCGTTACAAATATTATCATGATTCCGATCTCAAGATATTCAAATCCTTACCCTCGTGAATACGATTCATATTTCTCATCGAACACATCTTGCCACACATTGTACAGCTGTCATCATGCTCAGGTTTTGAAGCTTCTCTATATGCTTTTGCTTTCTCTGGATCCATAGCTAACTCAAACATTCTATTCCAATCCAATTCCTGTCTCGCCTTACTCATTTGATTGTCCCAATCCATTGCACCTTTAACATTTTTTCCAAGATCTGCAGCATGAGCCGCAATTCGTGTTGCAATAATTCCTTCTTTCATATCTTCCATGGTTGGTAATCTCAAATGTTCAGCAGGTGTTACATAACATAAAAAGTCTGCACCACTTGATGCTGCAATAGCACCACCTATTGCACTGGTGATATGATCATATCCAGGAGCAATATCCGTTACAATTGGACCTAAAACATAAAAAGGAGCATTGTAACATAGTTTCTTTTCTAAGAGCATATTTGCAGCTATTTCATTTAATGGCATATGTCCAGGACCTTCTATCATCACTTGAACTTTTTTCTCCCAAGCTCTTTTAGTGAGTTCACCTAATACCATTAATTCTTTGATCTGTGAAGGATCTGTGGCGTCAGAGATGGATCCTGGTCGACATGCATCTCCCAAACTTAATGTAATATCATATTTTACACAAATATCAAGTAATTCATCGTAGTATTGGAAAAAAGGATTTTCTTGTTGGTTTAACATCATCCAGGCATATATTAAGGAACCACCACGGGACACAATATTAGTCAATCTGGGATTTCTCTGATATACTTTTGCAGTTTCTAAATTCATACCAGCATGTATCGTTACAAAATCCACACCATCTTGACCATGTTTCTCAACAACTTCTAAAAATTCCTTTGCTTTTATATCCTTTAATTCTTTATCATAAAATCCTAGGGCATCATATACAGGTACAGTACCAATCATCACAGGCGAAACTTCGATTAATTTTTTTCTAAACTCTTCAGTCTTTCCAAATGAGCTTAAATCCATAATGGCATCAGCTTTCATTTCAATAGCCATATATACTTTATCCATTTCCACATTGACATCAGGGCAATCCTTTGAGATCCCTAGGTTAACATTAATCTTAGTTTTTAAACCACTACCTACACCTTCAGGATTAAGATTATGATGATATTTGTTAGCAGGAATAATAATTTCACCTTTTGCCATTTTCTCCATTAATAAATGGATCTCCATTTGCTCTTTTTCTGCTACAACTTTCATTTCTCTAGTGATTATACCTTTTGACGCAGCATCCATTTGTGTTGTAAATTTATTCATTAATGCTCTCCTTTAATGTTTGAATATTTTTCTTAACATTTTCTGCACCTACAAGGGTACTAATCATGGCACAGCAAGCGCCAAATTCTGACACCAATCGTATATTGGTTTCATTGATGCCACCAATGGCTACATAGGGAATTTTTACAGTTTCTGAAACTTCCCTTAAAAATTTTAATCCTTCTGAAGCTTCTATATTCATCTTCGTTGAGGTCATAAACATTGGACCTACTCCAATATAATCCACTTGGTCTTCTAATGCTTCTTTTACCTGAGCCATATTATGAGTTGATTTTCCAATGATTAAATAGGGTGCTATCGTTTTCACAACAGACACAGGCAAATCGTCTTGCCCTAAGTGAATGCCATGGGCATGAGAAGCCATAGCAATATCCAAGTGATCATTCACAATGAAAAGTGCGCTTTCTTTTTTTGCAAGTTCACAGATTGATTGACATTCACATAACTGTTCCTTTTTACTTTTATCCTTTTCTCTATATTGGATAACCTTAATACCAGCTTCCAGCATTTCCTGAGCAATTTCATAATTGGTTCGACCTTTTGAATAGGACTCCCCTAATATGCCATACAAATCTGTCTTGTAAAAAACTGGTTTAAGCATTACTTTCTCAAGATTGTAAACAAAATACCTTATGGTTTCACAGTTTTTTCCAAGTTCATAATCAAAACTGTTTTTTAGTACTTCTTCTATACTTCTTAACCCCTCTTGACATCTTTTGCAGTTTGCTTTAACAAGATGATCAAAAGAAGTTTTCTTGTCTAATTGAGAATTGTGAGAAGTTACTTGTCCAACATCATTTTCAACAGATCTAAAGGCTTCCAAAGTGTATTTTGAAAACATTTTTCTCAACTTATGTTTTTCTATTCGAATAGATTCAGAAAGCACTTGATTATCAAAATAAAATCTTGCCAAGTCTTCTAAAACCCTTAAACCTTCACAAACTCGATTCACATTTGCATCTATGATTCGCATTTCTTTCTTCATAAGGTAACCCAGTCTTTCATTGCTGGCTGATAACCTTTATTGATCAACATCTTCTTAATATCTTCTACAGATCGTTTATCTGAAATCTCAAATTGATGATCACCTTTTTGACTTGAATGTCCACCAACACCCGTTGAGACCCCTGCAGACATTTTTGATATCCCAAGAGGTAACAAGTGCTCTCTGAGATCCGAACTCTCTCTCGTGGATAAATTGATCCCAACTTGTGGTAATAACATTTTCACAGCCAAAATAATCTGTACTAAATTCTGATCTGAAATTTCCTGACTTTCAAATTGTTGCCCTTTAAAAGGTCTTATTCTTGGAACAGAAATACTGAAGGATACTTCAGGGTACTTCTTTGTTAATTCGAGAACGTGAATACCCAGTTCGTATACATCCTTTCTCCAATCAGATAAGCCTAATAAAACGCCTAGTGAAATGGCATACATGCCCGCTTTTGCACCTCTTTCAGGTGCATGATAACGATAATCATAGTTACTTTTAGGACCCTTTAAGTGAACTTTTTTATATTTTTCTACATTATAAGTTTCCTGATATATTGTTAGACCTTCAACGCCAGCTTTAATGAGAAGCCGATAATCTTCTTCATCAAGTGGATATATTTCAATCGTTACACTATCGAAATATTTTTTCATAATTCTAACAGCCTTTTCAATATATGCAACTGGGGTATGGACTTTACTTTCTCCTGTTAACAAGAGTACATGACGAATCCCCATTTGATAAATTACTTTGGCTTCCATTTCTATTTCTTCCTCAGTCAATTGATGTCTCGTAATAGCATTGGAATGATTGTAACTGCAATAAGCGCATTGGTTTACACAGTAATTTGCCAAATAAATGGGTGTATAGATGCCAATTGTTCTTCCAAAAAAACGTGTATGCTTTTCATGTACCCTTTGAGCAATCGCCTCCAGATGGAAAACAGCTTCATCGGTTAATAACCACTTAAAATCATCTGTACTAATTGATTCTTTTTCGAACAACTCGTCTAAAAACATTATTTGCCTCCTAGAAAACCTGTTAGTGGTGAGGAAGCAGAGGCATAATGTTTTGTCTTCGCCATCTTGGAAAGATAAGCTATTCGTCCCGCTTGCGTAGCCATTTTAAAGGCTTTACCCATTAATACTGGATCACCAGCTGTTGCTATAGCAGTATTGACAAGGACCGCTGCCGCCCCCATTTCCATTGCCTTTGCAGCATGAGATGGTTTCCCTAATCCTGCGTCAACAATAACAGGAACATCAATTTCTTCAATTAAAATCCTTATCATTTCTTCCGTTAGAATGCCTTTATTGGTACCAATCGGTGCACCCAGTGGCATTACTGCAGCAGCACCAGCATTCACTAAAGCTCTTGCATCATATAAATCCGGGTTCATATAAGGAAAAACATAAAATCCCTCCTTCGATAATATTTCTGTTGCCTTAATAGTCTCTTGGTTATCTGGCAATAAATATTTGTGATCCGAAATCACCTCAATCTTAACCCAGTCGCCACATCCCATGGCACGTGCCAATCTTGCAATTCGAATAGCTTCCTCAGCATTTCTAGCACCAGATGTATTCGGCAGTAAAATAATATCCTTAGGAATATGCGAGATAATATTATCTTGTGGGTCATTTAAATTTAGCCTTCTAACGGCTAAAGTAATAACTTGTGCACCACTTTCATTCAATACCTTTGGAATGACACTATGATCACAATACTTGCCTGATCCAGTGAATAAACGTGAGTTCAATTCTTTTCCACCAATTTTAAATATGTCCATCATCCACCTCCAACAAAACTTACAACTTCTACACAGTCATTTTCATTTAGAATGAAACTGTCAAAATCATTTTTTTTAATGATATTTCCATTAACCTCAACAACTACGACTTTGGCATTAATCCCATTTACAATAAGAAGTTCCAAAATAGTTTTATTATGCCATTCAATTTTAATGCCATTTAAATACAATTTTACCTCCTTTTGGAAATAGATAGTTGAAAAAATACATGATCATCATCATGCCCCATCACAAACTGTAAACAGTTCCAATATAGTTATACTTCTATGTATTTTCATTTGCACGAAAAGTTATTCTACGCAAAAAAACTCACCAAATAGGCGAGTTTATAGATTCATTTTAAACTTCCCTACGCTAGTACTAACTAAATCAGGTTATGAGGGTCAGGATTTTTCCTTCTCAGCACGCGGCTCCCCTAGTTCATGTGATTCACTTGTCAATGCCATTATAGTAAATTACTTCTCACTTGTAAACGGATTGATGAAAAAAAAACAGAAATCTAAGACTATTTTCTCTTTTTTTAGCCCTGCAACTTCTCTATATGGTATAATATATTTTGTATAAAAGGGGCTTATGCTCAAGAAAACTGAGGTGAAATGATGCAAGTTAATCTACAGCAATATGAGATTATTGAGGTTTTTGAAGAAAATGCTAACCAATTGGTTTTGCTCGCCGTTGACAATTCACAATATGAGGAAATTGTTATTATCAATAAAATTAACAAATCGAATATCATTGATGAACAATTCATTAAGGAATATAAATTAGTTGCTAATAGTTTGATTCAAGTTGGTGAAGAAGATGAACTTTTAATTGTTGTTAATGCTTATAAAGATTCTATCTCTTTAAAAGATTACTTAGTTCAACAAAGACTAGATTTTAACGAACGTATCCGCTTAAGTAAAAGTTTTCTATCACAAATTTCTAACTATGAGCGTTTTACGCCTGCCATGCAAAATTTATTCATTCATGAGGACCAACTAACCATTAAAAATGAATTGCTATTATTTAGTGACTATATTTTCCTTGAAAATTATAACCATACCTCTTCAAAGGAAAGGGTTTATAGTTCCATCGGGCATATATTGGACACTATTTTGCAATTACATAGAGAAACCATTACTGGTGAAATTGCTTCATTGAAAGCTTTTCTTACAGATCTTTTAGAAAACAATGTGGATTTTGATTGTTTTAACGATGTCTACAATCAATTTAAAGTTCTTGCTAGTAAAATTGATTCAGTGGATCATGACATCAATTATTGTGATCTTTCAACCATTGAGGATGTTGAAGTACAAAAGATCGATTTGGAATATATAAAAGCAAAGAAAAAAGAAAAAGAAGTGATTTACTATGAACCTTCAAAGGAAGAAATTATTGAGGATTCTTATGAAGAACCTATTTTAATCTTAACCGATCAGACAGATGAAATCTCTGGACAAGATGATCTTCCAACAATACAATTTGATCACGAAGAAGACCCCTTTGAGGATTTGGCTTTATCTCTAAATGATCTAGATATTAATCCTAATTTTCAAGATGCTTTTTCTGGGGATGACAGTATTGAAGATGAAGAAGCAAACAGTATAGAATCAGGTATACTTGATGCAATCAAGACCTTGCAGAATCAACCTGTAGAAGAATATATTCCTGATATGGAACCTTCAACACAAGAAGAAAAAATCGTTGTAGAATCTATTGTTGATGATTACGATGCCTCTTTTGAGGATGAACTTAATCATCTCATTCCTGATGATGTCTTTGAAAATTGGATGAATCAAGAACCTCAACTCGTAGAAATTCATGATAAAGTTGAAGCAGTTGAAGAGGAATTAGATACTTTTGAAACCATTAAGTTTGATGAAGAGCTGTCTACAAGTGAACTTCAGCTACTAAATGCATTGGATTTAGAATTTGATGGAACTGAAGAAGACTTAAACAATGATGAACTCCTAGTATCACCAATTACAATTGAATCCATTGAAGAAAATGATTTTGAAGACTTCTCTGAGGAAGTATATGAGTCTTTGGAAGTTGAAGAACTCATTAACACTTTAGAAGCGCTCTCTGATGATGACAAATCTGTTTCAGAACCAGAAAGTTGGTCAAATAAGTTCACATCTGAGGAACCTGAAGTAAGCATTTCTTCACAGCTTGATGACTTGGAAGAAGTGATTCAAAGTGTTAAACCAAAATACAACGATAACAATGAATTATACGGTAGAGTTGACGAAAATGTTGTGTATCCAAATTTTCACCCTCAAGAGGAGCATCTGATCACTGAAGACGTATCCGCAAGTGATATTTCATTTGTTAAAGAACCAGTAGATCCTTTAAAAACTTTATTAGATCAAACTGAAAAAACTTATAATGATTTACAAATTTCTGAAGATAAAAAAGAAACGAGCAAAACTTATTATGTACCATCTTTCTTAGCTTTCTTTATTGCTCTTTTAATCATTACATCATTATTACTTTATTACACGGGGACGTACATTTAAATATGAAACTAAACACAATTATTGTAGATGATAACAAAGAAATTCTAGAATCTTTAAAAAAGCATTTAAGTCGATTTGATTTTGTAAATCTTCTTTATGCAACAATGGATAGCGAAGATTTCCTTGAAGTTGTATTAGAAAAGAAGCCAGATTTAGTCATTATGGATATTGATATGCCACGTTTAACAGGCATCGAGTTGGGGAAAATAATTCGTGAACACCTACCATATATTGAATTGGTATATGTTACTTCTCATGGCGAGTATATGCGTGAAGCTTTTGAAGTATATGCCAGCGATTTTTTGGAAAAACCTTATGATCACGATCGTTTAGCGGTTACTCTAAATAGGATTGCTAAGAAGCTTCAAATTAAAGAAAAGACCATAGAAGTAAAATCGCAAAAAAATACATATAATATCAGAGTTTCTGAAATTATATGCATTGAAGCCAGTAAAAGAAAATCCATTATTTATTTGGAGAACGATACCATTGAAGTGACTTCTGCATTTAATGATTTGCTCAATGAAATTGATGCATCTTTCATTTATAAAAGTGGTCGTTCCTTTGCTATTAATCTAGTAAAAGTAGAAGGTATTCAACCTTACTCCCGAACGTCCTACGAAATTAAATTTCAAAACACAGATGTCACAGCTTTGTTATCTAAATCTCAATATGATGATTTTAAAGAACAGCTTAAAAGCTATGAATAAACCGGATGGCATTGCCATCCGGTTTATATTATTATTTAGCCATAAAAGCTTCAATGTCTTCTGGTTTGATAATGATCTCTTTTGAAAGTACTTCAGATCCCTCTTTAGTGATTAAGACATCGTTTTCTAAACGAATACCTATCTTTTCTTCAGCAATATATAAGCCAGGTTCAACGGTAAAGATCATGCCAGGTTCTAAATTCACTTCTCTAAAACCAATATCATGTACATCTAATCCCATAAAATGACTTACCCCATGATAATAATATTTGCCAAGACCTGCTGCATCTTCAATTAAACCAATTTTAATAAGTTCTTCTGCTAAAACTTCTGAACATTTCTTATTTAAATCACTGAATGGTATACCTGGTTTCATGATTTTAATCACTTCATCGTGTGCCTTTAAAACGATATTGTATAAAGTTCTTTGACGATCTGTGAACTTACCGTTAATTGGATATGTTCTTGTAATGTCAGATGCATACTGATTCTTTTGAGCACCTAAATCCATTAAAATTAAATCTCCATCATTCATAACATTGTTATTTTCAACATAATGTAAGATAACTGCATTTTCACCTGATGCAGCAATGGTATCAAAAGCATTGCCATCAGCACCATTTTTCATAATTGAATAATTAAACTCTGCTTGAGCAGCATATTCACGATCACCTGGTTTTAGATTCTTCATAATAGCTTCCAAACCGTTTTTCGTCAACTCAATTGCTTTTTTAATCTCGTCTATTTCAAAATCAGATTTAATCATTCTTAATTCACACATTTGTTTGTGAATATTTTTGATTTGCAAACCTGGATAATTATCTTGAACTTTTTTTGCAAATGCCATTGCAGCTGTTGTTTCACCGTCAAATTGCATTCTTGCTAGGTCAAAGTATATTGCATCAAATTTTGTAGAGTAAATTAAACGGTTAAAGTATGCTTCAAAGCCACTTAAATACTGAATATTTTCAATACCAGAGACTTCTTGAGCATCTTCTTTCTTGAGTTTGCGACCAACCCATTTTTCAATGTCATAATCAGGTTTTTCAATAAATAATACAGCTTCTTCTTTCCCTTCATATTTTGTCATTACTAAAATAAAAGCTTCTCTTGTTGTACCTGTTAAATAATAAAAGTTCTTATCTGCTCTAAAAACATAATGACTGTCAGCAGTACTTTGAGGTGCTTTACCAGCAAAGAAAACAGCTACATCACCATTGTTCATTTTATCAAATAAATTCTTTCTGTTTGTTGTAAAAAAAGTCTTCATAAAGTTCCCCCTTTGCTCATTTGTTTTTAGGATATCATATAAGCTCGAAAAATAACAGTTTATTTTGATAGACTAAATAATTTATAAGAATTTATGCTATAATAGACAAGATGAAAGGATACTTTATGAACGACATCAATATTGGGAAAAAAATCTCTGAAATAAGAAAACAAAAGAATTTAACCATAAAGGATTTAGCAACTCAGGCTTCTGTTACACCATCTATGTTGAGTCAATTGGAGAGAGGCTTAGCAAATCCTTCGATTAACACATTAAAAACTATTGCATCGGCTTTAGACGTCCCTCTTTTTACTTTCTTTATTGAAGACAACCATCAAGCTAATTTAGTCGTTAAACCTTCTGAAAGAAAGCAGGTTATTTTACCTTCTGAAGGAGATGAAATCATTGTATATGAACTGCTTTCACCAGATTTGAATGGTGATATTGAAATGGCCACTATGACCTTATCACCAGGAAGTCACACGTCCAAAGACAATTTTAAACATGCCGGTGAAGAAGTTGCTTACGTCATCAGAGGAAATGTTGTACTTTTTTTAAATGAGAACAAAATAGAACTGTTTCAAGGGGATAGCGTAAAAATACCACCTCAGATGTTACATCGGTGGTATAATCCATATGATAAAGAAGCAGAAGTCATTTTTGCGGTTACACCGCCTTCTTTCTAGTTGAAATTTGTAATCTCTTTATTTTTCAACAATGTATCTACAGACTGCATTTTTTCATTAAATGCAGTCATATAATTTTTTTGGGCATTTATTCTTGTCATTTCCAATTTATTATATTCTCTAAAAAAAACTCTTAAAACTTCTTCAGATATATCTATGGTTTCACGTTTAAGTAATTCTAATATTTCTTCAGAAGAATAATCTTCTCTATAAGGTCTTGTTTCACTTAAAGCCGTAAAGATATCTGAGATTATTAAAATATCTACTTCTGCTGAAAATTCATTCCTATTCTTGTGAAATGGATAACCTGAGCCATCTCTTTTCTCATGGTGCATGGAAGCCCAATTACAAATGTCCTCCATGCCTTCAATATTTCTTAAAATGATGTTGGTATAATAGGCATGTGATTTCATAATTTCCATTTCATTCCCCGTTAAATGACTTGGTTTGTCAATTAATTCTGTTGGCACCCCTATCTTACCAATATCATGTAAATACCCTGCTAGCCTTAATTTCTTGCATACTTCTATGGGTAATCCATAATACCTTGCAAGGGCATATGCAACCTCACCTACTCCAGTAGAATGTGTTGCAGTAAATTGAGACCTGTAATCCACAATATTTGAAAAAACGATTGTTATTCTCTCTAAAATCATTAAATCAGCTTCAATCTTATGATCTGAATGAATCACTTCTCTTAAAAGGTTTTCAAAGTTGAAATCTGATAGACTTAACCAAAAGCCTTCATTTTTTTTTATTTTTATAAAAGCATCTACAGCATCCGGTTGAAAAATAGTACCTTTACGATTTAAAATCTCATTAATAATATAATCAATTTGATTAAAGTAATATTCGTTGGGATCATATAAGATTTCTATACGATCAGCAAGATGTAAAACAAAACTTTCTAAAGGCACTTTCTTTTGTTCAAAATATTCACCTTGACCGTTTTTCCAATGTCTATGATGATGTAAAATAATATCTGAAACTGGAACAAAAAAATCCAAATTTTGTAAGAGCATTTTCCCTCTTATAGCATGTTCTGCTGCATATGTTGTATCTAATTGAATTAACTCATCTCTTTCCTTTATATACAATGCACCAATATCATGTAAAGATGCAGCTACAACTAATCGCTTCATTTGCTCATCGCTCAACTCCATTGATTTTCCAATGTAATAAGCAATCACCGCAACACGTTTATGATGATTTTTTAATAAGTAATTCACCAAATCAATGGATTGAATTAATGAAATCATAATATCTTTCAAATACATGTTTTCCATAATAGCCTCCCTTATGGAATTTACCCTTCTAAAGTAATCTCAAATCAAATTAAATCAAATATAAAAAAGAACCCTAAGGTTCTTAATTTAATAACTCATCAATAACTTGTACTAATTTATCTATTTCTGGTTTACTCATTTGACCATCTGCACCAACGGATTCTCCCTTGTGCTTCAACTCATTAGTGATCAATGAAGAGAATATAACGACAGGAAGTTCGTGTAATATCCTATGTTCCTTCACTCTTCTCGTTAAAGTATGACCATCCATTTGAGGCATTTCAATATCCGTAATAAGAATATTTACATAATCTATAAAAGACTCACCGTGTTTCTCCCCTAAAGATTCTAAATAATTATAGGCTTCTTGACCATCATTAAAAAACTTCATATGTTCAATACCAGCTTTTGTTAAGGTCTTTAAAAGAACTTCTCTAATTAAAGGGGAATCATCGGCTAATACAACTTTATAATTTGAACGATCTCTATGTTCTACGGATGCCATACGATCCATAGTAATACCAGATTGAGGACTGATGTCCATAACAATTTTTTCAAAATCCAGTAACATAACAATTTGATTCTTATAATTGATATTTCCAATAACCAGTGAAGTATTGGTGATTTCATTTGGTTTTTGAATATCAGACCATCTTATTCTTGAAATTCCTAGAACTTCTTCAATGGCAAATGCAACTTTTAATTGATTAAATTCGCAAACTAAAGTCATAGCCTTTTCGATATTAGGATTCTTTTTATTCTCAAGGACCTGCAGCATATCAATAATTGTAATGACCTCACCACGTATCAGAGAAACACCGGGAACTGCAGGATGTGCATTTGGTACTTTTGCAATATTATCAATATGCAACAGCTCACTTACTTTTACAACATTTATTGCATATAATTCTCCTGCTACTTTGAATCTTAAAATTTCAACTTCATTGGTCCCACTTTCCAACAAAATACCATCTTTGTTATTTTCCATATCTTCCTCCTATATCGGATCCTTCACTGAATATTGGCTTTATACCCCTCAGAATAGGTTTCTATCATCATAATCATATTATACTACAAAAAAAAAAAATCCAAAAGACGACTTGAATGCCGACTTTTGGAAATATTGCTTGAATTAACCTATAATACCCATTTCTTTACCAACTGCTTCAAAAACATCTACAGCTTTTGCTAGCTGCTCTTCAGTGTGACCAGCTGTTACCATACAACGTACACGACCACTGCCTTTTGGTACTGTAGGAAATACAATTGCAGAGACGTATACACCTTTATCTAACAATTTTCTCGAAAATTCCATCGTTTTTGCTTCATCTCCAATAATAACTGGCGTGATAGGTGTTTCGCTTGCACCTGTATTGAAACCAAGTTTGCCCAATCTTTCTTTGAAGAATCTAGCATTTGACCATAGTCTATCTGTGTACTCAGTTGAATTCATAAGCAATTTAATCGCTTCAGTAATTGGAGCAACAGCAGCTGGAGGTAATGCAGTTGAGAATAAAATTGGTCTACCTCTATGGCTTAACCATTCTTTCATTACCTTGCTACCTGCACAATAACCACCAATAACACCAATACCTTTTGATAAAGTACCAATACAGAAGTCAACGCGACCATGTAAATGGAAATGGTCCACTGTACCACGTCCTGATTCTCCCAATACACCTGAACCATGTGCATCATCTACATATGTCATACATTCAAACTCTTCTGCTAACTCGACGATTTCTGGTAATTTAGCCAAATCACCATCCATACTGAAAACACCATCAGTAATGATTAATACTTGACTGTAGTCTTTGCGTCTTTCCTCTAGAATTCTTCTTAAATCAGCCATATCTGAATGTTTGAATACAGCTTTATCAGCTCTTGATAGTCTAACGCCATCAATAATACTTGCATGATTTAATTCATCTGAGATAATTAAATCACCTTTATTTGTGATTGCCTGAATAACACCTGCATTACAGTTGAAACCTGATTGAAATACCATTGCTGCTTCTTCACGTTTGAATTCAGCTAATAAAACTTCAAGGTTTTCATGTAAATCCATGTTACCAACAATTGTTCTTACAGCACCAGCGCCAACGCCATATTTTTCTATAGCATCAGTTGCAGCCTTTTTTAACTTAGGATGGTTTGCAAATCCCAAGTAGTTGTTTGATGATAAGTTGATTACATTTTTTCCATTTAAAATGATTTCTGCTTCATTTGCACTTTCAAGGACTGGTAATTTTCTGTAAACACCTTGATCCTTTAATTCTTGAATACTATCTTGTAAATACTTTAATTCATGTACGTTACTCATTAATAGCTCCTTTCTATTATGAAACATGATTCTTATATGTAACTGAAGATAGAATTTTTCCATTCCCTCTTCTATAGAAAACAAGTTTTCCTTTTATCAAAATCCAACATCATTGTACTATAAATTATATCTACGTTCAATATATTGAACAGATTTAATCCTGGTAATACAGAAGAATTGTACCCCTTGCAGGCACATCTGAATCATTGATATAAGCATGTGATTTATCTGCTTTAAAGGTAATGGCATCTCCTTGAGACAGTTTTATCTTTTTAGAACCAATAATCATCGTCATTTGACCATGTGTAACAATAAAAAACTCTTCTACACCTTTAACATGAGCCTCAGAATCATGTTTGGCATTGGGTTCTAATTCAAAGGTATACATTTCAAATCGTTTGTCACGATCATATGGAAAATAGGGATAAATTGTATACATCTCATCTTCTTGTGATATCTTGCTTAAATTCTCTTTTCTTACAACTTTAAAAGGTGTTACATCTTCATTTAATAGAGATGTGAAAGACACCCTTAAGCCATTGGCAATCTTCCAGATTGTTCCTACACTAGGATTTGTTTCTCCTTTTTCTATTTGAAAGAGCATGCTTTTACTCACTTGAACCATATCAGCTAAAGTTCCCAAGCTATATCCACGTTCTTCTCTTAATTGCTTTAAGTTGTCTCCAATAATTTTATTTACATCTTTCATTTTGCACCTCACCAAGTTAATCATATAAGTTATATGACCTTTAGTCAATTCACTTCGAAATTTTAGTTCCTAATCAATTCAAAAGTCTGTACATACTATATTATTCTACAATTTTAAGCAATTAAAAACAGCTTAGGGAGTATAGTCCTAAGCTGCTATCAAAATCTATATTGCGGTTAAGATTTCTTTATTGGATAATAAAGATTAAATTATTTGTATAAAGCTACCCACTTAGCTAATTCTTGATCATTTGCAAGAATAAAGTGACCAGGCTCTACTTCATGCCAGCTTGGTGGATTATTAGCATAATCATGTTCTTTAGCTGGTTCATATGCGATTCTTCTACGCGTTCTTTCAGTGATTGGATCTGGTAATGGAATCGCAGATAATAAGGATCTAGTATATGGATGCAGTGGCTTCGCAAACAACTGCTCAGATGTTGTTAATTCAACGATTTTACCTTTAAACATAACAGCAATTCTGTCTGAAATGTACTTAACCATTGACAAGTCATGAGCGATGAACAAGTAAGTTAAACCTTTATGTTCTTTAAGCTCATTCATTAAGTTAACAACTTGTGCTTGAATTGATACGTCAAGTGCTGAGATTGGCTCATCAGCAATGATGAATTCTGGCTCAACTGCCATCGCTCTAGCGATACCAATTCTTTGTCTTTGACCACCAGAGAATTCATGTGGGTATCTCTCAAGATGTTGCTCATCAAGACCAACCAATTTGATAATATCGATAACCTTTTGACGTCTCTCTTCTTTAGTTTTTGCTAATTTATGAATATCAATACCTTCAGCTACGATATCAATAACTTTCATACGAGGGTTCAAACAAGCCATTGGATCTTGGAAAATCATTTGCATATTTCTGTTAACATAAGCAATATCTTCTTTAGGAATCTTGCCAGAAGCAAGTTTACCTTTCATCCAAACTTCTCCACCCGTTGGCTTATATAATCTAATCATGGTTCTACCAGTAGTAGATTTACCTGATCCAGACTCACCAACAAGACCGAATGTTTCACCTCTGAAAATTTTGAAGTTAATACCATCAACGGCTTTAACTACACCGTGACGACCTAATTTAAAATATTGTTGAAGGTCTTTAACTTCTACAAGAACTTCACGATCTTTGTAATCCATAGTCTAAACCTCCTTTAATCTTTCTCTACGCTTCCCGATAACAGCCGGAGGCGTTACTTTTGGCGCATCTTCATGTAGCAACCAAGTTGCTGCCTGATGAGTTTCTGAAACCTTGAAGAATGGTGGTTGCTCTTCAAAGTCAATTTGCATTGCAAATTCACTTCTTATAGCAAAAGCATCTCCTTTTGGAGGTCTCAATAAGTTTGGAGGTGTACCTGGAATAGCATATAAATCGCCATCTGTATCTAAATCTGGCATAGAACCAATTAGACCCCATGTATATGGATGTTGAGGATCATAGAAGATCTCATCAGCAGTACCAATTTCAACAATTCTACCAGCATACATAACAGCTACTCTATCAGCAACGTTTGCAACAACACCAAGGTCATGTGTAATAAAGATTACTGATGCACCTATCTTTTGTTGTAAGTCTTTCATCAAGTCAAGGATTTGCGCTTGAATTGTAACGTCTAGAGCTGTAGTTGGTTCGTCAGCGATTAAGATTTTAGGCTCACATGCTAACGCAATCGCAATTACGATACGTTGTCTCATACCACCTGAGAATTGATGAGGATATTGCTTCATTCTATCTTCAGGGCTTGAGATACCAACTAATTCTATTAATTTAACAGCTTTTTGATAAGCTTCTGATTTTGAAACATTTTGGTGAAGCAAGATTACTTCCATAATTTGCTTACCGATTGTCATAGTAGGGTCCAATGAAGTCATCGGATCTTGGAATACCATGGCAATTTGATTTCCTCTAACTGAGTGTAAATCTTTTTCTTTTGTTTTTGCAATATTTATATCTTCGTAGTTAATTTCACCACCAGCATAATAACCATTACTAGCCAAAAGGCCCATAATCGCTTTTACAGTTACTGATTTACCTGAACCAGACTCACCTACGATAGCAAGGGTTTCACCTTCGTATAAATCGAAAGAGATACCGCGTACCGCTTGTACGTCACCAGCATAGGTACGGAAATTAACTTCTAAGTCTTTAACTTCTAAAACCTTGTTGTTATTCATCGTGGTTTCCTTTCTATCTCATACGTGGGTCAAGAGCATCTCTTAAACCATTCGCCAATAAGTTAATTGATAACATCAACAATGACATGATAAACGAAGGTATCAATAACATTGCTGGGATAGTTTGAATTGAGTTATAACCATCTCTTAAAAGTACTCCTAATGATGCCATTGGAATTGGAAGACCCATACCGATAAAAGTAAGGAATGCTTCATAATAAATCGCACCTGGAATAGTAAATGTCATCATTACCACTAACTGACCAATAATGTTAGGGAATAAATGTTTTTGCATCAATCTGATTTTACTTGCACCAAGGGTTCTTGAAGCCAAGATGAATTCTTGATCACGTAATTTTAAGATTTGAGCACGTACAACCCTTGATACGCCAATCCATCCAGTTAATGACATCGCAACGATGATAATTAAAAGACGAACTGTTGTATATGTGATATTCGGGAATATACCGGAAATGAAGGTTTCTATTGGATCTATCAGCGAAATCATGATAATCATGAATACTAACATAGGAATAGAACCGATAATTTCAGTGAAACGCATCATGATTGTGTCTATGATTGTACCTGCATAGAAACCTGCAACAGTACCATAAACGATACCCATTGAGAAGTCTAATACCATAGAAGCTAATGCGATTAATAACGATACTCTAACACCAGTCCAAAGTCTAGTCCATACGTCAAGGGCTAACTTGTCAGTACCAAACCAGAAGTATAAGTTCTTGATGTTTTGAATTTCATAGTAGTCAGCATTGATCTTAATCATTTCAACACCTTTGTCATCTACTTCTGAACTTACATATTCAAATGTACCATCTTGGAATCTTGTAAATTCTGAAATTAAATCAGCATATGGTAATTCAACAATTTCACCAGTAGCCAACACTTTTACTTTTGCAAAATTTACACCATCTTTTTTGAACATATCAATAAAGTTGATTTCAAAAGGATGGTAAGGAATTCCTAATGCTGCAATTAAATCTTTTCTTTTAAGTGGACTTTTTAAAGCATCCCATTCAGTTGTTTTTGGTAAGTTACCAATAAGAATATCCCAAGAACCTCTTTCGATTACAGTAAAACCGTCGAAAATTCCCAGTTTTTCAATACCTGGAATTCTAGGTGGTACGAATGAAATATCTTCTTTTGCTATTTCATTACCTTCTTCATCAAATAAAACTGGTGCTTTTTTATAAGAGAATGGTGTACCGTCTGCATTGTTAGGAACAAATGGCTCCATTGGTGCTGCGATTGCAAAGATAATCAAAACGAAAATCATCGCTAAACCAAACATTGCACCTTTATTTTTTCTTAAACGTCTCCAAGCATCTTGCCAGAAAGTTAAGCTTTGCGTCTCAATTTTATCAACGTCTTCAAATTTATTTTGTACTAGTACAAATTTATCTTTGTTCACTGACATTTAGCTCTTACCTCCTCTTAAACGAATTCTTGGATCAATTACACCGTACAATAAGTCGATGATTAAGATAACAGTTACGAATAAGAAACTGTAGAAAACGTTAACCCCAAGGATTAAGAAATAATCATTTTGACTTGTTGCGTTTAACAATAATCTAGATAAACCAGGTACACCATAGAACATTTCTATAACTAGGGAACCAGTTAAAAGACCGATTGTCATTGGACCAACAATTGTAATTACAGGTATTAAAGCATTTCTTAAAGCATGACGCATGATTACTTGAGTTTTATTTAAACCCTTAGCTCTAGCTAAAAGGATGTAATCACTGTTCAATACTTCTACTAACTCTGAACGCATGTAACGCATCGTAGCAGAAATTACATATAATGATAACGAGAATGCCGGTAAAATCGATGAGTATAACGAATCCCAGACTGATATACCTCTCGTAGCATCGATTGGATTATAAAGATAGGTGAACATTCCCCACTCTGCAACAACATAATGTTGAAGTAAAGCAGCGAGTACCATCGAAGGAATCGAAACCCCTATAACGGCGAGAATTGTAACAAATCCATCCCAGAAGGAACCTCTGTAAATCGCGGCCAGCGCCCCGAGCAGGATTCCGACAACAACACCAAATACAAGTGCCATAGACCCGATTTGCACTGTATGAGGTAATCTCATCGCAATCAATTTTGTAACCGGTTGATCTTGTAATCTAAAAGATACACCAAAATCACCATGCAATACGTCATTTAAATAACGTAGGTACTGAACACCAACTGGATCATCCAAACCATACTTACGCACCATTAATTCTTTTTGTGCAGGTGTGATTTTCGGATTATCAAATGGTGTACCAGGCATTAATCTTAACAAGAAAAAGTTTATTGTTAAAACAACAAACAGTGTTAAGAAAATTAGAAAAAGTCTCTCCACTACATATCGTAGCATAAACATACCTCCATTTAATTATACTCTGCTTAACCATGCAATATAGATGTTTGCCATATAATGTCAAACATAAAAGGTTGGCAGGGACTTTCCCTGCCAATCCATTTTAACTTAGTTAGTTTTGTTGATTATTGTGCAAGATCAACCCACTTGTAGATGATATCTGGACCAAATGATTGTCTGAACCAGTTCATGATTCTTGGATCTCTTAAACCAACGCCTGATCTTTGGTATAAAGGAACGATAACTTGATCTTCTTCAAGAAGTTTCTTCTCAAGAGTTACTAAAGCTTCGAATCTTTCACCTGATTTTTCAGGAGCAGTTAAGTCACCAGACTTAGTAGCTTCGATTACTGCATCATAATCTGCGTTAGCATAACCAGTTGAGTTATGGCCACCGCCAGTTACCCACATATCCATCCAAGTCATTGCATCTGGATAGTCAGGACCCCAACCGCCCCAGTTCAATGTGTAAGTACCTTCGTCAGATCTCTTAAGCTTTTCAGAGAATGGTAAAGCTTGAACGATTACTGTAACGCCTGGTAAGTTTTTCTCTAATTCGTTTTGGATGTGAGTACCAACTTGAGCAGCTGTATCACCTTGGTAAATGATTAATTCAAATTCAACTTCAGAAACACCTAGGTCAGCCATAGCAGCACCGAATAATTCAGCAGCCATTTCTGGATTGTAATGGTTGTAACCTTCGCCACCTCCATACATATCTTCAGCAACTTGTCTCCAGTCCTTGTTATCATGAGCTGCAGAACCTACGAATCCTTTTGGAACGAAGTAGTCAGCTGGTAAAGAACCGTTAGCATAGATTACGTCAGTAATATAAGTTTTATCAATTGCCATGTTAATAGCTTTTCTTGCTCTTACGTCAGATAATAATTGTTTAGTAGTAGTCATTTCGCCTTTACCTTGGTTAATTTCTAGGTAGAATAAAACAACGTCTTCTAATGGAACCATATCTGGTCTGTTACCATACTTTTCAACGTTTTCGCCTGATAAAGCAGTAGTAGCGATTTCGCCATCTAAGTACATTTGTACAGCTGTATCGTTAGATACACCTTCGATAACTCTGAAGTCGATAGCGTCTAAAGCTACGTTTTCAGCATCCCAGTAATTAGGGTTTTTAGTTAAATAATGTCTTTCAGAGATTTTCCACTCTTTAAAGATGAAAGCACCATTGTATAAGAATGCATCGTTTGATTTAGCATAAGAGTCACCTACTTCATTGTAGAATGCTTCGTTTGCTGGGAAGAACGATGGGAATGTCATTAAGTCGATGAAGTAAGGAACTGGGTTCGATAATTCAACTACTAAAGTATGATCATCAACAGCAGTAACGCCTAAACCATCTCTTAAATCGCTAAGTGCTGTATAAGCAGCATCTATTGAACCATAAGTTTCAGTTAAAGAAGCTTCTTCAGCAGCAATTTTTTCTTCTAAAGCAGCTTTTGCTTCGTCATATTGTTGCTTAGCTGTTTTTTCATCTGTATCTTCGTAGTTAGCTGGATCCATAGTTTCTAAGTTTTCTACGTCAGCTTCATAACCGATTAATTCTTCATTTAATGCAACAGCTTCTTTACCATTTTTGATAGAAGCAGTTGAAATCATGAAAGAGTATTGTGATGCTTCAGCTGGATCTAATAATTTTTTCCAAGCGAATACGAAGTCGTTAGCTGTAACAGGTGCATAAACTTCACCATCAACTGTTGACCAGTCAGCATCTTTTAATTTGAATGTGTAAGTTAAACCATCAGCTGAGATATCTACTGATTCTGCGATATCAGCTACCGGAACACCGCCTTCACCTAATGTGTAAAGACCAGAACCGATGTTACCTAAGATTAGGAACGATACCGAGTCAGTTGCTTGCCATGTAGTTAATGAAGGGATGTTAGATGATTCTAACAAGTTCAATACTTTAGGCTCAGCTGGAGTAGTGTCCGCTGGCTCTTCTGTGTTGCCAGTATCACCAGTGTTTGCTGGTTCATTCTCAGTGTTAACAACTGCATTGTTAGGTGCGTTGTTAGGCTCGTTGTTGTTACCACCACAAGCAACAAGTGAGAATACCATAGCTAAAACTAGTAACATTACTAAAATTTTCTTCATGTGTCTTCCTCCCTATTTTTTTCCCCTCTAGAGTTAAATACTCTAGAAATATTTTATGAGATTAGTTGCCTAATCACTTGTAAAGTATATAATATTTTCATTTCCTTGTAAAGGGTCTGGACTGAAATCGGCCCCTCTCTAAGGCTTGAAACGACTATAAAGGCCCCTGAAACCCTTATATTTCAAGCAATCTGAAAGTAATACATTTTTGTAACATTTAAGTTATTTTCCAAATAGTGAGAAAATTTAAACACCTGAATATGACAGATTATTAATATTATCGAAATGTAAAGTAACTATACAATCTTATTTATTTACTATATAATTAGAGCTACAAAAAAAACAAAGGTGGTATTATGAAACAATTAATTAAAAGGTCAATAAAATATGCAAGCATTATCTTGTTAATCTGCTTTCTAATGACAGCGTTGTTCTACTATCAGTTCAACTCAAAAGAGCGAAGCTTGCCAATCGTATGGATTAACACTTCTTTTATTGTAACAATATTGTTTTTCTGTTATGCACTCATTGCATTTGTTGTTCAAAGAGGTCTTTTTAATGGCATTCGTTATTCTTCAAAGCAAGTAAAAGCGACACTGTCAAAAACCCATAAGGTACTGCTTATGGATGAGAACAATCTAAGTAATGAAGATGATTTTAAGGACTTTATGAAGGAAAAATATTTATATACAAAACCTTATTTCAAATCAACGTATCCTTTATTAATCAGTTCAACTATACTATTTATTGCATTTTCCATCGTGAGTTTTAATATGTAAAAAACAAAGCCATCATATCCAAAGGTATGATGGCTTTTCTTACTTTCTTCAATTATACTTCCATGATGAAATATGTAATATCATCTTCATTGGATCCCATTTCTTCATTGATATAAGATTTTATTTTTTCGTTTAAACTTTTTAAACTTCGGTTTCTATAATCAAATAGGACCTCTTCCAAAGTCTCTTGTGAAATAGTATTGTTTTTTCTATTGTCAACCAGGCCATCTGTATAGAAAATAATTCGATCTCCTTTATCCAACTGTAAGATTTCACTTGTATAGGTTGGTGTAAAATAGGCACTCATTTTACAAATTGGAAAACCTTGACTTTTATCTAAATAACTTTTCGTACCATCTTTTTTCATTAAGATGGGATAACAGTTTATACCTCCAGAAGCATATGTTAAAATACCAGTTTCTATGTTATACGAGGCAAAAAACATTACCATGTACATCTCATCAGGAAATTTCATTTTATTGAATTCTTCATAGAAATGTTTTAGGTTTCTATGAGGCTTTAATCCTCTATATTTCATGATTAGTTTTTCTGATGATTTAATATAATTGTTGCAAAACATAGTCATTAAAGCAGCAGAAACACCATGTCCTGATACATCAAGAACATACATCCCTATATTTTCATCATCTAATCTATATATGTCAAAGAAGTCTCCACTTAATCTTTCACAAGGAAAGTATTCTGAAACAAAAATAACTTTGTTGAAATTGACTTTTCTAGCTGGCAACAAAGACTGTTGTATACTTTTTGCATACTCAATCTCTTGAATCAAACGCATGTTGTTGTTCTTCATTTCAGTGGTTCTACGATCAACAATAACCTCTAGATTTTCAGCATAAAGTTTTATTTGTTTTTCTTCGTTAATTAAATGTTGTATTGGACTTAAAATATTGTAACCAAAGATGGCATTGTATAAATATATATAGCCTATAAAAATATAACCCGTATATATAAAATGGAATAAATAGGTGTAATTCACAAAGGTTAAACGGATAATCTGTGCAATTAAAAGAATAATCAATCCGTTCATAAACAACATAAGATATCGATTCTTTTTAATGGCATAACTTCTATAATGAAATGCAAAGGTAAGAATTAAGACAACTGATACCAAGTATTCAGTTATGGTATGTATATGCTCAGGGATTATAATATCCAATGCAATTCTCCCTGTATTTAGGGATAGAGCTACAATAACGGATATTGTCCATAAACCATAAATAATGACTCTTAATAACGTCGCATTATAGTTTTCAATTGTTGCGTCGATGGAAACCATAGCGCCAAGCAGCATTCCTACAGCGATGATTAGTCTACTCAAGGAAGATAAATATAATAAAGTGTCATAATTTAATTCTGAATTTAACCAATTTACATTCGCAAAAGCAATGAAACCAACACCACCACCAAGTGCAAAAAAAACAGCATACAAAATCATCCTAGTTCGATTAGTTGTTTTTATGGCACGTCTACAAATATTTACAACGAGTAAGGAGATGGCTATAATACCAAATTCAAATACAAAGGGAATCCCTTGCATACCTGTAGTATTAATAAATTTTGTTAAGCTCGATTCCCAAATAAAGGATATAAAAAATAAAATCAGAAGAAGACCGATGGAAAATACCATCGATCCATATTCTGAATAAACAATTAATTCTTTAACTTTCTTTAGAGACTTCATTCTTACTCCAACTTATTACTCTGTAAAATAACTTCCACCAATAAATTCTTTCAGGATTGATGTGATTGGTACTAAAGTGTCATCATCAATAGATTTAAAATAAGATAAAAATTTCAACAATCTTTTTGCTTCTCTATACTCAGGCAGATCTTCAGAAATCGCTTCTAAGAGTGGTTCTGCATGTTTCTTTAAAATAGATAATTCAAAACTTAAAGCAGAATTAAACATGGCATCAGCTTCTTCTTGAAATGGGAAAATATTCTTTTCTTCACCACGTCTTACGGAAGGCCATAGTTTAAGTGTTTTTAAAGCATCGTGACCTCTGTACTTGCTATCTCTTACTATTCTTCTGATTAAACGTGAATCCGTTGTAGGAATTCTGTTGTGTTCATCAATATTCAATTGTGTCAATGCACTAATATATATTTTGAATTTATGCTCTGCTGCAATTTGTGCAGTCAATTTTTCGTTTAAGCCATGAATCCCTTCAATTATTATCGGCTGATGTTCATGAATTTTTAAGGTTCTACCATTATATTCTCGTTCACCTTTAATAAAATTAAAAGTTGGAAATTCTACTTCTTTACCTTCAATTAAGCCTGCCAAGTCAATGTTAAATTGCTTAACATCTACAGCATCAATGGATTCAAAATCAGGATCACCTTTTTCATCGACAGGTGTAAATTCTCGATTAACAAAATAATCATCTGTTGACAATGTAATGGGATCGTAGCCATTGACCATTAATTGTATTCTTAAACGATTTGCAAAAGTTGTTTTCCCTGATGAAGATGGACCAGCAATTAAAATGACCTTTTTGTCTAATGAGGTTATTTTATCAGCAATTTGTGCAACCTTTTTTTCTTGTAAAGCTTCACCTAAAATCATCAACTCTTTATAATTGTCTTTTTCAATTTCTTCATTTAATTCAAAAACATTACTGACACTTACAATATCTCCCCATTTTTCAGATTCTCTAAAAATGACACCAAGTTTTTTGTGATCTTCAAACTCAGGCAACTCAAATGGTGAAGAACTAATTGGATGCCTTAAAATTACACCATGATCATAAGGAATCAGATCAAAAGAATGAATATAATCCACTGATGGCATCATATAACCATAAAAATAGTTTTTTAACCACCCGCAGGTATAAATATTAATTTGATCATGTTCACGATATTTCAACAATTTGGCTTTAGAGTGAAATTCCAAATCTTCAAATATTTTTTTTGCTTGTTCTAAATCCACATTCTCTTTATGAATTTTTTCCTTCGTTTCAATGATTTCACTCATTCTTGTTTTGATATTCTCTATATCTTCATGTGTCAATTCACGATGATACTGAAAATCACAATACAGCCCCTTACTTAATGAATGTCTAATGTTCACTTGCAAATTCCTAAACAGTTCCATAGCAGCACGAATGAAAACAAAGGACAAGGTTCTTTGATAAATACGTATACCATCAGACATGGTTAAATCTATCCACTCTATGGTTGCATCTTCACTAACTTCTTTAAACAGCTCTTGAAGTTTATTATTGACAATGGCAGCTACAATTGTTGGTTGGTCTTTTTTTTGATATTCATTTTTAAGATTTTCCAATAATACGGGTTGATTATATTCTAAAACGTCAGAACCTATTTTAAGTTTCATATGGTACTCCTTTCTAATTTAGATGATCAATTAATTCATAGATATACTCATTTATTTGTGCATATTTATATCGTTCAAGTTTTACATCCAATTTCTTTAAGCATTTATCAAAGTCATCTAAAACATTATATGGGTTACCATAATATCTATAGATGTCATCAATTGAAACTCCTTTAAATCCGTGACCTACAATAGAATCATTTCGAAGTTCAATTAATGCTTTCATATGGTCTGAATTTAAGATTTTTTCTATTTCTGAGTACTTATATTCATTTTTAAGATATCGATGAATATAAGTGGTGATTCCATACATTAAATTAGAGTTGTAAATGCGATACTTCTTTCTAAGTTTCTTTAAAATTTCTCTTTTTTCCATTTGGAGATGAATCAGCGAAAATCTATTTTTATCAATGTGGTTACTTACAAAAATATATTTTAAAACAGCCTCTTTAAACCGATAGACCCGACCTAAAAAATCAATATACTCCTCATTAACAATTTGAAACTTAATATTTTCCATCAACTCAGAAAAAATAGCATCAGGGTGTCCATCAATTAAAGCATCTAAATTTTTAGACATATCTTTCACATTTTGTCTACTTTTTTCTTTTTCAGATAAAGTACCTAGTAACTGACGCGCCGTTTTAAAATCAAAATTCACTGCATATCGGCAGGAATTCATTACCTTTGCAACATCAGTTTCATGTAACCCTTTTTCATCAAGTAAATCTAATGCGCCACCGTAATCATAACGGTCAACTAGCTTTCTTAAAGTTTTATAAGTATCCATAAATGGCCTTTCTACATATGTTTTTTTACAAAATCATCTATTTCCTGAGAGGATTTTTCGAAAACATGTGATTCGACTTCTACCTTGTAGGCATGTAATAGCTGATTCTTAATATTGTTAAAAGTTTTTCCATTATATTTTCGATCACCAACAATTGGATGTCCAATATATGCCAAGGAACTTCTAATTTGGTGAGTACGCCCTGTTAAAAGCTCTACCTCAACCAGTGTAAATCCATTAGCGGTATTCAAACTCCTATACTTTGTATGAACAAATTTACTTTCATCTTTCTCATTTTTACTGATGACAACTTTGTTTTTTTCTTCATCTTTTACTAAGAATCCTTTAACCTCCCCTTCCCCTTTCAGAGTTCCCCATACAATGGTTAAATAGTATTTATGAATCTTACGTTCTCGCATTAAAGCATTATATCTTTTTAAGGATTCATAGGTTTTTCCAAAAATCACAAGACCACTGGTGTTCTTGTCTAATCTTTGTATGGATGCAGGTTTAAAAGTTCTTGTACACAATGGTTTTAAATAAGTCTGCACCTTTGTGGCTAGAGTCTTTTTGTACTCACTTTGGTCTGGATGTGTCAGTAATCCTTTAGGTTTATTTACAACTAATATTTCATCATCTTCATAAATAATATCTAAGTCTACAGTTTCGGCATCAACTATTTCTTCAACTTTAATCAGTTCATCAATGGCATTATCATGTAAATGAATTTCAACAACATCGGCTTTCTTTAACATATAGTTTTCTTCTACACGATTACCATTAACTTTAATTCTTTTCTTTCTGATTAACTTATAGATGTTTGTTTTGGTAGTGTTATTTAAGTATTTAACTAAAAAACGGTCTAAACGTTGCTCCATTTCATTCTCAGTAATAATGATGTTTTTCATACTTCTCCTAAAATTCTATTTCAATAATACTAAACTCAATGGATTCAACAAATCCAATGGATTCATAAAGTGATACTGCGGAATGATTATCTTTCAGCACCGCCAGTATAGGAATACAGCCCTGTGATTGTATTGTTTGTATCAAAGTACATACAAGTTTTCTTGCCAAGCCTATTCCTCTTTTGTTTGGTACAACAAAAACACCACCAATTTGCCAAAATGCTTTTACTTTTTCCTCTACAAAACCCTGTCCAACAACTTGATGATCACATTGAGCAAATAAATACTCACCCGTTCCCATTTTAAGCTCAATTCTCTTTTGAATTTGATTGATGGTCATGTGATTTCTTCCAAAGTGCTTTTCTACTGCCACAAGGAAATTTGAAGAAGCTTTTGCAACATTAAAGGTTGCCTCAACAATTTGTTGATCCACAGAAAAATCTAAAAGTTTTTCGTTAAGAACCATATACATGCTGTTTTTATAATTATACCTTTTTACCGTTCTTTCAAACATTTTCCAAATTAATGCAACCATGTCAGCGGGCCCTGACATATACTCTGGTTTGTGGAATTTAATGGCTTTGAGTAAATCTACTTTTCTTGTAACCTGCTCACTTTTAAAATGCAATAAGCACCTTTTATTATTGGTGAAAAGGAAAACTCCTAAAAGTAATTTTTCCTCAAAATAACCATAGTATACACCAGAATCCTTATTGGCGATTTGATATTTTAAACCTGCTTTTTCATAGCATTTTATCAATTCAATACAACCCCAAAAGTCACTGTAAAAATACTTTTCCACTTGGGCTTGATGTGCTTCATTTAATTTAATTATTTGACTCAAGTTATACTTCTCCTTCTATTCCATTATACGTGAAAACCACTGAATACTCCAACATGTTAAAAACATATTACTAAGAATTAATTATAATGAATTTTTTGCGATAATATGGTATTCTAATTATGGTAATAGGAGGACCTCATGGAGAAAGTAAAAGATTTTTTATATGACATTAGTGATTTATTCTTTTCATTATTAATTATTGGTATTATATTTTTTGTGGTTTCATGGAAGTTAACAGACACCATGTCCGTTACATGGTTTTCAAATATAGATCGAGATGCCGTAAACGAATTGGAATTCAATCCAATTACAACACCTGATGATTCATCTATTGTTGAACCGGATGATCCTGTTGTTGAAACGGAAGACCCAATCACAGAAGAACCCATCGTTGAAGAAGTTGAAAATCCCATCGTTGAAGTTAAAGAAGTAAGTTTTACAATTGAAAAAGGCAACACAGGTTATCAAGTCGCTGTAAAATTACAAGACGAAGGTCTTATCGAGAATGTAGATGATTTCTTATCTAAACTTGGTGAAATGGATTTAGGCAACAAACTCCAAGCTGATACATTTAAATTGAACACTGGTATGACTACAGAAGAAATCATTTTAAAACTTGCTAGACAAGATTAGCAAAACAAAACACAATCTTTCGATTGTGTTTATTTTTTTACTTCTCTAAAAGAAGTTTGATTTCATTTTCTTTTAGAGGCCTGTATTCGCCTCTTTTTAATGTTTGATCTAAAGATAAATTACCAATAGCTATACGTTCCAAATATTCAACTTCACAACCAATGCTTTTAAACATTCTTTTAACTTGATGATACTTACCTTCAGTGATGGTCACTTTTATTTCTGAAAGATCTGAAGAAGACAATATTTCAAGTTCAGCTGGTAGACATTTGTAATCATCTTCCAAAACCACACCAATTTTAAATATTTCCTGATGCAATGGTAAAACTTTTCCTCTTACCTTTGCAAAATAAGTTTTAGAAACATGCTTCTTTGGTGACATTAATTGATGATTGAATTCACCATCATCTGTAATAATTAATAACCCTTCAGTATCCTTATCTAATCTGCCTACAGGAGATAATTTTCTATTTTTGTGCTCAGAAATAAGATCCAGTACCGTTTTGTGCATATTATCTTCAGTTGCTGTAATATAACCGCTAGGTTTATTCAAAAGAAGATAAATATATTTTTCATAACTGACTTCTTGATGATCTAGTAAAATTAGATCTGTATCGGGATTGATTTTCTCGTCTATTTTTTTTACCACTTGTCCATTGACCTGAACACGTCCTTGAAAAATAATTTTTTTCACTTCACTTCTTGTCCCAACACTCATGTTGCTTAAATACTTATCCAGTCTCATTGCAACCTCCAAGCAGCGGGATACAAATTTTTCAATTTGCCATTTGACCACTTGCCCCAACCTATTGGATAGCCATCAACACAGATTAAATTAAAACCTGGTTTCCCTTCACAATATAAAGTTTCGCATTTAAGATATTTCTCTACATCTGTGCTTTTTCTATCCAATTCAATAATTTGCTTGAATTCAGACGCCTTTAAACCTAAGGCAAAGGCATGTGAAGGTGTAAATCTATTCTTTTTCATTTCCCCTAAATACCAACCCTCTTTAATCATTTTTAAATTATTTTGGGGCAGTTTATATCTGGGCTTTAAAAAAACATGTTCTTTTGCCACATGAAAATAACCTTTTATGGGCTTATTTAAATAGGTATCCATAAAGACCTTTAAATCTTCAGGGGGTTCATTATAAGCTTCTTCTTCTAACAACTCTGTTAGATTCGATTGATTTTTTAGCTTTGCTGCGAAATGACCTTCTCCTTTAATCTTGTGAGGATAAACTCTTATCGCATCTGGCATATGTATGCCTGTCTCAAACATTGAAAAGGGATGATGCACTACATCTAAAGGATAAAGTTTTTGTACATAACGAATCATTTCTTCGTTTTCAAATTCATTAAAGGTACAAGTGGAATATACCATCTCACCATTTTCTTTTAAGACTTCTGGTATTATATCTAAAATTCCTCGCTGCATCTCAGTACAATTTTCAACATCATAGGTTTCATAGGCAGATGTCGCATCATCATCTTTTTTGAACATTCCCTCACCAGAACATGGTGCATCAATAACAAGGGTATCCACTGTATGATGAAGGATTTTAGCAATATTCTCCTGGGTTTCGTTTAAAACAATAATATTTTTTAATCCCATCAATTCAGCATTTCGGACAAGCGCTCTTAATCTTTTGGAGCTAATGTCGTTTGAAATCAGAAGACCTTCATCTTCAATCATTGCTGCAAGTTGCATGCTCTTGCCACCTGGCGCTGCACATAAATCCAAAACAATGCTTCCAGGTTTTGGATCTGCAAGCTCAGCCGGCAGCATGGCTGAAGGTTCTTGAATGTAATACAACCCTGCAAAATAGTGGGGATGTTTCCCAAGTTCTTCATGATTTACATAAAAACCATTTCTTGTCCATGGTACTTCAATTAAATCAAAATCCGTTATTTTCAGAAAATCCTCTACAGATATTTTTAAAGTGTTCACTCTTATGCCTTTTATGGTTTCTCTATTATAACTCTCTATGAAAGCATCGAACTCATCACCTAATTGTGATTTCATACGATTCAAAAATGCTACAGGTAATTTCATAAACTTCTCCAATATATTTAGTCATTCAAATAACGTAGAATTGAAATGGACCACATGAAATAGGAAACGCTTTCCTAATTCAATTCTACTACTTTTTCTCCATTTTCCTAAGCATATATGGTATCATATATAAGGATGTGGATAAAGATATTATACAACAATTTCATATCCATTAATAGAAATACGTTTATACCCGAGATATTTTGGTATGAATAAATTGGAGTCAATTATCTTTGACTTGCTAACCTTGTAAGGCTGCTTAAATTTGATAATTTAAGTTGTACATAGTTTTCTCAGAACAAAGTTCTGATGAATTTCACGAATATCATAATGGAGGTTATTCAATGTTAGTTTCAGCAGAAAAAATGCTACAAGATGCAGTTGCTGGTCAATATGCAGTAGGTCAATTCAACATTAACAACTTAGAATGGACTAAAGCTATTCTTCAAACTGCTCAAGAAAACAACTCACCTGTAATCCTTGGTGTATCTGAAGGTGCAGCAAAATACATGGGTGGTTTTAAAGCAATCGTAGGTATGGTTGAAGGTATGATGGAATACTTCAACATCACAGTTCCAGTTGCAATTCACTTAGACCACGGTTCATACGAAGGTGCTAAAAATGCAATGGACGCTGGTTTTAAATCAATTATGTTTGATGGATCTCACTATGCAATCGAAGAAAACATTGCAAAAACTAAAGAAATCGTTGAATTAGCTCATGCAAAAGGTTTCTCAGTTGAAGCAGAAGTTGGTTCAATTGGTGGTGAAGAAGATGGCGTAGTTGGTGCTGGTGAAATCGCAGACGCTAAAGAATGTAAAATGATCGCTGATTTAGGCGTTGATTTCTTAGCTGCTGGTATCGGTAACATTCATGGTAAATACCCTGCAAACTGGCAAGGTCTTAACTTTGAAGCATTAGCAAACATCCAAAGAGAAACTGGTAAATTACCATTAGTTCTTCATGGTGGTACTGGTATTCCTGTAGAAATGATCAAAGAAGCAATCTCATTAGGTGTTGCTAAAATAAACGTAAATACAGAATGTCAATTATCATTTGCTGCTGCAACACGTGCTTTCATTGAATCTGGTAAAGATTTAGAAGGCAAAAACTTTGACCCAAGAAAACTTCTAGCTCCAGGTACAGAAGCTATTAAAGCTACTGTAAAAGAGAAAATGACAATCTTTGGTTCAGTTAACAGAGCATAATCTTAAAGACGGTTTATCCGTCTTTTTTTATTTTTAAAATAAAAATAACGCAGGCAAGCCTGCGTTATATTATTATTTTGTTTCTGGTTCCGGATAAGTTTCACCAAATGTATCCACTGTCATAGTTTCGATTCTTTGCTCAGCAATTGGACGATCCATATGATCTGTTTGACAAGTCGCAATAGCATTTACAACTTCCATACCTTCTACTACTTTTCCAAATGCAGCATATGATCCATCTAAATGTGGAGATGTTTTATGCATAATGAAGAATTGAGATCCTGCTGAGTTAGGCATTTGAGATCTAGCCATTGAAAGTACACCTTCTGAGTGTTTCAACTCGTTATTAAAGCCATTCATTTTAAACTCACCTTTAATACCATAACCTGGACCACCCATACCTGAACCTTCTGGGCAACCACCTTGAATCATAAAACCTTCAATAACTCTGTGGAAAATCAAACCATCATAGTAACCTTTTTCAACTAAAGAAATAAAGTTATTTACCGTGTTTGGTGCAATTTCTGGATACAATTCTGCTTTAATCACATCACCAGAAGTCATTTTAATCGTAACTATTGGATTCATATGTCCTCCTTCTCCTGTTGTCTTTCAAAATGTACATCATAACCATTTACTTCAAACAATTCATTAAACGCATCCCAAATCTCATATTTCCCTTTTCTAGATTGTGTAGACGAGACCAAAAGAAAATCATTTTGATCCATGCCAAAGGCATCACGAATTATTTTTTTATGCTTATCTAATTGACTCTTCTTAATTTTATCATGTTTGGTCCCCACAACAATACCATTAAATCCATAACTTTTAATCCATTGATACATCTCAATGTCTTCTTGTGTGGGTTTGTGTCTTAAGTCAACTAACAAGATTACTTCTAATAGGTTTTTACGATTTTTAAGGTAAGTTTCTATAATCGTACCCCATGTTTTCTTTTGCTCTTTTGAGACTCGAGCATAGCCATAACCAGGCAAATCCACTAAAGTAAATTTTCCATCTATATCGAAAAAATTTATCAGTTGTGTCTTACCCGGCGTTGAACTTGTTCTAGCTAAATTCTTTCTGTTAAGCATCATATTGATTAAAGAGGACTTCCCTACATTTGAGCGACCAACCATTGCAATTTCTGGCAAATCGCTTTCAGGATACTGCTCTTCCTTAACAGCACTAGTAACAAATTTACTTTCTTTTATTTTCATTTACTTGCTCTCTTTCACTAAAGCATGTTCAAGTACTTCATTCATTGTTTTCACTGGAATCATTTCAACATTTTGCTTCACTGATTCTGGAATTTCACTTAAATCCTTAATGTTTTCGTGTGGGAACAGTACTTTTTTAATACCAGCCCGTTCAGCAGCTAAAGTTTTTTCTTTCAACCCACCAATAGGCAATACACGACCTCTCAAAGTAATTTCACCGGTCATAGCAACATCATTTCGAACTGGAATTTCAGTTAATGCAGAAATCACTGCCGTTGCCATGGTAATTCCAGCAGATGGACCATCCTTAGGCGTTGCTCCTTCTGGAATGTGAACATGAATATCATACTTTTCATGGAACTGCTCATCAATATCATAAGAACTAGCAATAGAACGAATATAACTTAACCCAGCTTGAGCAGATTCTTTCATGACATCCCCAAGTTGACCCGTAAGAACAAGTTTTCCCTTTCCTGGAAGTTTAGCTACTTCTATATTCAAAGTAGTTCCACCTACAGATGTCCAAGCTAAGCCCATCACTACACCAATTTGACTTTGATCTTCAATCTCATCATAACGATACATCGGTGCTTCCAAGTATTTTTCAATTTCTTCTGGTTGTACATCAATGAACTCTTTTTTATATTCTACAATTTCTATAGCAAGCTTACGCATTAACTTTGCAATTTTTCGTTCTAATTCACGTACACCAGATTCTCTTGTATAACCATTAATGATCTTTTTAACACTTTCATCTGGCAAATTAAACTGTTTAGATTGGATACCATGAATCTCTTGCTGCTTTTCAATTAAATACCTTTTAGCAATTTCAAGTTTTTCTCTTTCTGTGTATCCAGAAACTTGAATGACTTCCATACGATCCAATAACGGTCTAGGAATAGTACTTAAACTGTTGGCAGTTGTAACAAACATGACTTTTGACAAATCAAAAGGTACTTCTAAATAGTGATCTGTAAACTCTTTGTTTTGTTCTGGATCTAGCACCTCTAATAATGCAGAAGCAGGATCACCTCTAAAATCTGAACTTAACTTATCAATTTCGTCGAATAGAAGGACAGGATTCTTATAACCCACTTCCTTAATCGCATTCATAATACGACCAGGAATTGCACCAATATAAGTTCTTCGATGACCTCGGATTTCAGCTTCATCACGGACACCACCTAATGACATACGTATAAACTTTCTGTTTAAAGAGCGTGCTATCGATTTTGCTATGGAAGTTTTACCAACACCAGGAGGACCAACTAAACAAATTATTGGACCTTTCATACTCTTAGTCAATTGCTTAACAGCCAAGTACTCCAATACTCTTTCTTTCACTTCTTTCAAACCATAATGATCTTCATCTAAAATGGTTCTAGAGCGAGATAAATCAAGGGCATCTTTGGTTTGCTTGTTCCATGGTAAATCCAAGATACTGTTCACATAAGTTCTAATGACATTGCTTTCCGCTGAATTTGGCGTCATTAATGACAACCGCTTTACTTCTGTTTCTAGTTTTTCTCTTATATTTTTTGGAACCTTTGTTTTTTCAATACGGTCATACAACTCATCAATTTCTTCATCTTTAGAGTAATCTTCACCAAGCTCTTCACGAATTGCTTTGATTTGCTCTTTTAGATAATATTCTTTTTGCATTTTGCTGATTTGACTTTTTACTTTATCATTGATTTTCTTTTCAACCTCAATGATTTCTATTTCATTCAGCATATATTTGTACAAAACTTCCAATCGAAGTTTTGGAGAAATCGCTTCAATTAAGGTTTGCTTTTGTTCCATTTTTAATGCAATGTTTGAAGCAATTACATCAGCCAGTCGACCACAATTTTCAATAGATCTTACCGTCAATAAAATATCTGGTGTAATTTTACTGTTTAATTCCACATATTGCTCAAAGGTTTGTAATACAGAACGTTTTAAAGCCTCACATTCACGATCGATACCTTCTTCTTCATCAGAATATTCTTCAATGATGACTTTGATATAAGGTTCTTCCTGTAAAACTTCCTGTATTTTTGCTCTAGATATACCTTCTACTAAAACACGGATTGTGTCGCCAGGCAATTTAAGCATTTGCTTAACTTTACATAATGTACCGATATGATGAATTTCATCGATTGTAGGATTATCAACTTCAATACTTTTTTGTGTTGTCAAAAAGATTTTTTGATTTTTTAACATAGAGTCTTCCAAAGCCTTAACAGACTTATCACGGCCTACATCAAAATGAATCACCATATATGGAAAGATAGTCAGGCCACGTAGTGGAATAACTGCAATTTCTCTTTGATTATTTTCAATTCCCATATTTCGCCTCTTTTCTCTCTTTAGAAAATTGTCCCATAACCATTGGGAAAGTTATAGGATTTTCCCTTGCTTGTTTGAAAAACGAGTCCTAGGACTCGTTTTCATTAAGATGCATTTTCATTATCGCTGTTTTTATTCAAAAGTAATGTAGGTTGCTGATTGTTTTCAATGGTTTCTTTTGTAATCACACACTTCTTAACATCTGTTCTAGAAGGAATTTCATACATAATATCCATCATTACTTTTTCAATGATACTTCTTAAACCACGTGCACCAGTTTTTCTTTCAATTGCCAGCTTTGCAATTGATTTTAAAGCTTCTTCATTAAATTCAAGTTCAACTTCATCCATTTCAAAAAGTTTCTTATATTGCTTCACCAAAGCATTCTTTGGTTCACTTAATATTTTAACAAGTACTTCCTCTGTTAATTCATGTAACGAAACCACAACTGGTAAACGTCCCACAAACTCAGGAATCAATCCAAACTTCAATAAATCTTGTGTTTCTAATTGCTCAAGTAATGCACCAATTTCAATATCCTTTTTACTTCTGATTTCAGCACCAAAACCTAAAGCTTTCTGACCTGTACGTTTTTCAATGATTTTATCAATACCATCAAAAGCACCACCACAGATAAACAAAATATTTGTTGTATCCAATTGGATAAACTCTTGGTGTGGATGTTTTCTACCACCTTGTGGTGGTACATTGGCAACTGTACCTTCAATCATTTTTAATAAAGCTTGCTGAACACCTTCACCACTAACATCACGTGTGATTGATGGATTCTCAGATTTTCTCGTAATTTTATCAATCTCATCGATATAAATAATACCACGTTGTGCTGCATCGACATCATAATCTGCCGCTTGAATCAGTTTCAATAAGATATTCTCAACATCCTCACCAACATAACCTGCCTCAGTTAACGATGTTGCATCTGCAATTGCAAAGGGTACATTTAAGATTTTTGCTAAGGTTTGAGCCAATAAAGTTTTACCTGAACCCGTAGGACCCATTAATAAGATGTTACTCTTTTGGAGTTCTACGTCATCTTCAACTTTGTGATTGATACGTTTATAATGGTTATAAACTGCAACAGCTAAAGCTCTTTTAGCACGTTCCTGACCAATAACATAATCATTCAAAGTCGTATTGATATCATTTGGTTTTGGTAAATTATCAACGTCAAAATCATATAGCTCTTCAACTTCTTCAGAAATGATTTCTTGGCAAAGTTCAATACACTCATCACAAATGTACACATTTGGACCTGCGATTAATCTTTTAACTTGATCTTGAGATTTCCCACAGAATGAGCATCTCAAATGTTTTTTGTCATCATACTTTGACATAAAATCACCTCTTATCTTGAAGCGATAACTTTGTCAATAAGACCATACTCTAGTGCTTGATCCGCTGTAAGGAAATTATCTCTTTCAGTGTCCGCACAAATTTTATCATAAGGTTGACCAGTTCTATCGCTTAATATTTGATTTAGCTTTTCTTTCATTTTTACAATTCTTTCAGCATGAATCATAATATCTGTCGCCTGTCCACGTGTACCACCAAGTGGTTGGTGAATCATCACTTCAGAGTTTGGTAAACAGAAACGCTTACCTTTTGCACCTGCTGCCAATAAAAACGCTCCCATACTTGCTGCCATACCAACACAAATCGTTGATACATCCGGCTTAATGTACTGCATTGTATCAAAAATAGCAAACCCAGCTGTGATTGAACCACCAGGACTATTGATATACAAATGGATATCTTTATCAGGATCATCTGCTTCTAAGAACAACAATTGTGCGACTACAAGACTTGCAGTTTGATCATTGACTTCATCTCCTAGGAAGATGATTCTATCTTTTAATAATCTAGAATAGATGTCATAAGTTCTTTCACCACGGTTTGTCTGTTCTACTACATAAGGTATAGTTGCCATTGTCAACCTCCTTTTCTACATTTTGTTCTACTTTAATGTTGCGTTATCAACTAAGAAATCAACTACTTTTCTAACAGCTATTGTATTCTTTATATACTCAAAATTGTCTTGCTCAAACATTTTCTTAATTGTTTCAGCATCTGTCTTTTGCGCTTCAGCGTATTTCTCAAACTCAGCATTTAAATCTTCTTCAGTTGCTTCAATGTTTTCTTGAGCAATGATTTGATCTAATACTAAGTTTGTTTTAACACGAACTTTAGCATCTTCAGCCATTTGTTGTCTTAAATCAGCTTCTTTAGTATTTGTTAATTGATAATATTGGCTTAATTGTAAACCTTGATATTGTAATTGCATATCAAAATCTCTCAACATATGATCTACTTCATGTTGTACCATACCCTCAGGAATTTCAACATCAACTAAGTTAGTCACCGCTTCAATAACACGGTCTCTGATTGCAGCTTTATCAGCATTTTCAGTTTGCTCAACCATGATTCTTTTCAAATCAGCTTTATATTCTTCTAAAGTATCAAATTCAGAAACATCTTTTGCAAACTCATCATCTAATTCTGGTAATTCTTTTCTACCAATTGAATTTACTTTAACTTTGAAAACAACTGGTTGACCAGCTAAATGTTCAGCATGGTATTCTTCTGGGAATGTTACATTGACTTCAACTTCTTCACCAACTTTAGCACCAACTAATTGCTCTTCAAAACCTGGGATGAATTGACCAGAACCAATTGTTAAATCATGACCTTCATCAGTACCGCCTTCAAATTGGTCTTCACCTAGGAAACCAGCGTAGTTAATGTTTGCAACATCTTTATCTTGAACTTCGCCTTCTTCTAAAGTTATCATTCTACCATTTTGATCTTGGATTCTTTTAAGTTCTTCTTCTACAGCTTCGTCAGATACGGTATTTTCGATTTTTTCTACTTCGATACCTTTGTAGTTTTCTACAGTGATTTCAGGTTTAACATCTACTGTAGCTTCTAAAACAACACCTGTTTCATCCATTGATTTAATATCAACGTCTGGTCTATCAACTACTTCTAAGTTTAATTCATCAATAGCTTTAGGATAGTGTTCGTTTAATAAGATATTGATTGCTTCTTCGTAAAATACGCCTTCACCATATTGTTTTTCAATGATGCTCTTAGGTGCTTTGCCTTTTCTGAAACCAGGAATATTGAAACGACCTCTTTCTTTCATATAAGCACTTTTAACAGCTTCTTTGAAACCTTCAGCACCAACCGTCATGCTTAAAGTTACTTTGTTATTTTCTTTTTTTAACAATTCATAATTCATGTTACAGGATCCTCCTAATTATTGTTTATGATAAACCGTACTAGAAAACCTTCTATTTCTAGACGTGGCCATAGCAATTCTAAAGTACTAATACATACTAACTTATATAGTCATGGTTGTAAATAGATTTTACAGTTTTTTTATTACTTTGCATATGTACCTTTTCGTTATATTTCAAGGATTACAACTCTTTTTTTCCATGACTGTATCATATGTGATATAATTCTTTGTAACGAATCAAGTTAAGACTCATAAAGGATTAAATATGTCACTCTTTTCAGAAAATTTAAAAATTCATTTAAATGAAGATCAAAAGCAAGCTGTTGAACATTTCAAAGGACCAGCACTTGTATTAGCAATTCCAGGATCCGGTAAAACCACGATGTTAATGTATCGTACATTAAACCTCATAGAGACTTACAAAGTACCACCACATCGTATTTTATCATTAACCTTTTCAAAGGCTGCAGCATTAGATATGTCAAAACGCATGAATGATTTGTTTCCAAATGCGCCTTATAAGATTGGGTTTTCTACAATTCACAGATTTTGCTATTCAGTTTTGCTCAGTTATTTTAAAACCATTGATCGAACTTATACTTTATTAGAAGATGCTAATGCTCCCATAACAAAGCAGCAACTCCTTAGAAAAATCTATCACGAAATTAATCACGAATTTCTTACTGAAGATATCTATGAGGAACTCAACACTGCTATTAGCTATGTCAAAAATATGGATTTACAACCTGAAAATCATGAGGTCCCCTCAGTTCGAAGATTTTCGTTGATTGTTTCAAAATATGATGCCTATAAGAAAGAAAATTTCCTCATGGACTTTGATGATATGCTCACCATGTGTAAATTACTCTTTGAAGCAAAACCGCATATTTTGAAGCACTATCAGGAGAAATTTGACTTTATTCAATTGGATGAAAGTCAAGACACCTCAAAAGTACAACATCAAATCATTGAAATGCTTGCGCAACAGCATCAGAATATTTTCATGGTTGCTGATGATGATCAAAGTATTTATGGTTTTAGAGGAGCTGATCCCAATAGTATTCTGACCCTTCATAAGAAATATCCTGAATTAAAGGAATATCAGTTGAAAATCAACTATCGCTCCAGTGAAGAGATCATTCGTTTATGTGAACATATTATAACTAACAATCATAAAAGAAAGCGGAAAGTTTTCGAGTCCTTTCATACCAGTAGTGGTAATATGCAATATATTCAACTTGATACCACAGAAAATCAATGTGATTTCATTTTAAATGAGCATTTGAAAAATGATGATGTTAAGGCTGTCCTTTTTAGAAACAACCTGTCCATGTTACCACTCGTGGATCATCTCGATCGCTCTGATGTGGATTTCAGTGTCAAAGAAAGTAATCTTTCATTCTTTAATCACTGGACTGTATTAGATATGATGGCCTTTATGAAACTCTCCATGGTTCCTAATGATCTCAGTAGCTTTGAACGTATTTATTATAAAATGAATGCCTTCATTTCAAAAAATGAAATGAATTATATAAAGGATCACTATCGCGGTTCAAGTGTACTAGACTCTTTAGTGGATTTACCCGAAATAGAGAATTTTAAGCGAACAAATCTAAGAAAAATAAAATCCTATTTTCAACAATTAGGTACTATGTCACCAGATCTGGTCATAGAATTCATAGAAGACGAACTCAATTATCGACAATACATGACGGATTATCTCAAGAAACATCAAATGCATAAAGATTCTTCCAACAAATATTTAGATATTCTAAAGTATATTGCCAAACACACCCAGTCCATTTCAGATTTTCTAGATCGCATGGATCAGCTTAAAAATACATTGTACAAAGCTAGGAAAAACAACAATCCCTTTGCCTTACATCTGATGACAATGCATGCTTCTAAAGGATTGGAATTTGATCATGTTTTTTTAATCGATATAGATCATCAGCTTTTCCCATCAAAATCGGCGGTTGATGCTTTTGAAGATAATAATTCTGAACCTCTTGAAGAGGAACGCAGATTATTTTATGTTGCTCTCAGTCGAGCGAAAAAGGGTATCACCATTGTTCATACTAAATTTAAGAATGGTCAATACAATAAAGCTTCACAATTCATTACAGAATACCAGAAACATCATACCGTAGAACAAATTCAGGAAACAAGCAAAAAAGATGCAGAAATGAATCTTGCAGGGTTTAAAGTGAATGACAAGGTCTTACACACTTCATTTGGGGTTGGTACCTTAATTGACATTGACGGCGATCGTATTATGATAGAGTTCAAAGATGCTACAAAAACTTTATCCGCAGCTTTATGTAATGACAATAAAATCCTTATAAAAATAGATTAGAGGTTTCCAATTGGAAACCTCTATTTTTATAATTTGAATTGGCTGTCTATTTCTGCACTAACGCGTTTAACCATTTCATTTAATTCTCTTGTATTTGAATCTAATTGTTCTAAGGAAGCTAACTGCTCTTCTGTTGCTGCTGATACTTCTTCACTTACGGCCGAAGAATCCTGTGCTAAGTCTGAAATTGTAGAAATTGAACTTGCAACAACATCTTTACTTTCAACAGCTGCTTGAAGATCTTGTTCAATGGTATGCACTTTAACAACAATTTCATTAATCCAATCTGAAATACTGTTGAAGATTTTGAAAGACTCATCCACTTGAATGTTTTGTTGCTGAGCAATCTTTTGCATTGTATCTATGGCTTTAGAAGCATTATCCGCATCACTTAAGATTTCACTTAAAAGATCACCTATACCATGAACAGCTTTACTTGTTTCATCTGCAAGTTTACTGACTTCATTGGCAACAACTGCAAAACCTCTACCGTGCTCACCCGCTCTTGCAGCTTCTATGGAAGCATTTAATGCAAGCAAGTTGGTTTGTCTTGAAATATCATTAATTAAATTGATAATATTACTGATTTTATTTACACGACCACTAAGTGTATCCATTTCTTGAAGTACATGATTTGCTTTTTCTAAGTTCTCTTCAGAAATTTCCTTCAATTCACTTACACGTTCCATACCTTGAGCGCTTAACTCAATTGCATCACCTGAAGAATTTTTAATTTCCAGTGAAGAGTTATTCACAGCCAAGATTTTAGCATCCATGTCATTAATCATTCTCACTGAATCATTGGTATTTTCAGCTTGAGTTTCTGCACCTTCAGCAACAGAAATCATGGATTTTGAAATTTCGTTTGATGCTATGGTAGTTTGTTCAACGGCTAAAGTCAAAGTTTCAGCAAACTCTTCAACTGAGGTGAAGGTAGATTTCATATTTGAAATGATACTTCTTAAATGATGCACCATAACATTAAAACTATCACCTAATATTTTAACTTCAGATTTTGCATTTGTATTAAATTCTGCAGATAAATCACCATCTTCAACTTTTTTCATAATGGAAATCAATTGACCAATAGGTTTTGTAATACGATTTGCGAATTTTAGACCTGCAAGTAATGCAATGACTAAAACGATTCCAACTACAATGAAAATCAATTTGAAAATAGGGAAAATCTTATCTGTAATCTCAGAAATCTCAAAGGTTGTCATTACAATCCAATCATTATCAACATTCTGAAGATAAGTTAAAACTCTTTCCCCACTGGATTCTGCGTCCCATTTATATTGTAGAAAATCAACAACTGCAACTTCTCCATCCTCTCTTAAAGCAGGATTCACTCTTTCCTTACGGATATCAGTCATTTTACCATAAATTGAATCAGGTAAGTAAGTCCCAATAAGATCTGGATTTGGATGATAGATAATCATGCCGTCTCTTGCGGCAATCATGGCATATCCTTCACCTAATACTTTAATATCATCTGCAAAAGTTAAGATGTCTGTTAAATTAAGTTCCAAAACAAATAATGCATCTTCATCTTTGTTTTTAACTTTCTTGGTTACTCTGTAAATTAATCGATTATATTCCAGTACAGGGTCTCCAACATAAAGCGATTTCTCCCATGCTTCTTGGAACCATGCTTCATCTTTAACTTCATCTTTTAAAGGTAAACTAACACCTGATGAAGAATGCTTGAACTGGTTCTCAGTGATGACATAGGCTTCGTAAATATAATCTGATGAGTTCTTGTAACGGGTTAATATTTCACGATAGTTTTCACCTAATTCACCATATTTTGTAGGCGCATAATCAATATCCTTTAATACAGGATCTAGACCTGCCATAAAAGATTTTATTTTCTCATTGATCATCTCATTGGCTTGTAACACAAATACCGAAGCAGAATCATCAATATCCGAACGGTTATTCTTACTAATGGTTGTAAAAATAACAATAGAAATAATGATTATAGGAAGTAAAACTGCCATAGCCAACATGAAGATGACCTGAGTTTTAAGACTATGAATGCCTAAACCCAGTTTCTCACCTTTATCTTCTTGGTTTTTTGTAAACAAGCCTTTTAAAGAAAACTTCTTCTCACCAGTTTTCTCACGCTTCACTTTTTCCTTTTTTACTTTTTCTTTTTTCACTTTAACTTTTTTCACCTTTTCTTTATTTGATGTATCAGTTGCAGTGTCAAAATCAGCTTTCAAAGCCTCTGGAATCCCTACCTTTACCTCATCATCATCGCCATGAGTCTCTTCATTTAAAAGATTCTCATCCATCTCTTCATAGTCGTCCAAGTCTACGAAATCTTCAGGATTGTTTTTTTCATCAAACATTACATGCCTCCCTAGTGAACTGAAATTTCAATCCAGTCCATTTCAATACTGTGCCCCACACCAAAACCATAACCGTGAATATATAGCCTAATTTTCTCAGTTTTTAACTTCTCAGACCAAACAACATAAGATTTATCATTTATCTTGTATATGATTTTACCATTTGAATTGTCAAAGGTTAGTTCCTCTTCAAACCATTGATTATAAATTGGTGATACCAGTTGATAGTTTCCAGTTACCCACTTTTTGAAAATACTTGGAATCCAATCATTTTCAGCCTCAACGGCCCAAGTTCTCGGTAATACTCTAAAAACATCTTTACCTGGTCTTTTACTATCCTCCACATTGCCTTTGGTATATTCTATCAAAACAAGTCCATTTCCCATTGTCTGTCCCTGTTGATTGAGTACAGAAGGTAACAGTCCTTCGTCGCTGGTTTCCATCAAAGCAAAGCCTCCAAAGAAGGGTTGCTCACCTGGCGTTAGTCTCACACGGCGTTTAACCGTCAAAACTTGATCTTCTTCAACTGTAATTGGCTCGCTTAATAGTACTGGTCCAGCATCTACTGAATCAATTGTCAATTTAACTATCCCATTATTCAAACGAATCTGATCATAAGCCGCAACTAAAGTTTTCCACTTCCCTGCATACCAAAATGTTGAGTCCAACTCGTCAAAATCATCATGGTAATAGAATTGATTATTATCTTGATTGTTAATTTTTATATAATATACCCCAAAAGCAAACAAAATAAAAACCAAGAGTACAATTATTTTTTTCAAATTATACCTGCCTTACATAAATGCAGTTATAAAAGAAAAAACTGGTGCAATAATTAAAGCCGCAACGATTACTATCGCCACAATTCTTACTGTTTTTCTTTTCATATATCTCACCTCATTCTAAAAATCTTGATACTATTATAACACAATTACCACCATTCCGTTAAGTGATGTAACATCTGATCTATCAAGTTATTATATTTCTCCAATACACCATGAAACAAAAGATGCAAGAAAATAGAAAAGACGTTGCTTTTGCAACGTCTTATGAATTATCTGTTTAAGATTTTTTCTACTCTTGGTGCTCTAATTCTATGAGGTTCAGGCATATTAGATCCTACTAAAGGTCTAACATAGTTCACAAAGGCTTGCGTCACACCATTTCTTTCTTCATTGATGAATTCATCTGGCATATGTTTTGTTTTAGCTGCAATCATTTCAAGTGGCACTAGTTGGTAATCCACTGCATAGTCACCAATTCTCTTGATTACAATTGAACCATCAACATTATCCCAGATCGCAAATTGAGCAGCTTTTTCACCAACTTCTCTTGCTTCTCTTTGGTCAACATCTGATACAACACCTAAGAAAGAACGTTGTAAGTAACCAAAAGTATCTGAACGCACACGACCAATGCCTAATTTTTCTTTTACTTCTTTAACAAGTAAATCACCTAAAGCACCTGTACCTGAAAGTTGAACATTACCATGAGCATCTTTCTCAACATTATCCATTAATTTTGTGATAATAGCTGTACCTTCAGCATCTTGAATACCTTCAGATACTGCAATAATACAACGACCGTATTTTTCATAAGTCGCCTTAACATCTGCTAAGAACTTATCCATATCAAATGCGATTTCTGGTAAGTAAATCAAATGTGGACCATCATCCGGATATTTCTTGCCCAAGATTGAAGCAGCAGTTAAGAAACCTGCATGACGACCCATAACAACACCAATGTAAACACCTGGCAATGCACGGTTATCTAAGTTAATACCAGCGAAAGCTTGAGCAACAAATTTAGCTGCTGAACCAAAACCTGGTGTATGATCATTTTCTACTAAGTCATTATCAATTGTTTTAGGAATGTGAATCGCTCTAAACTCATAGTTCGCTTTTTTCGCTTCATCGTTTACGATTCTTACTGTATCACTTGAATCATTACCACCGATGTAGAAAAAGTAACGAATGTCATGAGCTTTCATTACATCAAATAATTTTCTACAGTATGCTTCATCTGGTTTAACACGAGTAGATAATAAACCTGATGATGGTGTAATTGCAACTTTCTCTAAGTTGTTTGTTGTTTCTCTTGTTAAATCAACGAATTCTTCATTCATGATACCTTCCACACCATTAACAGCACCATATACAGCTGTTACTTGTGGGAATTTTCTTGCTTCTAAAACAGCACCAACCATTGACTGGTTAATGACAGCAGTAGGTCCGCCACCTTGAGCAACCAATACTTTTCCTCTTAATTCCATGAAATTTCCTCCAATGTATTTAAATTCAATTTTTACCAACATTAGAGGGACGCATATCGTCCCTATAGCGTTTTATGTACCCACTACAGATTATATAAGGATTTATACTTACTTGTCAAATACTCTACGTAATATTTACTGTCAAAACGTTTTCCTGTTGCATCAAGAAGCACTTTTTCTGGTCTTTTGAATGAACCAAATTTATGAATATGGTTTTTTAACCAATCATTTACATTATTGTAATTTCCTTTTCTTAAATCATCAGGGACATCAAAAGCTTCTAACATGGCTTGGTAAAATTGTGCCGCGTATGCAGAACCTATGGAATAGGTTGGAAAATAACCAAATAAACCAAAGGACCAATGCACATCTTGGAGTATACCCTGTTCATCGTCTGGAACATCAAGATTCATATATTCTTTCATTTTTTTATTCCATAAACTTGGCAATTCATCAACGGTCACTTGATTTTCCATAATTGCTTTTTCTATTTCATATCGTATAATAACGTGCAAAGAATATGTCAGTTCATCAGCTTCCACTCTAATCAATGAGTTTTCCACCTTATTGATACCCGCATAAAAATCATCTAATGTTGTATCAAAAAGTTGGTCTGGGAAAAACGCTTTTAATTTTGGATAATAATACTCCCAGAAAGGCTTCGAACGACAAATCATATTTTCGTACATACGAGATTGAGATTCATGAATGCCACTGGATACACCTGTATCCAATCCTGTAAATTCATACTGTTCATCTATGTGTTGTTCATAAAGACCATGACCGCCTTCATGGGCAGCAGAAAACAATGCTGAAGTAAACATATTTTCAAAATATCTAATGGTAAAACGTACATCCTTAATATGCATAGCTGAAGTAAAGGGATGAACACTTTCATCAATATGTCCTGCTTCAAGATCAAAACCTAAATCCTTTACGAGTAAAAGACAAAATTCCTTTTGCTTTTCAATTGGGAATGAACGCTCTAAAAACGCTAAGTTGTAAGGCAATTCCTTTTCTGTGACAGCTTTAACCAAAGGGACTATGCCCTTTTTTAGTTCTTCAAAATATCGTTCTAAAATTTCTACTGTCATTCCTTCTTCATAATCGTCTAAAAGGGGATTATAAGGATGAGCTTCATAACCCCTATAACCGACAAATTTCTTAAGATACGCTAGAATTTCTGCTAATACATCTTTAAAGAGCGCATAATCCTTTTTTTCCTTTGCTTCTTCCCAGATCATCTGTGCTCTCGCCTGAAGTTCAGCATAGGCAACCGCTTCATCATTGGGAATTTTGATTTGTTGGTCATAGGCTTTTTTTGTTAAAACATACATCCGTTTCACAACTTCATCTAATGTATCATATGATTGTTCAAGATTTACTAAGCAGTTTTTCATTTCTGCTCCAGTTAAAAGTTCTAAATGTAACTTCGTAAACTGTCCAATCATTTTACTTCTATAATCCATGCCTTTTTTACTGCCACCAGTGGACATATCCCAGCTTAACATATTTCCTGCTAATGAAAATGCAGCTATCTTTTCCCTAAGCGCTTTAAATTCATTTACCATCATAACATCCTCCAAATTTTTTAAGAATAACCCTTTCTATTCTTAATTATAGGAGATAATTGTCATTAGTTATAGGGAACAGTTGATTTCTAATATTTTTATTTGTGAATTTCTTCACTCTATGATATACTTTAACAAGCAAAAAACTAAGATTGAGGTGTTAATATGTCTATTTACAAATCATGGCAAGATCAAGCCAACCAAGAATTCACTCAAAGTGAATACGATGCATTTTGGAAAGAGTACTTATTAAAAGAACAAAAGAATTATGAAACGATTTTAGAAACTAAGAATACTGCACTTAAAGGTAGTATTTCTGAATTATCAGAGTCTTTTAATATGGATGCAGTTACCTTTGCAGGTTTCCTAGATGGTATCAATACAAGTTTAGAAGAAGAACTTGATTTAGAAACTTTAGAAGAATCATCAGAAATTAATTCAACAATTGTTTGGGATAAATTATTCTTCAATATGCTTCAAGCAAAAGCAGATTGGTTATATGAAATTCCAGCATGGGATGGTATCCTATCTGAGGAAGAAAGAAAAACAATCAAAAAAGAATACAACAAATCAAGAATTGTTGTAAACGAAGACAAAATCGGCCGTAACGATCCATGTCCATGTGGTTCAGGCAAAAAATACAAGAAATGTTGTTTAAACAAATAAGAAATAACCTGTTCACATGAACAGGTTATCTTTTTTATAATTTTGAGATGATGACATCTCTTACTTTCTCTCTTAAGATATAAGATTCTGTAGATTCATAGCCCGTCGATGGTATTGGTTCAGAAATCGTTAACTTCACCTCAGCAGGCTTAATCCTCTTTGATCCCTTTGGCATCATATCGTATGTTCCTGATATGGTAACCGGTACAATCATGGCTTCTGCTTTCATGGCTAGCTTAAAGCTTCCTGGCTTAAATTCATCTACTTTCCCATCTACACTCCGAGTACCTTCAGGAAAGATAACAATGGCATGACCACTTTTAACAATCTCAATGCCTGACTTAATTGCTTTTAGCGCAGCTCTTGGATTCTCACGGTCTAAAAATACACAACGCATATTCTTCATCCAACCACCAACAATTGGCATTTTCTCAGTTTCAGCTTTTGCGATGAAACCAATGGGACGATTCAGATAGCCAATTAAAGTTGGAATATCAAAATTGCCTTGATGATTTGCAACAAATACCACTGGACCTTCTGTTGGAATATTTTCTAGACCTTCAACAGACACTTTGCCTCCAGCCAATTTAATTAAGCTTCTTGCCCACTTTACAGTTTCAGTATACACTTCATCTGTAATATTATGGCCTTTATGAGATTTGCTTTTTAAGACAAAATATTTAGGTAAAGCAAACAATTGATACAACCAAAAATAAATATACCATGTAATCGTTCTAATCATTCTGCGACTCCTTGTAATTATATAATCTACGCTTATCTAAAACCCAAACAGGTGCTGTGAAATCACCTACAGGGACATCTCTATAAGCCAATTCCATATCATACATACGCGCATCGATGATATCAATATAATGTAACAGTTCACCTTCAGGCAACATCGGTTTCTTTGGACTTCCAAACTCTGGCTCGTAGTGATGAGACAGCACCAAATGCTGTAAGACCATAGACAATTCTGGATCTATACCTAACGCTCTTGCCACCGTATCAATTTTTTTAATACCCATGATAATATGTCCAAGGAGTTGACCTTCTGTTGAGTAATCCGATACAATGCCTAAATGATCAGAAACCATTTCATTTATTTTTTCCATATCATGAAGAATAATCCCTGCAATTAATAGATCTTCATTGATATGTGTGTAAATCTGACATAATGCTTTTCCTGTTTTAATCATACGCTTTAAGTGATAAAGCAAACCGGAACGAATGGCATGATGATTTGATTTTGCAGCAGGTGCTGTCAATAATGGCTCTTCATACTCTTTAACAATATGTAAAACAAGTCTTTTTAAATCATTATTTTTGAAACCATTGATAACTTCGACTAATTCATCAAACATTTCTCTTGGATCATAAGGTGCTGATGGCACATAATCAGAAAGATTGATTTGATCTTCTTCTGTAGTCAATCTGATTTTTATGACTTTCAGTTGAACATTATTTTGCCATGATGTAATCGCACCACGGACTTTAACCAAAACACCCGCTTGATACAATTCCTCGTACTCATCTTTTACATCCCATAACTTAGCATTCACTTCACCTGTACGGTCTGCCAAGGTAAAATCCAAATATTTTTTATTGTTACTTGAGGTTTTTACATTGAAAGACTTAATAATGAAAAAACCTTGAACTTCTTCCCCTACTTCAAATTCATTTATTTTTTTATCCAACATGTTCACTCCATTATTTCTTGTTGTTATTAACCAATTTAATTGCTGAAAAAGCACCATCTACAATTAATTGTACAATGATACCAACAATCATGAATAAACTCATGATTTTTGCCATTTCCAACAGTGCTGGCAGAAATGCCATATCTACAGGTAAATAGCTTTCCAAAACTGTTTTGTAATGTCTCAAAGAAATAACAATACCAAGGGATGAAATTACAAAATTAAAGTACTTGTTCAATACCAAATATGAAAAATCTAATAATAAAACAGCAAATATCAATAACAAACTCAGTTTATACGACAAATCAACATCCCCTATAAAATGAGGAATAGGTGTAAATTCTGAAACAACACTTAAATTCAAAGTTGACATATAATGTCTCGTAATGAAGCTAAATATTACAGCCAACATTATGGCTACAGCAAATTTAATAACTTTCATATAATTCTCCTTTTTCTTCACTGACTCAAATATTATACTATACAATCTAGCTTTTCAAAAGTTTACACCCAAATATTTAATATTTTAGTCACATTGATTATATATGATATCATTAGGGTAATAGAACAATACAGAGAAAGGAAATGGTATGAAACTTAAATCAACTGTATTATATGTATCTGATAATAAATTTATGCACGTCATTATAAAAGACACTTTAAAGCCATACAATGTCATTGTTTATGATGCCTATACAGCTGATGAAGCCCTTGAATATTTAAATAAACATGAACCGGATTTGATTCTTAGTGATATTGATATGCCTGGTATGTCTGGTTTGGAATTGTGCAAAAAAGTGCATACGGACCCTAATTTAAGAAGAATACCTGTTGTTATCTATTCTGGAAGTGAAAATAATGACGATATTGAAAATGCTTTTTTAGCAGGAGCTAAGGGATATATTATCAAAAAATATCACAAGGAAGTTTTAGCAGAAAAGATTATCCATTATATCCGTTAAGGCAATGTACATGAACCTCTCATGACTTCAGTTATGGAGGTTCTATTTTAATGCAAAAAAGAAAAAAGTTCGTTATAGTGAAACACTATCAACGAACTTTTTGATTATTTGATTTCAACATTGATGTTTGCTTTAATTGAATCTACTTTTTCAATGTATTTTGCTTGTTGCTTTTGAAGCAATACAGTATTTTCAATTTCTGGCATAGCTTCTTCAAAAGATTTTTGAGCAGGCTGTTGTTTATCCGTTACTTTTATAATGTGGTAACCAAATTGAGTTTGTACAACGTCACTGATTTCATTCACTTCTAAATCAAAAGCAGCATGTTCAAATTCAGGAACCATTTTTCCTCTTGTGAAATTACCTAAATTACCACCATTTTGTGAAGAAGGACAAGATGAATATTCTTGAGCTGCTGCTTCAAAAGATTTGTCACCTTTTAATTCTTCAATGATTTCTTTTGCCTTATCTTCAGTATCTACTAAAATATGACTTGCAGTTACACTTTCAGGATTTCTGAACATTGCACCGTTTGCATCATAGAATGCTTTCATTTCTGTTTCATCAACAGTAATTGAGTCTAACACAGAACGAATTGCATATTGCTTAATCATATTTTCTTTTACATATGCTAATTCTTCTTGAAAAGCTTCTGTCTCATCAATTTTGTTTGCTAATCCGTCAATTAAAAATAATTCTTGATTAATCAACTCATCTAACAATTGTTTCTGCCCTTCCGGTGATTGAAATTGCATCGCTCTTTGTGGTCCAATTTGTTGTATTAAGAAATCAAAATCAGACTGACGGATTTCTCTTTCGCCAACGATGGCTAAAACTTTGTTTTCCATGGTTATCTCCTTCAATAATTTATTTGTTTACAAATGTTAATGTTATCAGAAATAACCCTATTTGTCTACTCTTCAATCAACCCTAGCTTCGTCATGACTTCAACTAATTTTACCGTATCAATCGGTTTCACTGCATAGGCTTCTGAACCCAATTCATATGTCTTAAAAATCCCATCTGGATCGTTAAGGGCAGTTGTCATAATGACTTTGCACCGCTTTTCAGGTGTAAGTTGTCGTTCTTCCTCTAAAAGTCGAATGGTTTTCAAGGCTTTTATACCATCGACTTCAGGCATCATAATATCCAAGCAAACCAGGTCATAATAATGACCACTTTCCAAAGCTGAAAGGAATACTTCAACGGCCTCCATACCGTCAACAGTTACATCACATTCACCAAATGTTGATAAAAATTTATACAAGAATTTTCTACTTACGTAATCATCTTCAGCGATTAATATTTTCATGTATTTCAACTCCTTTCAACGAATCATCCGTTCTTGCATTAATATAGTCTATTATAGCTTGATAGCTCTTCACAATTTCTAATTCATTTTCTTTTCTAATGTGCAACTCCAATGTAAATACCAATTTTCTTAAATCGTGCATCTTTATGGAAGTAACAAAGTTTTTGAATGCGTAACATCTTTCTTCCAGTTTTTCATATTCTCCCTTATTAATGGATGAGGCAATATATTTTAACTGCATATTCATCTTTTCATAATGCATGTTGAAAAGTTTTCTTTCATCACTAGCATCCTTATGCTCATCAACATTAAGTTTTTCTAGAATTCTTTGAATAGCATGATCATCATTTTTCTTAGCTTTCAAATGGAAATCCAAGATTCTATAAAAATCATCTAAATCAATTGGTTTAGAAATATAATCATCCATGCCTTTTTTAAGGAATTTTTCTTTATCCCCTTTTATGGCATAGGCCGTCAATGCAATAATTGGGATTTTATCTTGTGCCTTTTCACGGATCAGACGTGTAGCTGTTAATCCATCCATAATAGGCATTTGAATATCCATTAGAATAAGATCAAATCTGCCATCTTCATAAATATCAAGAGCTTCTTGGCCATTGTTAACCATGGTAATGCCATAGCCTTTCCGTTTTAATAATCTCTGAGCCAGCTTCTGATTGATCTTGTCGTCTTCAACAACAAGGATATTGTAACCAACACCAATGGCCTCATTTTTAATTGTAGCTTCTTCATGAGTTGTTGTTTTTCTCTTGAAATCTTTTTTAAATGGTAAAGTACAAATAAATTCTGATCCTTCACCATATTTTGAAGAGAATCCAATTGTTCCATTCATAAGTTCTACAATTTTTTTTGTAATGTTTAGCCCTAAACCAGTGCCACCAAATTTTCTGGTTACAGATCCATCTGCTTGTGAAAAAGATTGAAAGATTTTATGCTTATCTTCATCTTTTATCCCAATACCTGTATCTTTAACAAGGAATCGAATCCATTGGGTTTCATTATCTTCCTTAAAGCAGATTACTGAAAACTTAACATCACCAAATTCAGTAAACTTAATCGCATTGCCAATCAGATTCGTAACCACCTGAATAACCCTTGTAATATCGCCTTCTAAAGTAGGACATATTTTTTCATCAATGAACATTTCCAAATTAATGTCTTTTTGGCTCGCTTGAATTTTAAAAGGTTTGATAAACTTATTTAACTCTTCATTTAGATCCATACTGTGTGCTTCAATAGTAAGCTTCCCAGCTTCAATTTTAGAGAAGTCTAACACACTGTTAATAATTTTTAACAGGTTTTCAGCACTGTGTTTGATCATTGAAACGTTATCTTTTTGCTTACTGTCTTGCGTTTGCATCAAAGCAATATTCGCCATTCCTATAATCCCGTTTAAGGGTGTACGAATTTCATGACTCATATTGGCCAAAAACTCAGATTTTGCATTATTTGCAGCAATAGCAATTTCTTTCGAATGTACAATCTCCTGTTCAGCGATTCTCCTTTGTGTAACATCACGTCCATACAATATAAATGAGACGTCATTTTCATCATTTTCAATAAGTTTCATCATAACTTCCACCCAAATAGGTTCCTTCATTGCATTGATGAAACGTATCTCAAATTTTATATTACCTTGACTGTCCTTACATTTGAGCATCATTCTACGTAGAATCTCGTGATCTTCATCATAGATATAATTGATGATACTCTGATTAATCAGTGATTCTTTCGTAGGACCAATCATATTTTGATAAGACGAGGAATAATATTCGATTTTCCCAAGAATTGAAATCTGAATAATAATATCCTGCATATTATCCGTAACCAATCGTAATTGTCTTTCATTTCTAGCAATAGTTCTTGCCATGTCCTTCTTGACTGTTTCATCTTCAAAGGAAAGTAAAACACATCTTTTTTCTGTTATATCAATAGGGACAGCATTGGCTTTAATCCAGGATTTTGTTTTTTTATCATGCTCCTCTTTAATTAGGAAGAACTCAAACCCTCTTACTTCATTATCTGATTTTAAAACTCTACCGATTAACTCAATTACAATATGGAGATTAGGATATTCTTCCACCATGGATAAAATATTTTGTGGGCGACTTAAGGGAACGCCTAGAACACTTCTACACTCCTCATTTATTTGTAGCACGCCGTACTCTTTAGTAACGGTCATCATGCCGATAGGTGCCCCGTTTACAATCGTACTCAAATTCTTTCTTTCATTAATGAGTAAACGTTGAGATTCCTTTTCAAAGGTCACATCCACTTCGGAAATCACATAATTAATAATATTGCCTATTACATCAGTTAATGCAACAATTGAGACTCTATACCACTTTTCATCATAAGAATCGCCACGAACATCACCTACCCAGTACTTATCTTTTTCTAAGTCTTCGTACATGACCTCTTTTTCCATCCAAGTGATGTTGTACTTTGCAGTATCCCAAAAGTTACTTTTTAGAATGACATCTGATTGACCCAATCGCTTTTGTGAGCGATCATTCAGGTATTCAATATCCCACTTTCCATCTGTAATCACAACAGCTTCAATACTATTTTCAATCGCTTTTCTAAACTTTGATAATTCCAACTCTGTATTCTTTAAACGACTAATGTCTTTAAAAAATATGACGACACCCTTAACACCGTTTTCTATAATAGGAGAAATACTTGCCGAAACAAAAAAGTAATGATCCTTTCCAGTTCTTATGGCACTTTCTTTAAGCAAGCCAGTAGGTCTTTCCGTTTGAAATACTTCATCGACAAAATTATTATAAGGTTCTTTTGTATAATAATTATATATTCTGAAGACATCATGAACAGGTTGACCAAATAAATCATCATATTCTAGAATTTCTCGAGCACTAATGTTCGCATAAGTAATCACTCTTGATTCATTAACGATTAAAACACCATCTTTTCCATGATTCAAAATTTTACTTGCTTCTATTTTTAATGTATCCATAATTAATCTTCTCTAATAAGTGCATCACAATCGATAATGATAACAACTGTATTATTATACTTACCAATACCTTTCATATATTGTTTTGCTTGGTCTGCTTCATGACCTGGAGGGTTTGCAATTTCATCTTCTGAAATATTAATGACTTCCAAAACTGTGTCAACGACTATTCCTATTTGAGCATCATCGATCTTTACAACTATGATGCAAGTTCGATCATCATATGCCCTAAAGGACTTGTTAAATCTCAATCGAATATCAATAACTGGTATAATAATACCTCTTAGATTAATGACACCCATAAGATAATAAGGTTGTTCGGGAACTTTTGTAATATCTTGAACACCAATAATATCATCAATGTATTGAATATCTAGAGCAAATACTTCTTTTCCAATTGCAAAAGTTAAATATTTATCCTCTTCCAAGTTTTTTTCTTCCTGTAGATTCAAAATTTCTTTTTTCATATGAACTCCCATCAAGCCATCATAAATCCAGAAGGATCCAATATCATGGAAATACTACCATCTCCAAGCAAAGCAAAACCAGATATGCCTTTAACCTTCTTAACAAATTTTGATAAGCTTTTTACAACTACTTGTTGCTCGCCAATAAGTTCATCTGCATAAAGCAAGACTTGTTTATCATCATGCTCAATCATCACGAAAATTCCTTTGGCAAGTTCATTACTGGATTCAATATTGTAGTGATCAAGTAATCGAATCACTGGATAACATTCACCACGAATCATAACCATTTCTTGACCGTTTGAATCTTCAATGACTTCACTTTGCTCAACGATAAAAGATTCCTTTACAGCCATAATTGGCAAAGTAAATATGGTTTCTCCCACGCGCATCATCATGCCATCTACAATGGCCAAGGTCAAAGGAATTAGTATAGAAATCTCTGAACCTTTATCTTGTTCACTGTTGATTTGAATTGTACCACCCAAAGATTCAATATTTTTCGCTACAACATCCATACCTACACCACGTCCTGAAAATTCAGTGACTTCAACTTTTGTAGAAAAACCTGCATGCATAATGAGTTGATAGATTTCTTGATCCGAACATTCTTCCATAGGTTTTGTAATCAAGCCTTTTTCATAAGCTTTATAATAGATGGCTTCTTTGTCTAATCCTTTACCATCATCTTTTACACTAATGACTACATCCCCACCTACATGGCTTGCAGAAAGTTGAATTCTACCTTCTGGAGATTTTCCCATAGAAAGTCTGGTTTTCTTATCTTCAATACCATGATCCATGGCGTTTCTGATGATGTGCATCAATGGATCTGCAATTTTTTCTATCACATTTTTATCAACTTCTGTTTCCTCACCAATCAGTTCCAAATTCACATCTTTTCCAACTTTCTTTTTCATATCTCGCACAATACGAGACATTTTTTGGAACGTCATATTCAAAGGCACCATACGAACAGACATAATAACATCTTGCATTTCATTGATTACTAAACGTAGTTGTCGTGATGCCTTTTGGAAATTGTTGAGTTTTAAAGTTGCCAAATCTGGATTGTTAATTACCATTGACTCTGCAACAACCAGCTCACCAACCAAATCCATAAGTTTATCTACTTTATGAACATCAACACTGATGAAATTTTGCTTTGAAGTCATCTTTTCTGCCGTTTTAATAAACTCCTCATGAACAACTTCTTCAATTGTTTCTGGCTCTCCTGGAAGTCTTAATTCCAACATTTCCTGATATTCACCTTGATCTAACTCTTTCATATCAAGTTTCTTTACAAAGGCCAAAGTCTCAAAATAACTATGCATTTTAGCTTCTGACTCACTTGTTTTAAACAGGATTTCAAAACCTTCAGCTTTTATGTATTCTATAGTTTCTTCATTTTCTACAATATCTGAAGGAAAATATTGCATCTCTGAAGTTAAATCTTTTAAATTATGTACAATGGAGAAAGCTCTTACATTTTCCATTTGCGCATCATCATCAAAAAAAATCTTGATGTAATAGTATTCTGGAATACTTTCTCTAAACAGAATATCTGTTTTTGAATTGGATGGTGCAATAAAATATTTTTGATTTTCAACTGTAGGTTTTGTATTGGATTCAGGTTTTTTTTCGCCATGGATCTCTGTTAAGAAATCATCTATCTTTTGGACGAAATCCTTAGAATCACCATTAGCTTCTGCACCCATTTCAAGCTTACTTATTTCTTCCTTGAAGAAATCTATGGCTTCAAAGTTGTAATCAATAATTCTTTCGATGTATATTTTAGATAAATCTACACCCTTTAGATAATCAAACAAATCTTCAATACGATGAGCGACTTTACCGATATCTTCAAGCAACATCATCATTGAATTGCCTTTTATTGTGTGCATAATCCTAAAAATTTCAGGAATTTCATCTGTAATATCTTGTTTTCTTTCAGAATCCATACACAGTTGTTCAAGCCTGTTTAATAACTGATTCGTTTCAAACAGGTACATCTCCATCATTGGATCATGTGTTCCCATACGACCTCCTATATACTGTTCATCACTTTCACAACTATATCTTCTGTAAAAGGTTTGACGATAAAATTAGCTGCGCCCAATTTTAAAGCTTCCATAACATGTCCATGATCTCCTGCTGCAGTAATCATAATTACAGTTGCATCAGGATCAAAAGATTTTATTTCCTTCAAAGCATCCAAACCTCCCATCTCAGGCATATGTATATCCATAGTCACGACATCAGGCTTTAATGCTTTATATTTTTCAATGGCTTCCATACCATTTTGTGCTTCTCCAACAATTGTATAACCATCCTTTACTAACATCATTTTCAAAGTGTTTCTCATAAACATGGCATCATCTACAATTAAAACATTTTTCATAACATTACCCCTAGTCTATTTTCTATGGTATTTTTACACCAATTTTATTTATTTTAATCAAATTATATAAATTTATAGTTCCTTTTTTCACATTTTGTTAAATTTTATAAAAAAAGTGTTTACTTTTAGATTACAATCACTTATACTTTGTTTTAAATATCAACTGAATACGTTGTGTGCTATTAGAGGCCGCGATTAAAAAGAGTACGTAAGGAAAGGGTTAATCGCCGAAACATGAAAATGTTGGGATTATGCATAACATGCATAATACTGTCTGTCATTCACTACCCAGTGATTGATAGGAGTGCTATATCACGCTGGGTAAAATCAAATCTGTTCAATAAACAGACATGTTTTTACGCGTGTCTGTTTTTTTGTATATTAAGGAGGCGTTATGCGATTATTTGAACACATGAACATTGAAAACAATGTATTAACCATTGGCGGCATTAAAACAACTGATCTTGCAGAAAAATACAATACACCACTTTACATTTTAAATGGAGATGCCATTCGAAAACAGTGTCGTATGCTCAAACGCGAGTTTAATCACCCCAAACTTAAGACGACTATACTTTATGCTTCAAAGGCGTTTTGTTCAAAGGCAATGTATCAGTTAATTGCTGAAGAAGACTTGTCCATTGATGTTGTATCTGGAGGAGAACTTTACACTGCAATCCAAAGTGGTTTTGATCCTAAAAAAATATATTTTCATGGAAACAACAAATCTATGGATGAAATACAAATGGCTGTAGATTACAAGATTCAAAGAATTATTGTAGACAACTTAATGGAATTGGAATACCTAAATAGTTTAGACGCGCCAATGGAGATTTTACTACGAGTAAATCCAGGTATTGAGGCACATACCCATGAGTATATTCAAACAGCAAAAGAAACCTCTAAATTTGGCATTAGCTTTGAATCTTATGATCTCGGTAAAGCAATAGAATTGATTCAGAACTCTGATACCATGACTTTAAAAGGCTTACATTGCCACATTGGTTCACAAATACACGAAATATCAACCTTTGAGAAAACAGCTCAAGTTATGTTGGACCAAATCAAATTATTAGAACACAAATATCACTTGAAATTAGAGGAGCTTAATCTTGGTGGAGGGTTTGGTGTTTATTATTTTGAAGATCAAGAAATAAAAAATTATGATTTTCTAAATGTTTTACTACAGTACATTTATGGTTATATTTCAAAAAATAATTTGTTCATTCATCACATTATGATAGAACCAGGCAGACTAATTGTTGCAAATGCAGGTATCACCTTATACGCTGTAGGCTTTTCAAAAGAAACCCTGTCAGGTAGAAAGTATATTTTTGTCAATGGCGGTATGACTGACAATATCAGACCTGCACTTTATCAAGCCAAATATGAAGCATGCGTTGCCAATAACATGACAGCAGAGAATACAAGTCTATACACCATTGCCGGTAAATGCTGTGAATCTGGCGATGTTCTCATTGATGAAGTATCATTACCAACACCTAAAATAGGAGATATTCTTGCAGTAATGAGTACCGGTGCTTATGGTTATAGCATGGCAAGTCATTACAATAGAATTCCTAATCCTGCAGTGGTCATGGTAGAACAAGGCAATTCCAAAGTCATTATTCAAAGAGAAGCATATGAAGATTTAATAAGATTAGATTTATAGGAGGAAAATATGATTTCCGTTTTAAAATATGGCGGTACAAGTGTCGCTACAGTAGAAAAAATTAAAAGTATTGCAGAGGCGATTCAAAGTAGATACCTTCAAGGGGAGCAAATCGTGGTTGTCGTTTCTGCTATGGGAAAATCCACAGATCAATTGCTTCGACTAATACATGATGTGAATCCACATCCGTCAAAACGAGAGTTGGATATGCTATTGGCAACAGGAGAACAGGTCACCATTCCCCTCTTGTCTACAGCTTTAAAGGGTTTGGGATTAAATGCGATTTCCTTAACTGGAGCACAAGCTGGAATTCAAACAGATGATCAACATTCCAAAGCAAGAATTGAATCTATTGATACAGATTTAATAAGAATGCATTTGGATGCTGGTACGATTGTGGTTGTGGCTGGTTTTCAAGGCATTAGTCCTACAGGTGATATTACGACACTTGGTAGAGGAGGATCAGATACGACAGCAGTAGCTTTGGCTGTCGCTTTGGAAGGAAAATGTGAAATCTACACAGATGTAGAGGGTATCTTTACAGTGGATCCAAGATATCATGAAAACGCTAAGAAACTAGACCAGATTTCATATGAAGAAATGTTGGAAATGGCAAGTTTGGGAGCAAACGTTCTGGAAACGCGAGCAGTAGAATTGGCTCATAAATTTAATGTACCCTTGTATGTTGCCAAAAGCCATGAGAATATTCCAGGAACTTATATCATTGATCGTTCAACATCTCTAGAAACCCCTGCAATAACAGGTATCTCCATTGATGAAAGATCTATTATGGCTTCTGTAAAGCATCTGCCATTTTCTCAAGACAACATTGCAAAGTTATTTGTTAAATTGGCTGAAAGAAATTTGTACATTGATATGATTTCAATTGCTGCGCCTTATCATGACCATGTCACTGTATCCTTTACGGCATTGAAAGATGACTTAAATGAAATTCAAAATGTGATTAGGACTCTTCAGAATGACTTTGAAGATATAGATATCACTACAAATGACAAAATAGTAAAGTTATCGGTTGTTGGGATTGGCATGGTTAGTCATTCAGGTGTAGCTGCGAATATTTTCAGATTGTTTGCTGAAGGCAATATCCATTACTACCAAGTAACCACTTCTGAAATCAGTATTTCTTATACGGTTCTGCAAGAAGATGTCAATAGAGCCATTGAACTCATTTCAAAAGCATATCATTTATAATGAATTTTATCTCTATATTGCTTTCTTTAGTAAAGGTATCTATTAAAAAGAAATAAATTTTATACATTAAGCACATCACTTCAAACAAAAGATCTTTAGAGAATTCTAAAGATCTTTATTTTTTTCTACAATATATTCTAATGTAAGGTGTAATTGATGAAGTGATTTTTCCAATATTGAAATTTCGTAAATTAAATTGTCATCTTTTATTTTAGCCATTTGTTCCATACTCATAACCAACTGAAGCGCTGTTACAGGAGCAAAATAAGACATCGAACCCTTAAGTCTATGAAGTAAAATCTGTACTTGATCATAATTATCAACAGCCAATAGTTGTTTGATTGCAGCAATTTCTTCAAGTGAATTGTGTTTGAATTTTTCAACCAGTTCAAAGAAAACTTCAAATCCTACCCCTTCTATTGTATCATACAGTTTTTTATAACTGATAATACTCGGATCGATATTTAAATCTGTTTGAACAGAATTTTGTTCAATTAGCAGATGAATTGCATCATAAAGTTCAATTTCATCAAAAGGCTTTTGAATCCATTTCGTTTGATAGTCGACTTCAATTGTATCTTTAGGTGTTGCTGTCATCATTAAAATTGGAATTTCAGCAATTCTTTTATTGATACTTTGCCGAATCAAGGATTTTAAATCTGATCCTTTAAAGTGATTTAGATTTTCATCCATAATGACCAAATCATAATTATGACGATTCATTTCTGAAAGCATATCAGTTTCCAAATGCAGGGTTCTTACAAAATATGATTTTTCTTTTTTCAAAAGCTGTTCTAAAAATTCCAAACTGACTTCATCATCATCAACAATGAGAATGGAATACTTATTGTCACTTAATGCATTTTCTCTAGACTTGCTTACTTCCAATGAAAAACTAAAGGTAGAGCCAATACCATACTCACTAGAAACATGAAGTTCAGATCCTAGCATCTCTACATATTTTTTGGTTATGGTCATCCCTAAGCCCGTTTGCACTACATCACTTCCAGGATCACCAAAGGTTTCATAAGCATCATAGAGGTGATCAATTTGCTCTTTTGTTAAACCCACACCTGTATCTGAAACTCGAAAGACAATGACATCTTTCTGCTCTTTTTCCAAAATTTCTACGGTTAGATTTATCATGCCATTTTGTGTATACTTCACAGCATTACTCATAAGATTCACAAGAATTTGACGAACCTTAACGGAATCCGATTTCATGAAATAATGTTGAATGGGTACTAAAGTGTTCTCTTTGATGATGTTTATGTTTGAAGCGATAATATTATAATGTAAATCTTGATAAACCGATAGCGAAACAACTTCATCAATTAATGGAATGAGATCAAATTCCGATAAGAACAACTTATGTTTTCTTTGATTATTCTTGTTTTCAGCTAAAACATTATTCGTCATATTCAAAACAGAATTTAAAGATCTTTTTATAATACCAATATAATCGCCAAAACCATTAGTTGCTTTTTCAATTTTTTCAATAGCACCATATGCACCTTGCAAAGGACTTCTGATTTCGTGGAACATCTCAACTTTCATGGCTTCAATTTTAGACGATTCCATTGGCGAATTCCCTATAACCAAAAGAATAAGCATCTCATCATCATTAAACAGAACATCTTGAACACGAACATATCTTTCTAGAACATGTTTGTCCTTGGTAATGTGCTGTACGTTGACCAACATATTTTCACTTTGATCATCTTCCCACTTACAAACATCTGTCAAATAGAAACTGAGCATTTCCTGTTCTTGATAACCATAGAATTTTGTTGCTTCAGTGTTTACTTTTACAATTCTCAAAGTTTCCTTATCAACGACGATTAGAGGAATTGTAGCTTCCATAAAGAAATCTGTATAGAATTTGAGCTCACTTTTTACTTCAGATAAATTTATTTTATCCATCTCAATAACTTCATTCAAAAACTGCTTATCATTATCAATCCAGAGTTTCGTACGCTGATTGGAATATACCATTAAAGATACCATGGAAAGAATTAGTATGCCTATTGCTATAAAATGATCTAGCATATATTTAAAACTTGAACTTAAGTTATATCGATTATAGGCTTTAATTACAACTAAAGTATAATACTCATTTAAATTATGGGATGAAATAACATGTTTATCATAATACGGCAAATCAGATAAATGAATGGCATCTTTATCACGATTAAATGGACTTGGCAAATCAAACAAACCACTACCATAGGTATCATACATTTTATGTATGACATTGTTATTCTGGAAATAGCTGTTACCCTCATGATCAAAGATATCAATCCTATAATTTTCATTCACCGTGGAATAAAAAACGCGATTGAGATCAATTAAAAAACTTAAGACATAGCGAGTATTTTTTCCTTCATATAAAATAGGGATTTCAAAAACATAAATATCCGATTCTTCAGAAAATCCGAATCTGTAATACCCTAACTCATTTTCCAACCACTTGTTATATGAACTCGGAAATTTATTCTCCTCAATGCGTTCATTTGAAACCAAAGAAATTATTCTATTTTCATCGATGTTTTTTAAAATGACATCCATTATTTCAGGATTATATTCAAGAAAATCTTTTGCCCACTCCTGGTTTTCAAAGAGATTGAGATCAAGATTATCCTCTTCATAATTCATAAACACTTCATTAAATGCTTCTTTGGCCTGAATGACATTTAACAGTTCCTGATAACACAAATTCATTTGATCGAAGTCTACTTGTAGATGTTCACTAAACTCTTCAATCATTTCAATTTCGTGATCAAGTTCATTGTTGATTGCACTTATATAAAAAAATACCATTGAAATAATTACAATGATTAACACACCATATATGGGATTAATTGCATTTGTATAATCTTTTAATTTCATAACCCACCACCTAATATCATCATTATATCATAACAATTCTCCCCTCAACATGATTTCATCAGATTGTATCCTTCTTTCATCATTTTTTTAGAGCTATTATTCCTTCCAATTTTCCTCCAGTTGAAATTAAAAAAGAAGCATCAATTGCTTCTTTCATTAAATATCCTGTATGTCTCTTGGTCCTCTTATAATTCTTCGTTGTACTTGTAGCGTTCCATCCTCATTAAAACCAATTCGCCAAGAAATTAATTGAATTTTACCCTCAAAAATTTCTATACCAGTAATATTTCTAGGATGAACGCAGGTTCCTGTATTGAAATATGGCAATTCTCCTTTATCAGCGAATTTAGGTCGATGGGTATGACCCATAATAATCATTTGGTTCATTTCTTCAATCCATTTGGAATATCGTTTCTCTAAAGTATGGCGATGATGAATATTTTTTGCTGGACTAGCAGGATTTCTAAAGCCAATGATATGCATGAAGCGCCAAAAATATCTCATAAAGAATCGATTCATTAACCAAAGTTGATCATTTGTAAAATCACCTTGATGTCCATGGATTAACAGAATCTCTTTTCCGGATTCACAAGTTAATAGAATACTCTCTTGAACTTTAATGCCTGGGAAAAGTGGGACTTTCTTATTTGTATATTCATCACGATATTCATATAAATTTCTTCTCACACTGGCATTGTGCTTTAATTCCATATTGTGGTTACCATAGATCATTTCAAATCTTTGATCATCATAAAATTTTTTTAAAAGAATAAAAATATCACTATGGGCATAACGTATATGTCTAAAATGTTTATGCTCCCACATTTCATCCCCATCCCCTAATTCTATATAAGTAAATCCTTCACGATAATAGTGTTCTAAAGCATACTTATATAAATTTTGATTGTGAGCGAACTCATCTGAAACACTATTATCTCCCCGATGAGTATCTGAGAACATGATTATTTTTGTATTTTTATCGATAGGGATTCTCTTTGCTGTTTTTAATGCATGCTCCAGCTTTTTCCTAGTATGCATAACATCGCCTCCATTATTAAATATACCCTATTTTCTATCATTCATTCTTAAAGAATTTTAATGATATATTCTGACTCGAAAGCTTCACCCGGATTCAAATGAATCATGTCTTTTTTATGCATTAAATTTTGGTCATGGTAAATAAAATCTGCTATGCCATGCCATGGTTCAATGCATATGAAAGGAGCCCCTGTTGGTTTAGACCACAAGCCTACATAAGGAAATCCCTTAAAGCTCATTTCAACACCTTTATTTTCGTTCCAATAAGTCACTTTTTCAATATCATCCATAATCAAGGCATCGTTTTTAAATAATGCTTCATGTATGCGTAGTTTACCATTTGCCGCAGCAATGTTCACTTTCTGATCTAAAACCCCATCTGGCGAGATTACATAAGTGGATAATAAACCCGTTTCAAATTCAAAGTAAGCTGAAGATTCTTTCTCCCAGTTAAAAGCAGGATGCGCCCCAATTGAAAAAGGCATGATCTTATTATCATTATTTTTTACATAATAGGTTACTGTAATGTGATTTTTCTTTAAGTGATAACCTAGTTTTAATTCAAATTTAAAAGGATATTTTTTAAGGGTTTCTTCATTTTCTGTTAAAGAAAACTCAAAACTATTTTTAGTGCTATTCACTAATTCGAATTTTAGATCTCTTGCAAACCCATGTTGGGTCATTGAATAAGTTTCATCATTATAATAATATATATCGTCTTTTAATTTGCCTACAATCGGAAATAGAATCGGTGCTCTTCTTCCCCAGTAAGCTTCATCACCCTGCCATAAATATTCATAGCCATCTGAAGAAGTAATGTTTTGAAGCTCAGCACCAAAATCACTGATAACAACTGACATCGTGTCATTTTTTAAAGTATAGTTCATCTTGACCTCTCTTTATCTTTATTCAACATATTGTATCATTTTCCAAGGCGATTGCCAACGAATTCCAGCTATAAGAAATTTGAATTTATCATCGTAATTTCTGGCATTTCGATAGAAAGAACATTTTATTTATGCCCTAAAAATTAAAACTCTATCTCAAAACATAAAAATAATTATTTAATCAATCTATTTTGTATCTAAAAGCTTATCCCATAAAATTTAAACTAACAATATAGTGAACTCAAGCATATTCGAAAACTTCATTCATATTGAATAATAGCCATGATACCTATTAACAAATAAACTTTGAAAACTATTATTCTTTTTTTCATTTATATATTGCCTCACAACTAATCTTATGTTATGATATATCTTGTCCTGTTGAGGATAAACCACGAGCCGAAGTGGTGGAACTGGCAGACGCGCTGGACTCAAAATCCAGAGCCTTTCGGGGCGTGCGGGTTCGATTCCCGCCTTCGGCACCA
>JAFGVN010000142.1 GCA_016937975.1 Clostridia bacterium
AAAAAGATTTTATTTGATTAAACTCTATATTCATAAGTATGTCTCCTTTTGGTCTATACTTATATAATTCGAGATAAATTTTAAAAATCCTTTTTGTAATTTTTTACCATTTTAATTATTCATATGGTAATATTTGTTTGGCGGAATATGAGTTATTGTATTAATTTTGATATTAATATGGAAGTTGTGATTGTTCTGAAAAATGGTATAAGGAGATAATGATGCTAAAAGTCAATGAAATGAATGCAGAAGAAAAAAGGATTGAAATGCGGTTGAAGAATAAAGTAGGAATATTGCAAGAAGAAGGAACTTGCCCTACGTGTAGGAATTTTGAGTTTGATGATGTTTACCCAAATGATGGCAGAGCTTTCTATGAGGATGATAAAATAATATGTTTATTTGAGCAATATCCTAGAGCTGTTGGACATACCATAATCCTAACAAAAGAGCATTATGAAGATATATCTGAAATGCCAATTGAACTTGGAACACATATATTATCAGTAACTCAAAAAATCATAAACTTATTGAAAGAAAAATTAGGTGCTGAGAAAGTTTATATGTGCACCATGTGTGATGGGAAACGAAATCATTTACATTTTCAACTCCTACCAAGATTCAAAGGTGAAACAATAGGTAGCAAGAATTTCGTAAGAGAAAGAGGTATTTTGAAAGACTATGAGGAAACTGTACAATTGTTTGAAGGTTGTATGAAGGCTTAGTAACTGTTATTATTGACGATAAATAATGTCTGAATCAATAATCAAAACTAAGCAATATATTTCACTCGCTTCATAGAGTGATGGTATAATGTTGAAATTATATGAAGAAAATAGGCTATTAGAAATAGCATCCGATTTGCCTCTTTTATTGTATCAGTTATGATGAAAAAATAAACTGATGAGGGGACGAGTAATCTTATAGCTCAGGTTGATGAGTTTGTTAAACTAGGTCAGCTAAGTGTAAAAAAAAATGCTTCTGGTGAAGTTACTGGTTGGGTATCAACTAATGGCTTAGTTTACGGAATGGGTTCTGCACAAGGAAATAGAGTATTACATGTTCTCGAACATTTAACCCCAAATCCAAGTAAACCATTACACACCGTGTTTAATACTACGAAGGATAAGGTTCTAGGCGTAGTTGATGAAGCGTGGGCTCTAAGAAGTAAGGCAACATCCTCTGTATTACAGCAAAATGGTAACCGTTTGCTTGAAATACCTATGGGTAAAGTAATTGGCACTAATGGTGAAGATGTTATTACAATAATAATTAAAGATTTAACTTCTGAAATAATAACAGCTTTCCCAAAAGCTAAATAGGAGGTGTGAAATGAAGGTTTGTCCTTTTTGCTCTGGACAAGGTGCAATTCAGAAAGCAGTGATTAAAAAAGATGATACTATCATATTCATTTGTGATGAATGTGATACTGTTTGGCTAACTGAGAATTTTGAACCAGATAGATGCGTTCGTTTCGAAGACGAGATGGAGAAACGTGGTTTAAAACCATTGTGGTCTGAATTAAAAGATATTGAAGCACTAGAATAAGATGATAAGTATAGGAGGAGTGGTGGATAAATTCATCACTCCTTTCTGCATGTGAATCAAAACTCACTACAGTATAACATCTGAGGGGACGAGTAAACTTGATGTTACTGGGTATGATGTACTTATACTAAAGGTATTATAACCAGATTGATACATGAAAATAATATAAACACAAATAATGGAGGCTAGTAGAAAATTTCACTAGTTCTTTATTTTGTCTAATTTTTATGAACTCATACCATCATGCATATTTAGGACTCAGACAGAATTGTTTTTATGTAGAGAAAAAATAATCTTAATGTTCTATTTGTAAAAGCCATAGTTATAAAGATTTTTATAATTCTTTTATATTTTCTTTATATTTTTTTTTGTTTTGAAATAGATAATAGAATGAGAGGATGGATTTTTTTTTAATATTACTGAAGATAAAGAGAGGATGAATCACTTGATTAAAACAAAAAAAGCAATAGGGATTTTCATAGGATCAATTTTACTAATTAATGTTGTTTTAAGTGGATTGATAATTTTTAATGGTAGGGGCTTAGAGAACAATATACCCTATGCGCTTGGATTAATGTATTCACCTGCTTTAATTGGTATTTGCGTACAGATATTCTTTTATAAGAATATAAAGGGTTTCGGGTGGAAATTAGGTCAAATAAATCATTTACTAACATCTTATTTTGTACCGATATTTTATATTACTATATCGTACATGATATTTGGATTGCTGGGTTTAATTGAATTTGATGTTAATTCTATAGCATCTTTAACTGCTCTTGATTTTGTCCAAATATTATTGATTAACCCAATATTACTTACCTTATTAATTGTAGGCGAAGAGTTAGGGTGGCGAGGATTTTTGCTCCCTAAATTATGTGAAGTTACAAGTTTTAAAAAAGCTTCCCTTGTAGTGGGGGTCATTTGGACACTTGTACATTATCCAATTTTAATTTTCTCAGATTATAGTCATGTTTCAACACCGTTATTATTTCAAGTCCTTAACTTCACATGCTTAGCCCTTAGTGTTAATGTCATCATTAATTACTTAAGGATGGAATCAGGAAGTCTATTAACTGCAATACTATTTCATGCAGTACATAACTCGGTATTACAAGATTTCAATCAATTGATTATCCCTGACAGTGTCAGTGAATATTTTTATTCTGAAACTGGGATTGCATTAGCAATGGTATGCATGTTAATGGTTATAATTCTTATTAAGTTGAAAAAAACCAGCTTCAACAACTCTTACAGCAAAAGTCAATTGAAACAAAGGTTTGATTAGAATTTATAGATGTTCAATTTATGAATTTGAATATTATTCACTTTAAAGTTGAAAATGCCTTGGAGATGAAGATTAAAAAATTAAATGTATCCATTTGAAAAGATATTGTATAAAAATTGTGTTGAGAAAACAGAACTCAAAACTGCTGATTCAAGGAATTTTGGCATGCTTGTCATTATACCCACCTTAGAGCATGAGTACAAAAATAATGATCCTATATGCTTGAGGACATATAAAAAACTAAAGGTGCAAAATTGTTAATATGTTGTTTCTTTTGAAAAAACTTTTAATTTAAAAGCCACATGATAGTCATGTGGCTAATTCATTACTTGTTTTCTTTTAATAAATCTCTTATCTCAGTGAGTAGAAGAATGTCTTCTGGTGTTTGTACTACTGCAGGTTCAGGTATATTTTTCATTTTCCAATCATGCGAATCAACATGAAGATGACAAAAGCAATAATTACAAAATTGACAGTATTTTGAATAAAACGACCATAATATACAGCTAATTCAGGTGTATCACCTATTGCTTCTTCAATAACCCATTTTAGACCATTAAAGTTGACATTACCTAGTAAAATACCTATGAGTGCATAATAATGTCATTTACTATAGATGTGACCATTTTACCTCTCTATAAGTAATAATTCTAAATTCCATAAATGGTTTTGGAGTCTGGATGCATATGATTCTGTAGTATGAAATATGAAATTTAGGTAGTTACAAATACATTTTAGCATTTATACAAGTATTAAATCATTATTGATATACTTTTGATAAATAAAAAAATATATCATGTACATGTTGGTTAGTAGGAGACCAGGAGGTCAATTAGATAGAAAATGATATAGAAATTAAGAAGTTACCATAATCGTGACTTTAACGCTTTTAAGCATATGCTTGGCACATATTTTAGAGATGATTTTAAATTTGAAATTAGTGATATGGGCATTGAAAAGATGTGTAATCGAATCCTTAAGGATGTGAAGGATGAAATCCTGTTTTTAGAACTTATGATGATAGGGCAACAACCCGTTGGATTTATCAATTATCAAGTGGATTCAAAAAGAATTGATTGGTGTGAAAGAGAGGGTTGGGGATTTATTCGGGAAATGTATATGGATAAAGCTTTTCGAAATAGAAATTTAGGAAGGGTATTTGTATCTAGTGTTTTGAACACCTTGAAAGACAATAGCATCCAAGAGGTCTATTTAACTTCAGATGATTCAGGTGAATTCTTTATGAAATGTGGATTTACGAACTCTGGATGTATAAGTAAAATCAATGAAGATCCAATATATGAGATAAAAATATAGCCTCTGGTTTTCAAGAGGCTTTTACTATGCTGCCATATTTTCTTTCTTTGATTTTCTGTCTCTTGAAGTAAACAACAAGAGAGAACCTAATAGTGCAAAGCATGAAACAATGTACCAAACGCTTAAAATACCAAATTGATCGCTGATGATACCTGCTAAAATTGGACCAACTATAAAACCTGCACGTCTCATTAAAGGTGGGAGAGCATTGATTCTTCCTCTGTGACTTTCTGGTGCATGACTTGCAATGTAAACATCTGTATTGGTTGCACCAAGAATTTCACCTATGGTCCAAATGAAAGTACCCACTAGGAAAAACAATGGGGTCTTCACAAAGGCAAACATGCCGAAACCGATTGTGTATAATAAACCATTTAAACCTAGAGCTGTTGTAGGTTTCATCTGCTTGGTTAAAATGGTGATGATAGGTGTTACGAAAGTGCATAAAACACCATTTAAAAACATCGTCATACCATAGGTCGCAGTCGCTTTGTCACCTAGGACATGTTTTGCTGTTAATGGCACTGCAAAGCCACTTTGAGAAAATGCTATGAACAGAAGTACGATAACCGTTAGAAATTTAATAAGATGTGGATTCTCTTTTAAAATACTCCATGTGGTTCTGTTATGTTCAGCTTTTGCATGTTTGTTTTTTGTGTGTTGAGGTTGATGACTGGGTACAAAAATGAAGATCATTAAGACCGATAAAAACGAACTAAGGCCATCTCCAATAAAAAGCCAATTCAAGTAGTGATCAAATAGAAAGGCTGCAATGAGAGGTCCTATGGTAAAACCAATATTAATGGCGATATAATTCATAGAAAATGCAGATTTTCTGTGTTTCTCTTCGGTATTTTCAATAATTAGCGTTGAGCCCGATGGAGCCTGAATGCCTGAAGAGAATGAAGCTAATGCCAGTAACGGAATTAAAAGTGGATTTGGGACGTAAACACAAAGAATGTAAAGTACACCATGTAATCCATGGAATATTATTCGAGTATATTTACTTCCAATCGTATCGATGATTCTTCCGCCTAATAAAATGCCAATCATGCCAACAGCAGCATTGAATGAAACAACTAATCCCGTCTGAGTGTCAGTAAACCCTAATTCCTTTGCTAAAAATAAGGTGATAAAGGGTCCTACAAAACCACCAATTCTGTTGATGATTGTGGAGAGCAGAATGATATAAGTTGTAAAAGGTATTTGTAAGTAAGATTTGATTTCTTTTTTGATTGACATAGTCCCTCCTTAATAGACGTATTTCAATTCTATCACGAACTACGCCTTGATTCCATACTCTCAATAGGGTGAAAATAAATAAATGATATCTATTCGATGTCATTCTTACTAAGTATACTTTTAAGATTTAAAAACGGGTATTTTTTTGTGAAAGTTTCAAGATGTTTGTTGTATTTAGCTTCATAATTGCCATCTCTCAATAATGCTAAGCCTACATTAACAAAATTATCTCCATAGAAGTCCTTTAAATAAGATTTGTTTAAACCGGTTCTGATCATATAATAGGCTAAATTATTGATAGAAAATTCTTCATCAAAAATTTTGAGAGATTCTTTATATAATAAATCGATTTTCTCAAAATCATCTATTCGATGATAGTAGGTCATTAAATTCACAATAGTTAAGAAATAATATCTCATGAAATCCCTATCGTTACGATAAAAATTTATTATTTCAAAGTGAACTGCTTCTAAAAGATCCAGGGTACTGATTAATTCATCCTTATAACGAAAAATTGTTGAAAGCAGCATGATAATTCTAATTTCTAGTTTATCAAGTCGGACAAGATTGTTTTTTAAATCTTGATGAATAGTGCTCGCACACTCGTTACTTTAGTTGTGAGATAGAGCTTAAAATTTAGGCAGTATTAGGTAATTTAACCTGTAAATTGAGGGAATATTCAGATTAAATTCGGCACTAGCATATCTTGATATGGTGAAAATTACAAATTGATGAAGATACATGTGGATTTTAACAGACCATTTTACTTAAAAATGAATAGTATTATTTTATGGCTTGTTTATAGACTTAACTATGGAAGTTTAATGTGAATAGATTCATAAAGCTTTTTGGTTACGAAACTTCAGATTCTAAAATTGTGTCTTTATCTAACCTATCAACACAAATAAATGATTTACAGTCTTCGTGACTTATGAGGGTTTCTTATACCTTTGAGATAAAATTATCCTGCCCAAACATATCGTTTAAAGTCCTTTTGTGCTATAATTATTTCGTTTGGAGGTACTAATGATTATACTTGTTTGTTTGGCAGGTTTTTTAGGTGCAATGGTAGATGCAATAGTAGGTGGTGGAGGATTAATTACAATTCCTGCATTAATGGCAACAGGCATACCAACCCATATGGCTCTAGGAACCAATAAATTTGCGTCGTCAATGGGGACGATTTCCAGCTCATATCATTATTATAAGAGTGGTGAAGTTGAATTTAAATTACTTAGGTATTTGCTTCCTTTATCATTATTCGGCTCCGCAATTGGTGTCTTGTCAGTTTTGGCTATAGATCCTAGTTTTTTAAGAGGATTTATTATTGTAATGGTGCTATTAATTGGTGGTTATACACTGCTTAAAAAAGAATTAGGTTTACATAGTACATTTTCAGGATTCGACAAGAAAAAAATCATATGGGCAATGGTCTTGGCACTGGCATTAGGATTTTATGATGGATTTTTTGGTCCAGGAACAGGTTCGTTTATTATTTTTGGTTTAATTGGGATATTTGGATTTGATTTTAAGAAAGCCTCTGCCAATTCAAAATTAATGAATTTAACCAGTAATTTTACAGCACTTGTTCTATTTTTTATCAATGGTCGCATTGACTTTTCAATTGGCATTCCTATGGCATTGTCAATGATTATTGGTGCAAGAGTAGGTGCACATTTGGCTGTTAAAAATGGCGCTAAATTTATCAAACCCGTATTCATTTTAGTTTCATTCGCTCTTGTTGTAAAAATGACATTTGATATGATCGGAGGTTAATATGATCCGTGAAGAATTTAATATTACTTTGTTTGAATTCATTAACATGATTCAAAAATTAGGTTTTCATATGACTGAAAATTATCAACCTACAGGACTTTCAAAACTGGAGTATTCTATTCTCGAACAGTTATATTACAAAGAAAATCAAAGTTTAAAGGATTTGATATTGTTGTTTCAAATCTCTGAGAGTACCATGAGAAGACATTTGAACAATTTCCTAAAAAATGAATTGATCACAAGATATCAACCTCCTGCAAATAAGAGAAAGTGGTTATATAATATAACTAAAGAAGGTAAAACCTTATTGGATGCCTGTTATTTTGAAATATTACAAAATGCTTCACAGAAATTTGAACATCTAGATGAAGAAACTTTAGAAAATACAATAGCCTGTATGGCTTATATGAGAAAAATACTAAGCATGGAATCTCGTTAGAGACCATGCTTTTATTATTAAAAAAAGCTTAACTTTTGTACTACGCCTTTTGAAAGTTGAATATTAGGGTAATGGATGTAGGAGGTGATATTATGACAATTGCATGTATTGATATAAATGATTCCTTACTGTTAAACGTTATCAGTGAGTTTAACAATGAGGTTGTGATTGAAAAAAATATGAACAGTGGATTGTCTTATGATTTCTGGATTATCTCAGAACAGTGGTATGTGAAGCATAAATCAGATCATAATTTTAATGCCTATAAAGTTTACGTCCTGGTTGAAACAATCAATGAAAGCATGATAGATGAAATGTATGAAGCCGGGGTATATGATGTTCTAAGGCAGCCCTTATCAAGACAATATATTATAAAAAGATTGCAGTTTATGAAAAATCCTCTTCATAATCAATTGGATTTTATAGAAGCTGCAGGAGAAATTGGCGTTTTTAAAATTGACTACTTAACTGGAAAAAGCTTTATTTCACCTTATATTTTAAATCTTTTTGATTTGCCTTCTAATTCAGAAATAAAATTGGAATCCTTAGATCAATATATACATCCAGAAGATCGTGTTTTTGTCATGGGTTTATATCAGAAGAAATATCTAAACCATATGAATTACACCATGGATTATAAGATTATCACTGCCAAAAAACATTTAAAGCATATTAGAAAGAAAGTAGTTTTTCATTTACAAGGGGACCTATGTGTACAAGCCTATGGTACTTTTAGAGATGTTTCTGAAGAAATTGAATATAAAGATACCATAAATGAACTTGGAGAACGCATGGGTTTGGCTGTGGAAGCAGCTGAAATTGGAATTTGGGATTATGATATTACTTCTGGGGACTTGATTTGGGATCCGCATATGTTCAAATTGCACCATTTGAGAATTGATACTCAGATGTTGGACATGAATGACTGGATGAACTATATTTCCCAACAGGATCGACAAAAGTTTATTGATAATCTTAAGGCAGCTGTAAATCATCATCAAAAAATGGAAATCTCATATTCAATTCCTAAAGATGATCATGTTTCCTACTTACGTGCGACAGCAACTGTAAGTATGGACAATTTAAGCGCAACAAGATTAATCGGTGTATGTTATGACGTGACTGAACGCGTCTTGAGAGAAAAACATTTAAGCAGTTTAAATGAAGCCTTGGAGAATCGAGTTAAGGAAAGAACTGCAGAACTTGAAAAGGCAATTTTGAATAGAAAAATTGCTCAAGCAAGATTAGAATCCAGTTTGAATGTGGCGAATGTCGGCTTTTGGGAATGGTATGTTGACGAGGGTTGGTCATATGAAAGTAAACAATGGTTTGAAATGCTTGGAAGAAATAAAAGTGACTATCGCAATTCTACGGCTTTTTTTCATAATTTAATGCATCCTGATGATGAACCTCATATGCGAGAAGTATTAGAGGAAGTAGCCACAGGAAAGAGACAAGAAATTCAAGAGGAATTTCGATTGAAGCATTTAGATGGACATTATGAATGGATTATGGCAAGAGGTCGTATTATTGAATACCAGTCTGATGGTAAAGCTAAAATGGTTTCAGGTGTTCACATCAACATCAGTTACATAAAAGAGAAGGAGAAACAAGTTAATCTGCTTTATTCTGCTGTATCAGCTTCACCTTTAGGTGTTGTCATTACAGATTCAGAAGGATTCATTAATTATGCCAATGAATCCTTTGAAAAGATAACGGGTTATGCGATGAGCGAAATTTTAGGTTACTCATGTGGCATTCTTAAATCAGGCTATCATGATGATGCTTTCTATGAGAACCTATGGCAGACAATTAAAGACAAGAAGCAATGGAAAGGTGAATTCCTGAACAAAAGAAAAAATGGAGATTTATATTGGGAATCGGCTTCAATTTCGCCTATTTTAAATGAGCAAGGTGAGGTTTTTGCTTTTGTAACCTTAAAAGAAGATATCACAAGTAAAAAGGAACATGAGAATGAAATGATCCTGAGAAATAAGCGGTTAACACGACAGCAGTGGATGTTGCAGCATTTAACTAGAAATAGTGATTTGACTCAAAGCAATATGCATGCAGGTTTAACCTTAATTACTGAGGCTATATGCAACGCGCTAGAAGTCAGTCATAGTTATATTGGCTTCTTTGAAGAGATGGATAGTGTTTTGGTTTGTGAAAGTTGCTATGATGCAGTTGAAAAGACATTTTTTATCTGTGAGAGAATTCAACATAAAGATTTTTCAAATTATTTTTATGATATGTTGGCGGGTAATTTAATTACATTGTCAAAAGATCAACGCTCTAATGCTTATAAAGATATGAAAAGTTATTTGGAAAAACAAAATATATATGCCAGTCTTCACTTTCCAATTCGTCTCAGAGGACAAGTAATTGGTGTGGTGCGTGCAGGTCATGAAATTGACGATCGACCATGGTTAACAGATGAAATTAGCTTTTTACGCTCAATAAGTGATTTGATTACGATAGTTTTGGAAACCCATGAAAGAATAAAAGCACAAAATAAGGCTGAAGAGGCAACAAAGGTGAAATCAAGTTTTCTGGCAAATATGAGTCATGAAATTAGAACACCATTGAATGCCATTGTCGGTTTGTCCCATTTGATGCTGAAATCAAAATTGAATGATCAACAGGTAAACTATATGACGAAAATCAACAATGCAAGTAATCATTTGATGGTTATTATCAATGACATTTTGGATTTTTCAAAAGCAGAAGCGGGCAAAGTAACTTTAGAAAATATTCCTTATTCCTTAATAAAGGTTTTAAATAACCTAAAAAGCATGGTTGAAAAAGACATACAAGAAAAACAGCTTTATTTCAAATACACGATTAATAACAATACACCAACCAATTTAATTGGCGACCCATATCGGCTGACACAAATTCTTTTGAATCTTGTTTCCAATGCCATAAAGTTTACAAAGCATGGTGGTGTTGAAATTATTGTGGATCGTGTTTACAGTGATATGAACAATGATGAAATCGTCATGATTCAATTCCAAGTGATTGATACAGGTAAGGGGATGGATAAGAATACTATGAATACCTTGTTTGATTCTTTTGAACAGGGAGATAGCTCAATTACAAGAGAGTATGGAGGTTCTGGTCTTGGTCTTTCCATTTGCAAACATTTGGTTGAGCTCTTTGGCGGTCATATTGATGTTAATTCAGAACTCAATAGGGGCAGTCAATTTAACTTTACCATCAACGCAACGCTCAATGAAGCACATTATGAAACCATAGAAACAGAAATGGAACAACTTGAAACTAAACATCAAATTTCCTTAGCTATTGTAGATGATAATGACATCAACAGAGAAATTATATGTGAATTTTTAAAACCCCATGGTTATCTTCTGAAGGTGTTTTCAAATGGTCAAGATTTGATATCCTATTTGGAGCAGGGAAATATGCTATCCTTAATTCTTATGGATTTGCACATGCCAATGATGGATGGTTTTGAAACCGCCTCGATGATTCGATCCAAACAGTTCAAGAATGTAATTCCTATTATAGCTATTTCAGCAGATTCAGAAATGGATGTCAAGGATCAAATGATTGAAGCTGGTATCAATGATTATGTTTCAAAACCAATATTAGAGGCATCCTTATTGGATAAGGTGAAAAAATGGTTAGTCCCTGTAAGCTTTCAAAATATAAAACATTTGGATGTGGAAAAAGGATTGAAGCATTGCAATAACAATATGGAACTTTATGTTACGGTTCTCGAAAAAATTACACAAAAGTATGCTCTTGAAAAAGCCTCTGATCATCAAGAACTTCTATTGAATCTTCATACTTTAAAAGGCCTCATGAAAAATATCGGGAATGATTATTTAGCAGATCAATTGGCTAAATTTGAAAAACAAGCAAAAGAAAATCAACTGGATAAAATGGAATTTGAAAAATTGATACACCAATATAATCGATTCACGGATCAAGTGAGTCAAGGTTTAAAAGTCTTTTCACACAGTGAGTCAAAGGCATTTAAGAAAGACAATAAGAAATTGGTAGAACTTTTGAATGCCTTAAAACAACCTTTAAAAAGTGGTATGATCAATGATATACAGATTCTACAAAATCAAATTAACAAGATGTATGTTCAAGATGGCATTGCATTACCCATTAAACAATTAGATCATGCAATAAAGAAATATAAGTTTGATGCTGCACAAGTCATTATTGCAGCAATCTTAGATGAGATAGGAGAAACCTAATGAAGAATACTGTACTCATCGTAGATGACACAGAAGAAAATATTGACATTTTAGTGGATTTATTAAGGGAAGAGTATAATTTGCTGGTTGCTCTAAATGGGAAAAAGGCTTTGGACCTAGCTTATAGTCATGAACCTGATTTGATCTTACTAGATGTTATGATGCCAGAAATGGATGGATTTGAGGTTTGTAAACAGTTAAAATCCAATTTAAAAACATCCAATATTCCTGTTTTGTTTTTGACGGCAATGTCAGAAATAGAAAATGAAGCTATGGGTATTCAACTTGGCGCAGTGGATTATATAAGAAAGCCTTTTAATCCTTTGATTATTCAATCGAGAATTAAGAGTAATCTACTGCATAAAAATTATCAAAATGCCTTAGAAGAACAAGTTTTGGAAAGAACGAACCGTATTGAAAAAACTAAGGAAATTATCATTAAGAGCATGGGTGTTATAGCGGAATATAGAGATCCTGAAACAGGGGCTCATATAAAGCGAACTCAGAATTATGTGAAAGTCATGGCAGAATACTTAAGCAAAATTGAAAAATATCAAAGTATCTTAACAAAAGAAGTGATTATTTCACTTTATAAAAGTGCTCCTTTACATGATATCGGTAAGGTTTCTATACCAGATGCAATTTTATTAAAAGCTGATAAACTCACTGTTGAAGAATTTGAGATCATGAAAAAACATACAACAAAAGGACGTTCTGCCATTGAAGCAATTATGGTTGATTTGCCAGATGAATCCTTTTTAGCTCATGCCAGTGAAATTGCTTATTCCCATCACGAAAAATGGGATGGTACGGGATATCCTTTAGGCTTAAAAGGTGAAGAAATTCCTTTGAGTGGACGTATTATGGCCATAGCTGACGTTTATGATGCACTGATCAGTAAAAGGATTTACAAACCACCTTATGATCATGAAAAAGCAAGAAAAATAATCCTTCAAGGGAAAGGAACACACTTTGATCCTGCCATGGTAGATGCCTTTCTTGTCCTTGAAGATACTTTTCATGCTATAGCCCTTAAATATACAGATGAACCTAGTGAATAGTTTCGCTAGGTTCAAAAAATTATTTTAACTGATTGTTTATGGCATTAAGAATGTCTTCATATGCTTTTTTTTCATCTTCATTTACAAAAGTAACTGTATTACCCCTTTGATCAACACGACCTGTTCTCCCAATTCTATGAATATAAGATTCCGGTGATTCAGGTAAATCGTAGTTGATAACATGCGTCACACCTGTGACGTCTATACCTCTAGCAGCTACTTCTGTAGAAATGAGGTATTGTATCTTTAAATCTCTAAAAGCCTTCATTGCTTGTTGTCTCTTACTTTGAGGCATACCACCGTGAAGTTTCATACAGTTGTAACCTGCCTGATGCAATGCTACTTCCAGTTGATCTACTCGTCTTCTAGTTCGACAAAAAATTATACTGAGAAATGGATTTTCTTCATTGAGGTAGCTACATAAATCAGCAAATTTGCCCCGTGGTGTTGTAAAAACAACATCTTTTGCGATATGACTTTGTTCATAGCCATCATCCTCTGCAGAAATAAACTCAGGCGTATCTGTTAAAGCGTAAACAAGTTTTTTAGCAGACTTAGAAAGTGTTGCTGAGAAGCCAAGGGTTTGATTCTTTTGAACACACCACTTGTTGATTTTAATGATATCATCTCTAAAACCCATTTCAAGCAACTGGTCAATTTCATCTAGGATTAGGCATTTTACCGTATTTAAATTGATCAGTTTTCTTTCATATAAATCCATAAATCTTCCAGGTGTAGCAATAATCATTTCAGGAGGATTTTTAAGTTTTTTCATTTGAGATTGAATATCTCGCCCACCAAAAACTGAAAGGATTTTTAAAGGTGTATTCAAAGCATGAGCAACTGATTCAATTTGCATAGCCAGCTCACGGGTAGGTGAGAGAATCACAACTTGAACCTCATTGTTCGGATTGGTTTTTTCCAGTATAGGCAATAAAAAAGCTAAAGTTTTACCGGAACCTGTTTTAGCTTCACCAAAAACATTTTTACCTTTTAGAATTTCTGGAATACACAAACGCTGTATTTTTGTGGGTTCTTTTATATATTGAATGTTAAGGGTGGTGATGATCTCATCTGAGAGATTTAAATTTTCAAAAGTTTTCATGATTAATCCTTTCAACTTAGGCTATTATATCAGATAGATAAGAAAAGTAAAGATAAAGGATTGCATTTTTTCAGTTTTAAGGTATTGTAGATACAAGGAGGCATTTATGATTAAAATTATTGCAGATTCAACGTGTGATTTAAGTGATGAAATCATTGAGAAGTATAATATTGGTATTGCACCATTATCTATAAAAATAGGTGAAAAGGTTTATAAAGATCGAAAAGATATTACACCACAAGCTTTTTTTCCTATGTTGGCGGGTTTAAGTGAACTTCCGACTACAGCTATGCCTAGTCCAAATGAGTTTATTAGCTTATTTGAAAAGGCTGTAGAAGAGGGTGCTACAGAGATTTTGTGTATTACCATGAGCAGTGGTACCAGTGGTAGTTATCAGTCTGCTGTCATTGCAAAAGATTATTTTTCAGAAAATCATAATCAACCTGTCTATGTAGTAGATTCTAAATGTATGAGCCATGGAAGTGGCTACTTGATCTTAAAATCAGCGATTTTAAGAGAACGAGGTGCTACATTCCAGGAAATTATCGATTTTAATGAAACTTATAAAACCAATATCAAACATTTTCTGTCTGTGGATGATCTAGATAATTTGATTAAAAGTGGACGATTGACGAATGTTTCTGCATTCATAGGAAAAGTATTAAAAGTTAAGCCAATTATGTCCATGAGAAATGGAAAGGGTGCTATTGTAGCTAAAGTCAGAGGCGGTAATAAAGTCTTTACCCATTATATTGAAGAATATAAATTGAGAGTTGATATTTTACTAACTGATTTTATCATAGTAGGTTATTCATCAGATCAAGCGAAGGCAGAAGTTTTAAAACAAATGCTCATCAATGAAGCCGGTTTTAAAGGAGACATTTATATCATGCAAATGGGTGTTGCAGTTGGTACTCATGTTGGTCTTGGTGGATTATCATTATTTTTTGTAGAAAAAGGTGATCGTCATGATGGTCTAATTTTTAATGAAATGGGTGCTTTAATTGAGAAGAAAAATGAGATGATGGAAGTGCTAAAAAAATATAAAGAGCAAAAGAAAAAATAAAGCCATCTTAAGATGGCTAAAATACAACGTGCGTATTATTCTGGATGCCAGAGGGTTTCCAGTGTTTTTAAATTACTTTCATATTGGATGTTTAATTTTTCAAGGTGATGATCAGCAGGATCTTGGAATTTGACGAGATATCCTCCATGTCTTTTCTGAGTTGAATGATAGACATAATGATCATTCATAAACTTCTTAATCATCAATTTACATTCAGTTAATTCATGTTCCATTTCTTTTTTTTCTTCAATGAAACGGGTTCGCTGTGTTTCCTTTACCATCCCTCGACTTTTGTCATGCATTTTACATGTGTTGTGATTATTTTGACTCATCCAATCGCCTCCTTTGTGGTTTAATTGTACCCGATAGGAGAAGAGATAAACAATGAATCCAAACTTTTATATGGTTGGTATTTTTATAATAAAAGTATTCATATGATCTTGATATTTATAGTTGATTTTACCTTTATGCCTAGAAACAATACTTTTGGCAATTGATAATCCTAAACCATAACCAGAGCTATTGGTTCGTGCATGATCCACTTTATAAAAGCGATCAAAAATGAGTTCTTTGTCCTTAGTTGGAATATCTTCACCAGAATTTTTTACTGTCAAAATCACATTTTGATGAGATTTTATCAGTGAAACATGTATTGAGTTGGTTGAATACTTTATGGCATTGTCCATTAAAATCATGAAGACTTGAATGAGTTCATTCTTGTGACCCAATAGAGTTATGTTGGGTTCCAAGTCATAATCGAGTTTTAAATTTGCTTCAAAGGCAAGAGATTCCAAGTTTAATAATTTGCCTTCATAGCATTCTGACAAGTTGATGAGCTCCAATTGTTTATGGGGTTCGAAGTCCAATCGACTTAAATCTAAAAGATTTTCTGTTAACTGCTTCATACGGATGGTTTCATCTTGAATAAATTTCAGATGCATTTCCTCTTCTAAACCTGGCTTTCTCATCAGTACTTCAGTGTTACTTTGAATAACGGCTAGAGGGGTTTTTAATTCGTGTGATGCATCAGAAATAAATGTATTTTGCTTATCAAAGGCTTCTTGTATGGGTTTGATGGATTCGTTGGTTAAAAAGTTACTGGCAATAATAATGAAGATTAAGGTCATTGAAGAAACCAAAGCAAAAGTTATGATTAATTTATCAAGGATTTGCACATGGGTAGTGATATCGATAAAATGTATAATTTTTAGATTATCTCTTTCCATATAACGATATGCCCATGTGACATCTCCATCAGAAATTTCACCATCTCCTAAGTTGGACAAGGCTTTTGCAGTTAAAGCTTCATAAAGGTTGTCTTCTGCATCAAAGGTAGAAACTAAATCTATAATATGGTTTTGGTTATCTATTTGTACACTAAAAGCAATGAGGCGTTTACTGGGATTTTCCTCCACAGGTGGAGGAAGTTGTTCAAAATCTTCTCTGAAAGGTTTAAATTGACTGACATCTTTAAACATCTTGTCAATAATTTCTTCTGTATTGTTGTAGGTTAACATATAAATCGTTGTAAATGATACGGCCATGATGATGACGATTAGTAGAATGTTTAAAGTTAACAATCTCCATTTTAATTTTCTAAACATTTTAAACCTCCAAGGCGTACCCGACACCACGTGTTGTTTTAATTTGGGTATCACTGTTCAAATATTTGAGTTTTTTTCTTAAAAATGAAATATATACTTCTACATTATTGTCTTCAACGTCAGAATCATAACCCCAAAGTCTCTCAATAATCAATTCTTTTGGTGTGATCATTTTACCTCGCATCATAAAGAGTTGCATAATTTCACTTTCTTTTAAAGTCAATTTTACCGATTTATCCTTCCGAAATAAATCCAATGTATTGATATTAAAATTCAAGTCACCAAAGTTCAACACATCATCTGTAGTAATGTGGAGATGTCTTCTAAACTGAGCTTTTATACGAGCGAGTAATTCTTCAAATGCAAATGGCTTTGTAAGATAATCATCTGCGCCGATATTCAAGCCCTTTACACGATCCTCTAATTGATTCCTAGCGGTTAGTAAAATAACTGGCGTGTTGATTTTTTCATTTCTTAGGGCTTTTAATACAGCTAAGCCATCCATTTTAGGCAACATAATATCCAGTAGAATCAAATCATATAAATCAGTTAATGCCATATCCAATCCTGAAATACCATCATAACTCATATCAACAAGATAATTTTCTGCTTGTAGAAGCGTTGATAATGCAGAGGCTAATTTTTTTTCGTCTTCAATTATTAATAATTTCATAAAAACCTTCCTTATAATGGCATCATGACAAATCTACCTTAAATCAACCTTAAAACTTGATAGCTTTATATAACCTTAACATTACCTTTTATGTATTGGAATAAGAACCTTGAGAAAATTTAAGATTTATTTAAGTTTTCCATTCTATACTTCAAGTGAGGTGAGGAACATGTCAAAAGATTTATTTAAACGCATTGAAAAAAAGTACATTTTAAATCAGAAGCAGTTGCAAGATATATTAAAGGATTTAGAAGAAAGATATTTTTTAATTGGACCATGTAAAAAGTACTTGTTGCAAAATATTTATTTTGATACCTATGATGATCAGTTGATGATTAGGTCCATTAATAAGCCGGCATTTAAGGAAAAAATCCGATTGCGTGCTTATAATCTTGTAGATATGGAGAGCTATGTTTTTCTGGAAATTAAGAAAAAATATAAAGGTATTGTCTATAAAAGTAGAAGTCAAATGACTTTGCTAGAAGCCTATTATCTCATTCATACCCAAGAATTACCTGAAATAAAAAACTATCATAATCTAATGGTGTTAAAAGAAATCCAACAATTTGTCCAAAAATATGTTTTAGAAGAAAAAACCTATGTGGGCTATGAACGTCATGCTTTCGAAAAAGATGGCTTAAGAATCACCATTGATGAAAATATTTTAACGCGCCACGATAAATTAAGATTAGAATTTGGCTATTGCGGCTCCCCGCTATTAGAACAAAATGAAGGCATTATGGAGATTAAAACAACAGATGCTATTCCAATTTGGCTATCACAAATTTTACTTGAACATGGAATTTTCCCAGATTCCTTTTCAAAGGTAGGAACAGATTTTATTCAAAGTAAACAATCCGTAACAAGAAAGAAGGAAAAAAAATATGTTGAACAGCATTATTAGTTACACTTCAACAACACCATTAACCTTGATGGATGCGCTGGTATTATTTCTAGTTTCGATAATTTTGGGCTTAATGATTAGCCTTACTTATATGAGAACCAGTAAGAATGGAAAGTATGTTTCTACATTTGCGATTACTTTAATCGTACTTCCCATGATTATTGCTGCTATTATCATGCTTATTGGTAGTGATATTGCTAAGGCTTTTTCATTGGCTGGTGCTTTCTCAATTATTCGTTTTAGATCCGCTCCAGGAGATCCAAAAGATATTACTTTTGTATTATTTGCTTTGGCAGCAGGCCTGGGAGCAGGTGTAGGTATTTGGTGGTTTGCTTTGATTTTTACAGTTTTAATGTGTTTAATAATGATTGTCATTCACATTTTCAAGTTTGGAAGCTCAAATCAAAACATGCACCAACTGAAAATTACAATCCCTGAGGATTTGGATTATGCAATGGTATTTAATGAGGTTTTTAGTTTGTTTACGAAAGAACATCGCTTGATACAAGTTAAAACCATTGCAATGGGGAGTTTGTATCAGTTAACCTATGATATTACTTTGCTCAAAGAAAGAGATATAAAGACCTTAATAGATGAAATAAGATGTAGAAACAGCAACCTAAACATTGTATTACAACCTATTGAAACAGAATTTTAGGAGAAAAAAATGAAAAAGATAATGATTATTGTACTGATGTTTACCTTGATATTGTCAGGGTGTGCGACAATTGATGGAAATATTTCTACTCTAAGTAATGATGTAATGGATTATACAGATTTGTTTGGTATGAAAATTCATGACATTAACGTACAAATTGGAACTTCTGATTATGAAGATTTACTTGAAAATCCATTAGATGAAACATACTATTCAGTAAGTTTGACCGTGGATGATCAAACTTTTGGAAATGTTGGTTTTAGAACAAAAGGAAACAGTACATTAAGAAGTGTTGCTTCTTCAACGTCAGATCGTTATAGCTATAAAATCAATGTAAGCAAATATGAAGATCAAGAGTTATACGGATTAGAAGAGTTTGTTCTTAACAATATGTTTTCCGATCCAACTTTTATGAGAGAGTATATCAGTTATACAGCCATGAATGATAATGGAGCTATAGTACCTCTTGTTAGTTATGCCAATGTTTCGATTAATGATACTTTGAAAGGTTTATATCTTATGGTGGAGACTGTCGATGATAGTTTTTTGAAAAGACAATTTGGCAGTAATGAGGGTAATTTATACCGATGTGATCAAGGGACAACGCTACTTGTTAAAGAGGGTGTTTACTCTGAAAGTGTAGAACAGAAAAATGGTTCAGATGAAAGTAAATCGGATTTATATGCTTTCATGGATATTTTAAATGCTATGCCTGAAGGAGAAAAAGGAGATATTGAGGATGTCTTAGATGTTAACAGTGCATTAAATTATTTTGCTGCTAATACGGTAATGCAAAGTTATGACAGCTATAATGGTCAGTTTGCTCAAAATTTCTATTTGTACAACCATAATGGTATCTTTACAGTTATTCCATGGGATTACAACATGTCATTTGGTACATTTGGAAATGGCGATATGACAAATGCTTCTATTGCTGAACCGGTAATTGGTACCTCACTAAATGAAAGACCACTGATTGAAAACCTTTTGGCTGTAGAGGAATACCGTGAAACATATTATGAACTAATCAAAAAATATGTCGAATACTTTGAAGATTTGGAAGTGCAGGTATCAGAATTGAAGAATTTAATTGAAGCTTCAGTTTTAGAGGATCCAACTAAATTTAGTACGACTGAACAATTTGAAAGTACAACAGTATATCAAGAAAATGGTGAAACTGCAGTGAATATGATGAATAACCAAAGAAATCCTGGTGAAATGTTGCCAGGAATGGAAGATGGGCAGATGACGGAACAACCACAGGACATGAATAATCAACCCCCTCCAGATAAAAGTGACAGACCTGATATGAATAAAAATGAAATGCCATTGAATCGAGAGGGTAAAGAGGATCAAATGATGTCAGGTAATAGTGTCTCTTTAATTAATATTATGAAAGCACGGTTGGAAGCCATTAAAACTCAACTAGAACAATTAGGTGTTCAATGAAGAAAAAGGATTAGTTTATTGACTAATCCTTTTTCAAATAATTTTTTAGATTATTTAGAACAGTATTTGCAAGCCGCTTTCTTGCAGTTTTTGTAAACCCTGTGACTTGTTTGGTTAAAAATACATTTGGATAGGTGCATAATGTATCTCTTTCTTCTTGTGAAAGTGATACACCATCTAAATAGGCATAATGACTTTCATTTTTTAACCATTCCAACAAACTCTCTTGATCATATGTTGGCGTTAAGCTCGTATTGAAAAACATTTTATTGCCTTTAAATTTTTTTAGAAGAACTTCATCCAATGGTTTTACATGTCGAGGTAAATGCGTTGTGATAACATCACAGGTTTCAACGAGTTGATCAAGGGGAAGATAAGTATAGGGTACTGATTTTTCGGAACGATTGTAATAATAAATAGACATTTTAAAAGCTTCACATGCCTTTGCGACTTTTTCTCCGAGAATGCCCATACCGATAATACCTATTTTCAAATCGGATAATTCTATTTGTTCCGAAAAGAGTTGAGGACCTTTTAATCCTTTTATACGTTGAATCATCTCACTGATAATATATTCAACAACACCTTCATCACCATAATGTTTAACATCTGTAACAGTTATATTTTGATCCCAAGCATATTTGACATCTACATTAGAGGCTTCGGGGGTAATTAAGCTACAACATAAGCCAATGTATTTGAGTTGGGGTAATTGAGATAAAATACTTTTAGGAATTTTAGTATTCCAAGATACCAATAAACCATCTGCATCTTTAAGACGGTCAAGAATTTCACTTTCATCCGTTGGATAGTCTTGATAAAAAATAATTTCTTCAGCGATTTTTTCTAGATCATCTTTTATGAATTCTTCTATGCCTGTTTGGTCTACACTTACAAGTTTCTTTAACATATGTTATCCTCTCTCTCTAAAACAGTTTAAAAAAAGTTCTGAAAAAAAGCAACAGAGATTACGAAAATATTACACAGGACATAAGCATATGGATATTTGATATACTTTAAGAAAGACAAAGGAGGTTGTATGGAAGTTATTCGATTAAATGAAAATTATCTTAAAGCGTTTAAAACCTATATGGAAACCTATAAATTAGTTCATGATGAATCCTATTTATATCCTGATGATATTGAAGAATTTAGCATAAATGAAAAGAATCCCACATATTTGCTATTAGAGAATAATCAAATTATAGGTTGTTTGTCCTTGATGCTCATGGATTATTTTGTTGCAGGTGAGAAAACACGTGTAAGGATTTTTCATTGTAAAAATCAACTGCTAGAGCATTACCAGTTGTTATGGAATGCCATGGAAGCTTTACCAAAGGAAGTAAAAAAAGTGGAACTTTTTATTCCCGATTCTTTACCCACAACCATTGAAATCTTTAAGCAACTGAGTTTTGAATACTATAGAACAGCATATGTTATGGTGCGTGAAAATCAACCGGATGTAAGTTTTCAATTTCCAGAGGATTTTTCTTTGAAAACTTATCGTACTCATGAAGACGCAAAAAATTATGCTTTTGTACGTAACAAAGCGTTTCAGTTTTTAAAGGGTTCTGAAGTACCAATTACTGAAGACATTGTGATTGAGTTGTCAGAAGAACCTTATATGCTAGAAAATGGCATACAACTACTTTGGCATAATGAGCAACCAGTAGGCGTTATTCGAATGACCAAAGAAGAGGATCATGGAAAGGAATACTCATTCGTTGCCCCCATTGCTTTACTTCCAGAATATCAGGGTAGGGGCTTGGGATATGAACTGCTAAAGGCTGGTATTGCACTAGGAGAGAAAAATAATTTGAAAAACACCATGCTTTCAGTAAATGCTGAAAATAGAGATGCTTTGAAACTATATTTCAAAACAGGTTTTGAAGTGGATATGGCTTTATCTTGTTTGCAAGCTAAAATTTCCTCTTAAAACCAACAAAAGAACCATTATTCGACCCTATACAAAACGACACATTAGTTTGTGTCGTTTTGTGTTTCTATTCGCTTCATATAATCCTCTAGGGATAATGGTTTGCTATAGTAATAACCTTGAATGATTGTATCAGGATATGCTTTAATAACTTCAATTTGCTCCTTGTATTCAACGCCTTCTGCAATAATGGTCATATCATATAGTTGTGCAAGTTTAGCTATTAAATGGTAAAGTTGGACAGATTTTTCTTGGTGGTGAATATGGTCTACAAAGGCTTTATCAATTTTTAGGAAGTCAAAGGGCAGTTCTTCTAGATAGCTTAAAGAGGAATAGCCTTTCCCAAAATCGTCCAGTGCAAATCTCACACCTGAGGTTTTGATATGCTTCATGATTTCGCTTGCTTTTTTTAAATCAGAAAATCCAGATTCCTCAGTTATTTCAAGGGCTAACCAGTGGGTGTCTATATCAGCTTTTTTTATGAGCTCCAACAAATCTTCTGCCATATTTTGACTTTCAAATGTATAGGTGGACATATTTACTGAAATTTTCATATAAGGCATGTTCAAACGCTGCCAAATTTTTATTTGCTCACATGCTTTCCGAATCATGTAAAAATCCAAATCTCTCATGAGACCATGTTTTTCAGCAACACTTAAGAATTGATCGGGAAAAATTGTACCTTTTTCTTTATGAAACCATCTAATCAAAACTTCTGCACCAATGGTTTTCTCTGCATAAAGTTCTGTTTGTGGTTGATAGAAAAGTGTAAAGTTTTCATTTGCCAAAGCTTCTTCGATATCGATGACCATCTCTTCTTCTTTTACGTAAGCTTGATACAAGCCGTCATCAAAGAGTACCCATTGATGAATGATATTGTTATTTTTTGCATAGTGCATAGCACTTTCTAGATATTTTTTTATTAATAATACATCAGGCTTAAAATCTTTGGTGTAAAGGTAACAGCCACTTATATTAATTTTGTCAGCAAAATCGTTATTACTTTTATATGCATCAAAGGATTTGAAAAGGTCATCTAAAAGGCTTTTATAATCAGTTCTTGAACTGTACAACATAAACTGATTACTGTCTGTTCTTGAAGGAATGACGTCTTTCAATTGAGTCAAAAGGTTTGCCCATTCAATGAGAATTCTGTCGCCTTTATCATGACCATAAAGGTCATTTGTAAGTTTAAAATGCCTTAAATCAATTAAAATCATAACACCATAGCTAAGATTTTCCTTTTTGAGTCTTTCAGTAAAACCATAGGTATTTGGCAAATAAGTGAGTTGGTCGTGTTTAAATAAATAATTTAACCGTTTCCTTTCGTTGAGATTTAATATGTATCTTACAGAATAAGTAATCAGCAAACTTAATCCGATACACAATAAAACAATAAGAAGGATGATTAACTTCTGATGAGATTCTTTTTCATCAAGCATGGCTAACATACTTTGTCTTAACAACCGACTTGGATTTTCATAAATGATTAATTCTTCCAGTGAATTCTTATAGTTTTGAAGTTCGGGTTGAATTAAAAAACCATATGAAAGGGTAGCTGTACTAATTTTGTTGATGTAAAGTGAAGGAACATCTAGCTTACTGCTGGAAAACTCATAAAAACTTTCAGTCAGATATAAAGTTACATGATTCTTATTTAATCTTTCAAGGATTTCTTCATAAGTTGTATTGGTATTCATTAATAGATTCTGATTGGGATAATAGATTTCATCAGGTAACATCAATGTGTTGATTCTAAAATCGGGATCGTAGTTGCTTGTGACCAAATAGTTTTCTTCGAAGAATAAAATGCTGTTCTTATCATTTACAGTCAGCAATACATCGATTTCCTTTTGATTAAATAATTCAAGGAGTTTATCTGGTTCTCCAGATATAAATTCCAAGTTAAAACCTAATAAACTCGCCCACTGCCTCAATAGAATAGGAGAGACACCATATATTTTGTTGTCTTTAATATAGGAAACAGGTGGCAACTGAAACATACCTATTTTAAGGGTATGAAGAGAAAAATCTGATTGTTGAAAAGTGTAATGTTCTTGTATATCCAAATTGTTTTGCTCATGAATCCAGTTGTCGATTGTTCCAATTTGTCCATGATAAGAAAGCCATTTAGTCAAGATTTCATCAAGGGGTGATTCTGCTTTAAAATGGATGACGTCATAGATGTCGGCATATTCCACAAAAGTATATCCTTCATCAAAAAGATAATCGCCATTATAAGGAATCTGTATTTGATTGGAACCATTATCATAAATAGCCTTTGGCCATGAAAACATTTCTTGTGTTAGATGCTCTTCATAAAGAAAACCTACCGTTAAACCTAACTCTTTTTTTATAAGTGCACTGATATTTTTTAATGTACTACTGCGTGTGAAATAGCCTTCCTCAACATAGATGTTATGATAGTTTGGATTGGTTTTTATCCAATTAATTTCATCTTTTGTTAGATGATAGGGATTATAATCTACATTCATATTAATCACATAGAGACCAAATAGAATGATAAAAATAAAGAAGGTTATAAGTACGCCTTTTGTATTGATATTCTTATTCATCAATAACCTCGTTTTCTAAATTATTGAGAATTTCAAGTTGCTGCAAATAGAAGGTATATGCGTTATTTTTACGATTAATGGCTTGGGCATATAGATCTTTCAATTCATTTAACAAATCTTCATGGGTTTTTATTCTATTTTTAAATTCAGCAATAAGGGTTTTTAATCTTTCAGGTGTTTCTTTACTGACCTCAATGTTCTGATCAATGACGGCTAGGCGGTTAATATAAACATCATACTTTTCATTTATTTCCAATACGACCTGATTATAAGTCGCTTCTGCAGCTGAAATTACTTTGTCAATTTCACTTTGCAAGCTACTTGCCTGATCGTACAAGTTATTACTAGTTGCCATTCTTGATTTATACAAACTATATGCCGAATTATATGCATTGATGAAACTTGTGAAATTCTCATTGGCACTGGAGAGTGTGCCCGATTTTTGATTGATAATTGTTATCATATTATTCAGTGAAGCAATCTCCTCTTCAAATGCACCTGGTAGTACATCTAAAATCTCTTGTGATCCTATTAACCCATTATAGTAGTTAAGCCAATCATTTATTTCTTGTTTGGTTATTTCTGCTTGTTGATTTAAAGCACTGCTTGCAGCAGAACTAATCCTTGAAGCTTCGCTTTTCAAATCCTTAACTTGCTGTTGTTCTGAGGAAGTTTGGTCAATAGCTGCTTGTTTTTCATTCTGTGCTACACTGATTTCCTGATCACGCACCTCTAAGGTGGTTAAAATATCTACCCGTTCTGCCTCATAAGCCCCAATAATTTCATAATACTCGGTTTCGTTTTTTTGAAGGATATTTAAATCCTTAGTTTCTGATTCAATGGCACTTTCTTCAATTGCCATTTTACTTTCATAATCCTGACAGACATCTTTTTCTTTTAAGTATTCCTGGTAGGCATCCTTTACAACATATTTTTGTGTACTGATTTTTTCCTGTTGAGCTGCTAGTGCTGCTTCATGTGCGCTAGTATCTTCGGCTACTTCATCAACAACTTCTTCAGAAGCTTCCTCATCAGATGCATCTTCAATAACAGCTTCATCTGTTATTGGGGCTTCATTTTCTTCTTCTGTATATGTTTCGGTTACTTCTTCTTCATCGTTTATTAATTCAATATGATCAATAGGATAAAAGTCATCTACTTTTTCCAAATATGGCTCAAGAACTTTGTATGCATTTTTAATAAAATCATTATCTTCGGTGATTTCGATATGATGATTCGCCAACCAGTTTTTCAGCTTATAACGGCCAATTGTAAGAGAAGCCTTTTGAGCTGCTTCATATTCTTCCTTTGTAATTTCAAAGGTTAAAACAACATTACCCATAGCCCAATTGCTGTCACTTACAAGCTGGTTAAAGACATCAGGTGCAAGGTCACTTATAGGATAATACCCGATGAGTATTGGATCTTCTGGATTCAAATAGCCATTTTTAATGACTGTCTCTGTGAGTCTGTTAAATACTGTTGATAATGGTTGTCCTTTATACTTAAAGTCCAGAAGTGCTTGTGACGTATCTGTCATCGTTTCGATTTTAAGGACATTTAAGTCTTCATCAATGAAAATGCTAAATCCAGGATTTACATCATAGGAAATTTCGGCGATGCTTTCTGCCTCAGTATTTTGATTTAAAAAGAGAGCGCTGACAACGACCAAAATGATAAACATGGAAACTGAAGTACCAATTTGACGATAGCTGATATTGGAAAATCCTTTATAAATGTCTTTCTTTGAAAACTCAATGGTTTCACCAACGTTCACTTGTGAACGAAACTTAATTCTTTCAATATTGTTTTCTTCAGTTTTTACAATCATAAATTTACGTTCGATTTTAGTAATAATTCCTTTATTCATAATTTCACCCCACATTTTATGTATACCTTTTTTTATGCATTGGTAACAAAATTCTACTTAAAATAAATAATGTGAAAATTATATCAAAATTGTTTTATATGCTTTTAAATATTGTTATAATACCATTGAACGAGGATAAAAGGTGGTTGTAAAATGCGGATACATAAAAGAATCTCTTTTAGAAGTAAAATTGATGTTTACCGTATATATGATGCAAAAGGGCAATTGAATGTCTTGGAGGAACCCATTCATTTGGAAGTTTTCGATATTTCTTTAGGTGGTCTTGGTGTTCTATCAAAAAGGTTTCAGTTAAATGCTTCTATGTTGGAGTTTACATTATATGTACAAGAAATACCTTATAGAGTGATTGCCAAAGTGGTATGGCATGAAACCAATGAAATTTTTCATCGTTATGGACTAGAAATCATTGGACATAACAATATGCTCTTTAGATATTTAAAAGAAATGATCAATGGGCAGGGAAGCACAATCGATACTTATGCCTTGAACATGAATCCTTGAAAATAAGAAAACAGCACAATGCGTGCTGTTTTTAGATCATTCTGATAGTAGAGCTTCCAAGGATTTTTTTATAGTAGAGAAGGTTAAATCATGACTTTCACAATAATCTCTTACGGATAAGATTTGATTTGGCATTTCACCAACAATTGATATGATTTCTTCTTCTGTTATGCCCCATGTCATAATCTCAGAGAATGTTGTGTTACCTTTGATGATCAAAGTGCTTTCTTCTTCTAATTCGTGGTTTTCTTCAATGGTTGTTAATGTTTCTTCATCGAATACCATCAAAACATTATCCATAGTAAACCTCGCCATATAGGCCTTCTGTTCTTCAGTAGGTGTGCCCTCATTGAGAAGGATATCTACAGCTGATTTAAACAAATAAGTATCTTCATTTAATTCTATTGGCAAACCTAAATATGCTGCTACAAAGAATTGAACCGAACCATTCCCAATTTCTGCATCTCCTAAAAGACCATCGTAAATTCCTGATAAATCACCAGATTTTGTATTTTCCATATCTGGATAATTTGATAGACCAAAGGCTTCTGATAAGGTATCTATAGGAATATGGAAGAATTCGCTAATTTCTGAGAAAGTGAATGACCCACGAATACTTGATGGATCATATGTACCATCTTCGTATCTTGTAGGTGTCTTTTCGTCTGTAAAAAGATTCATGTTGTTGATGAGAAGGTATCCACCTAGAATAACAACAATTAATAAAAGGGCTAATATATTTTGATTAAGCTTCATTTTTATACCCTCCAATCTTAATGGTTACAGTATCTTCTACTGGACATATATTGTCTGAGGAACACTCTAAACATCTGATACAACTGCTGTCATGGATGACTTCCTTATTCATGATTTCTATGTTCATTGGACAAGTCAAATCACAAGCATGACAAGAGATGCAAGTTTTCTTGTTTCTTCTTAATTTGAAGATGCTGAAGCGATTGGTAATCCCTAGCAAGGCACCATATGGACACGCATATTTGCACCATGGTCTCTCGACTAAAAGTGACAACAGAATAGTAAAACCTAAAACAACAAAAGCTGAAATTACTACTTCACCTGTCCAGAAGTTAAATAAAGCGTAATATGGATCATAATCTTTAAAAACAAGATAACCTGATTTAGCAGTGACATACAGCACCCATATTAGAACGAAATATCTGAAATACTTCATGATTTTATCAAGTTTTTTTGGTACAAATTGATTGTATCTTTTTTTGAAAATCTTCTTGCCTATCTTTCCAAGGAATTCTTGGAATGAACCTAAAGGACAAACCCACGAACAAAAGACAGGTCCTGCAATAATGGATGTTATAAAGACAAGACCCATTAAAATAACTGCACTTTCATGGATTTTTTGTACAAATGTTCCTGTTGTAAATAATTGATACAAAGTGACAACCCCGCCAAATGGACAAATGCCATGGAGAGAATCATCACCAACAAAACTAATTCCATCACCTGTTTCAACAAGTTGATGGTTAATGACCACTAGTGTAATCAAACCAAAGAACAAGAGTTGAACCAGATGTCTAATTTTGAATTTCTTTTTCATATGTATTACCTCCCAATTTCTATTTAGTTTAACAATCTTTTGTGACAATTGTGTGTCAAACAAATGTAATCAGCAAAATAATGAACACAATTATAAATATTGGAATGGTTGAGGGGTGAAATGAAAGCATTTGGTATGTGATTAGGATAAATTATGAAGTTAGCTTTATTATAGAAATATTAGTCATCTTAATCTGTCGGTTAGGTGTGTCATGTAGAATTAAGTATACGGATGATGACTTGAAATATGGTATAATAGCTTAGTGTAAAGGAGGCGTTATGGAAGTTATATATTATAAATGTAAAACTTGTGGTTTTGTACATCAGGTGCCTTCATATTGGAGTGATCATGCACCTGAAGAAGCAATTGAAATGTCACATATTAACCTTGAAACAAAGGAAATGTGTGAAGATGTACTAGTTTTGGTCAGAGATTAGAAAACTATTAAAAGCATACAAAAAGAGGTTTGATAATCAAACCTCTTTCATATTTCAATGATTAAATTATTGATGATTAGCTCTATAATGTGAATTAACTATTCTCCAAAAGCTTCTTTTACTTGCTTCATTTTATCTATAATTGGTAAGTTGTATGGACATCTTGGAAGACATTTGCCACATTCAATACATGCACTTGCTTTTACAGGTTGTTTTGCATAATAGGTTGTTGCATAACCAGTCATTTTGTAACGGTTGAGGTAACCTTCTGCAATGAACATTGCAGGAATATTAATACCAACTTCACAAGGTGCACAGTAACCACATCTTCTACAGAAATTACCTTGGAGTTCATTGACAATCGCTTCAGCTTCAGCTTCTTCATCGTCAGTAAACTGATAATTGCCATTTGCTACTAAAGCATTTTGATAAACTTCATCAGGCTCTTCCATTCCTGGAATCACCAATGAAACATTTTTATTTTGAAGAATGTATTTGATACTTAAGGTACCATTTGTAATTGCGCCACCTGCAATAGGCTTCATACAAATCACTCCAATATTTCTTTTGTGGGCTTTTTCGAATAATGCTTCTGCTTGTCTTTCCACTAAGTTATAAGGAAATTGAATGGTTTCAAAAGGCATCGACTCAATATTCGCCAACAGAAGATCTACAGAATGAGCAGTAATACCAATATGTTTAATTTTACCTTGTTCTTTTGCTTCAACTAAGGCTTGATAAGCACCAGTAGGTCCCATAATAAAATCATAATCTGCCTGATCTTTGACAAGATGAAGCTGGTATAAATCAATATATTCTGTTTTTAGATTATTTAAACTGATTTCGATATCTGCCTTCATTGCCTCGTAATCTTTTGCCATAGATTTTGTAGCTAAATAAAACAAATTACGTTTGCCGACTAAGGCGTTGCCCAAAAATCCTTCTGATACGGTGTAACCACGTGCAGTATCAATGAAGTTTATACCGACACGTTCCATTTCTTCTACTATTGCATTTACTTTTTCTTGATTAACACGTTGAATTGGAATACCACCAAAACCGACGCTTGTTACACTTAACCCTGTTTTGCCTAAAATTCTTTTCTCCATGTGCCCTCCATAATCATGAACAGTATAACATAATGCAAATTTTTTTGAAACATGATGTCTGAAAACAGGCAGTAAATAAGTCGTACTTGTGATATGATTATGCCAAGGAGTGTGTTATGGAATTAAAACATGATTGGTGTTATGACATCATCCAAACCAAAGATAAACGTTATGATGGAAGTTTTTACACTGCCGTAAAATCTACAGGAATTTATTGTAGACCCATCTGTAAAGTACCAGCACCTAAGTCGGAAAACTGTGAATTTTTTTTGACAGCTGAAGCTTGTGAGGATGCAGGTTATAGACCTTGTATGCGATGTAGACCTGAATTGGCACCGAAATTCTCAGAGTTTGAGCAAAGAGAGACCCTATTCCATCAGATTATGATTTTTTTTGAGAAGGAAAATTATAAATCTGCTTTGGTAAAGGATGCAGAACTGGAATTCGGTATTACTTCAAGGCATATTCATAGATTGTTTAAGGAAGCTATAGGTGTAAGCCCCATGCAGTATATCTTAACAAAAAGATTACATCGAACAAAGCTTCTATTAACAGACACAAATTTAAAAATGAGCGAGATAGCAGAACTTTCAGGCTTTCAGAGTATCAGTCAGTTTAATGCAGCTTTTAAAAAGCATTACAAAATAGCGCCTTCTCAAATGCGTAAGAAGCAGAAAAGCACAGAAGATGGCTTTGTTGTTTTCTTATCCTACAAGCCGCCTTATGACGTCAAAAGCATGTTGGATTTTTTCAGAAAAAGAATCATAGAGGGTGTAGAGTATTTTTGTGGTGATGTCTATTATAGAGTCATAGCCATCCAAAAGGATAATACCTATCATAGAGGTTGGATCAGTGTTTCATTTATTGAAGAAAAAAATCAAGTTAAATTAACAATAGACGATCAACTGAAAACTGTATTCTTTGAAGTGATTGAGAGGGTTAAGAGAGTATTTGATTTAAATCATAATCCTAGTGTTTTACCAGAAGGCATTCATAATGGCGTAAGATTACCTGGTGCTTTTAGTTTATTTGAAATTGGAGTCAGAGGGATTATTGGTCAACAAATTACCGTACGGGCTGCACAAACGATTGGAGGCAGATTAAACGTATTGGGCGCAGAGGTTATGACGCCTATAGAAGGTTTAAATAAAGCTTTTATAGAACCTGAAAAGATCTTAGAAATGACAGATTACAAAAGAATCTTAGGTGAACTAGGTGTGATTAACAGTAGAGCAGAAGCGATATACAACCTTGCAAAGCGCATTGTAAACAGAGAACTGAAAGATGATGGTACCATGAATGTTCACGAAATAGCCCATGTGTTGTTATCTATTAAAGGGATTGGGCCATGGACTTGTGACTATATTTTAATGCGAGGCTTAAATTGGCCAGATATTTTTCTGATTTCAGATATTGGCGTAAAACATGGTCTGGAAGCTTTAAATGTTATGACTACCTTAAACAATGAATCCAAAACTGAGATTAAGAAGCATTACACAAAAGAGGGATTAGAGTATGCAGAAAGGTTTAGACCTTATCGCAGTTATTTAAATATACAATTATGGCAGGAGTAAATATGTATTTTAGTTATGCATCAAAATGGGGAAATATCATATATTTATTAGAAAATGAGAGTATCAAAGGTATTTGGTTTGAAGACCAAAAGTATTTTCCAGACATTGAAGAACCGATTTTTATTGGTAAAAATTCTCATAAAATCGTGGAAGAGCTGAAAGCCTATGAAAGAAAGGAACTTCGTGAATTTTCCTTAGACTTAGAAATTAAAGCCACACCTTTTCAGAAGATGGTATGGGAAGTATTACTTGAAATTCCCTATGGCGAAACCGTTAGTTATAAATGGGTAGCACAGAAAGTAGCCCAAAGAATGGGTAAAGCCTCCATGTCATCACAGGCAGTGGGGCAAGCAATTGGAAGAAATCCATTCAGTATTGTGATCCCTTGTCATCGTGTTATAAGTTCAAGTGGTAAATTAACTGGTTATGCCGGTGGAATAGAAAAAAAAGAAGCTTTGCTGATGCATGAAAAAAATGACCATTAAGGTCATTTTTCAATTATGATTTCACTTCTACCATCATTCTTTTCAAAAATTTCCATAGCGACGTCCTTTGGAGATTTTAACTTTGAAGGCTCTTTTATGTGATTGCTTTGATGCCAAAATGGTGTGTCCATACCACCCATATAAACTGCAGTGACTTGTAGGGGGAGTTCCTTTTGAAGTGCTTCAGTGAAACCTCTTACACCAAATTTAGTTGCAACATAAACCGATTCATTCACCTTTCCCTTTAGTCCGGCTGTTGAAATGATATTCATGACTTGTTCTTTTACTTTTGGTAAAAATGCATGGGTTACTAAAATGGTACCTTTTAGATTAATGTCAATCATTTCAACAATTTCTCTTTTGTTAAGCTCTAAGAAAGAGCCAAAATAGCCTATACCAGCACAATTAATCAAAAGATCAAGATCTGGCAACTGTGAGGCAAGATGCATGACAGCATTGTTATCAGAAATATCCAATGGATAACCTTGCACTTCACCATAGGGTTTTAGGTGATGAAGGGCATAATCCAATTTTGATTTTGAACGACCTAAAATAATGACTTGATGATTTTTTTCAAGATAGAGTTTGGCAAGTTCGTAGCCCAGACCACTGGTACCACCTGTAATCAGAATAGTTTTCATGGCATATCCTTTCTCTTTGTTAAGTATAGTATACACCTTAAAATTACCCCAAAAAAGAGATGTTAATAAATTGAGTTGAAAGATAATAAAATATCCTATAAAATTGAGTTAGAACGTATGTTCTTTAGGTGTAAGAGAGGTTATTTTGACAAATCCAATAATTAGTAAAAGTAAGGCAAGACAATTTCTGGTTAATCATCATCATCTCAGTGATTATGATTTAATAGGAAAATCGGGCATTCTGCAATTTGTTACTGAGACAGGCTGTATTCAATATGACCCGTTAAATGTAGTGGGTAAGAATGCTGATTTAGTGTTACAAGCTAGAATTAAGAATTATAAGGAAAAACAGTTGTTTGATATGCTCTATAAAGACCGTACCTTAATAGACGGCTGGGATAAAATGATGGCAATCTATTTAACCACTGATTTTCCCAACTTTAGTAGAATCAGAACTCGAAGAACTCTAGCAAGTGAGTCAGAGATGGCTTACCGAGATATGTCAGATGCTTTAGAGGTTGTTGAAGAAGTTAGAGCAATGGTTCATAGATCAGGACCTTTAATGGCAAGGGATTTAAGTATAGGAGAAGGCAATAAGGGGAGATGGGGACATCGGAAACTTTCTAGTGTTGCTTTGGATTATATGTTTCATCGAGGTGAACTAGGCATACATACGAAGAAAAACACTCATAAATCTTTTGATTTAATTGAGAGGCTATTACCTGAAGAGGTGATTTCTAATGAAGATCCCTTTGATGATGATGAGGCATTCTATAAGTGGTATGTTTTAAGAAGAATTCGATCCATGGGTTTGTTATGGGCAAGAAACGGTGGTGCATGGTTAGGACATTTTATTTATAAGAAAGAAATCAGAAACAAAGTAATTCAAATGCTATTAGAAGAAAATCTTATTACGAAAGTGTTTATAGAGTCTATTAAGGAACCTTTCTATGTTTTAACAGACTATTTAGAGATTTTACTGAATACAGAAGTCAGCAACAAGAAGAAAGTTAGATTTTTAGCTCCTCTTGACAATCTTATGTGGGATAGAGATCTCATTGAACAGGTTTTTGATTTTAAATATACCTGGGAAGTTTATGTGCCTGAAAGTAAAAGACAATATGGTTACTATGTTTTACCTGTTCTTTATGGCAATGAATTTATTGCGAGGTTTGAACCTAACTTATATCGTGGTGAAACATTCTGGTCCATTAAAAATTGGTGGTGGCAAGAGAACATAAGAAAGACAAAGAAATTAGAAAAAGCTTTAATCACTAGTTTTAAATCCTTTAGCAAGTATCTTGGTGCCAGTGGGCTAGATTCTTTATGCTTGGAAGAAGTTTTGAAAGACTTTTGATTGTTTATGTGAAATAAACCACCTCCAGAAGTTAAATCTATAAATAACTTTTGAAGGTGGTTTAATTCATTAAAGTATATTTTTCACGAGCAAATATTATTCAGCTAGAGCAGATATCATTTTATATTCTGCGAGATCTGAATAAAGCTCACCAATATAAGGGTTGCGCTTTGTTTTGATTACTTTATAGCTCATATATAGAATGACAAGAACGTTGACGAATAGTGCTAGAAAACTGATTACAAACATGATTGTTGAATTGTAAGAAGAGGCAACTGAAAACATTCCTTCATCTTGGAACCTTGGAAAAGTTTGAGCAAACATACACCAAATCGCTAAGGTTTGTGCACGATGTTGAAGCCATGCACCTTTTCCAACTGTAAATGCACATAAAGTAGGTGCAATCAGTAAAGCTAAACCACAATACCAAGAGTGACCGGGTAAACAGTTGTAGGTATAAGCAAAATTCCATAGATCATAAGCCAAGATCCAGAACCAAAGCATATCTGGCCAGAGCATGTCTTTGCTGGCATCTTTTTTTGTTTTCTTTCTAATTTTAATGCCTACCCAACCTGTGATTGCTAGAATATTTAAAATACCAGCGAAACCATTCATGAAGTTCCATGAACCGCCTAAAACATACATGGCTTCATCAGCAAGTATACCGCCACCTTGATATAAGAATCCTACTTGAAAGTCTCTAATGACTGCTTCAAGAATGTTGATGGCTAAAATGGCAGGTGGAAAGTAGAGTGCCCATTTCTGAGATGAGAGCTTCCATTGCTTACCTGTTTTTTTTGATTTGAATTCCAAATGTCTAATACACCAAAAGCCGATACTGCCTGCAGTAGATGAATAGACTTTGGCCAAATGAAACCAGTCAGTATAGGTGGTGTCTTTCATCGCTGTGAACCAAAGGACAGATAAGGTAATAGGCAAAATTACAAAGCTAAAAAAGCCGACCCACTTGTAACGTCTCGAGACTTCGTTAAAGCCAAATAATAAAACAAATACAATAATCCATACGAGCCATACATTAAATAATGTTGCGCCTGCGTCATAGTTAAATCTAAACATGTTTATCCTCCATATAAATAATTCCGTACTATGAAATTCTATCGAATTTTATACCTATGGTTCAATAGACAAAAAAAAGAAAGTGTCTATTTTAGACCCTTCAATTTTGCGGAAGAAATAAGTGATATCGTTGTAAGTGATTCTTATTTTATTGAATGAAATCTGTAAAAAGCTTTCCTTAGAAACCCCAATGGAGTTTTTCTTCATCAGCAAATGCTTTTACGGATCTTGGTATACTTCCAGAAATCATGATTTGTAGCTTTTTTAATAGTGTTTCAGGTTCTTCTTTCATGCCGTCGTTAATCCAATCCATCATTAATCCATTAAATACATGTCTGTAAAAATTAACAATGAATCTACAATCAATCTCTAAAAGTTGAATGTCTTTACTTTTCATGCATTCTGTTACAACATCTTCTAATAGTTTGTTTGATAGACCAATGAAGAATATATTGGCTTCATCTCGATAGGACGTGTAATATATATTTAAGATCATCTTTGAATTTCGTTTTAAGTATTTTAAAGTTGCAAGAAAGCCTCCATGCCAAGTGTCAAAGGTTTTGTTTTGAGCAATTTCTACAAATATTTCTTGTGTAAATATTTTTTTGAAAATATCAAACTGATCTGAAAAATGATTGTAAAATGTCTGGCGATTGATGTGACAAATCTCACATACTTCGGTTACCGTTATTTTATCCATTGATTTGTGAGAAATCAATTCTTTAAATGTATTCATGATTTTAGCTTTTGCACAAATTTTCATTTTTCTTACCACCTTTAAGGCTGTTTGGATCATATGATATGATTTCTTTTCATAAACCCATTGTAACATATGGATGTGTTCATTCCTATTTTTAAAGGTGCAATGAAATCTGAAGGTAGTTTATGATTATTTCCTGTTATTTGGAATCCTGGATTGACTAGAAGTGCATCAATGGAATCTACAGTTTTTTCGTGATGAAGTGGTTCAAAAAGCGTTTATCAAGTTGAATTTTGGGTATACATTGATTGCCCATTGAAATTGCTTTTGTCCTCCTCGACCAATGTGTCGATTTTTTTTGAGTTTAGAGGAAATGTCATAGGGTAGATTTATACTGAAAGGGAGGTGATGTTGTGAAAGTAAAACTAGAAAAGAATTTGCTTAACTACATGCATACTCAACAAATGAACAATATAATGTTGAAGATGGAACATGATGATTTTAGTGGTTATGATGTCAATTCTAGACATCCTTATATCAGTTACCAAAAGCCAAAATTCATGAAAGGATACGATACATTTTCTGTAGACGATATAACAGTTTATGTAGAAAAAGGTATTCATGCTAGAAATGATGAATTATTATTTGTAGATGATAATTTTAAAGGTATTCATAAATGTCAAGTCATTGGTGTAGATTAACAATTATATGAATGGTTGAAATGAGAAGATGGTAAAGGCTGTCTTCTTTTTTTGATGGGCTTTCTTTCCTTTCTCAAAGCTTCCGTCGGAATCGCTTAAAACTCGGAAATCTGGGTATATATATAAATTGAAGAAGGTGATGAAATGAATTCATTTATAATACAAATCAAAAATGCTTTAAAATATGGGTACAAGTCCATTACAGTTTTTCCCACTTCATTTTTATCAGCATTGGGATTTGCCATTGTAACAATTATAAGAATTGAAATCAACTGGCAGTCTGAGATCAGTAACAATTATTTGTTTAGCTGTCTTCATTGGTCCTTAGCTTTTGGGGCTTTTCTTGGATTGGCTGTATTGACTGTTGTGAAACAAAAGAATGGGAACAAAATGAAAGAAGGGATTGCCAATGTTCTTGTGGGATTTGTAGTAGTTCTTACTTTTTTTGTGCTTTATTTTCTTGAAAGTAAATCAAAAAACTATGCTGGATATTATGTTATAGCTGATGACGTGAGAGGTAGAATGATCGTCATGATTCTCTTATCCATCCTAACTTTTATCTTAAATAGTGGGAGCAATCCAGCTTCTTCTTTATTTATGACACAAAAGGCTATGGTTGTTGCCTTACTATATGGGATTGTGGTCATGTCTGGAGCGTCTTCTGTCGCTGCTGCCGTAAAAGGACTTCTTTATCCTAACTTGACTGAAAAGATTTTTATGTATGTTTCAGTTTTCTCGGGACTCTTAGCTTTTTCAGTGTTCTTAGGACATTTTCCAGATTTTAGTTTGGGAGAGGACGATCCTAGAAGAGCTCAATTGGAGCGACAACCAAACTTTGTAAAAGCACTCTTTCAATATATTCTAGTCCCCATTATTTTAGTTATGACAGGGGTTTTGATCCTTTGGGTTGCTAGAGTTTTGTTGCAAAATGTTTGGCCTCCGTTTGTACTGTTGTCAAGCGTTTCAACCACCTATGTTCTTTCTGGCATATGGTTACACATGATGGTTTCTGAAGCTGAAATACCTCTTGTTAAATTGTATAGACGTATTTTCCCAGTTGGAGGATTATTGGTCTTGTTATTTGAAGTATGGGCCATCATGAGGCAAATCAGCCACTTCGGTATTAAGTATACGGAGTACGCATTTGTAGTATTGGTGATTTTCGCAGTGATTTCCACAGTGCTGTTAATCTTTAATCATAAAAAAGCTTATGTGATGATCCTTATGCTCGTTGGTGTATTGGGATTAGTAATGGTCATGCCCTATTTTGGCTATTATGATTTGCCTGTTAGAAATCAAATCAGTCGATTGGAAGAAACCTTGATTGCTCAAGAAATGTTAGTAGAAGGTGTTCTTCAACCCGCAAACCATGAAATTTCTCTTGAAGACAAAGAAATGATCACAGATGCTGCAATGTTTCTCATTGGTACTCAGGAGGCACCATCTTATTTATCTCAAATCATGTTTAATCCAACAGAATTTAAAAAGAGTTTTGGATTTGAACCAACATATTCTGAAATGGATGAAGTGTGGTTTGGAAATGGGAATAAAGGATTGACGTTGGAATTGACCGTGAATGTCATCTCCAGTTCGGATTATGACTTTATACTTTTGCCTGCCTATCCCTATAGAGAAGGCATGGAAGATTTTTCAAAAGGTGCTGTAAAAGAGGGTGAATATAAACTTTTAATGCTCATTAAAGACGACAACAGTCCTGGACTGATACAAGTAGTGAATGCACAAGGTATCGTTATGGAAGTGAATATGTCAGATTACTACAACAAGCTCCTTAACAAATATCCATTAAAAGCAAAATGGCAACGAGAGCAAGTTTTTGAAGACTTAGTTTTAAGAGCAGAAAATGATGACCTTAAACTCATGGTGGTCTTTAGATATCTTGAAATTAGTATGGACCCACAAGGTGATCAAATGTATTACTACGCAGATGTTCTCATGGGTTTGTTAAAGGAAAAATAGTTGTTAATTGGTCATATCGTGAATTTGATGTGGCTTCTTTGTGCGTTGAATTTTAATTGCGATTTTATAAGATTGGCATTGTATGAAACATAATTTATAATATTAATTAGGTAAACGAAATAACGAGGGGGCACATCATGAGAATTATAAGAGTAGCATTATTGGGATTTGGCAATGCAGGCAAAGCCTTTGGAGAGCTGTTGATTAAAAATGAACAACGCATGAAAGAAGAGTTGGATGTTAAAATCCTAGTTACTGGAGTGGTTACCGGCACTCGAGGAGCAATTATCGATGAAGAAGGTATAAATCTTAGAAAAGTCATTGATGATTTAACTGAAACGGGTCGTTTTTCAAAGGATACTAAGGGTCTTTGTAATATGACCACGAAAGAAGTAATTCAAGAGGCAAATTACGATGTCGCCATAGAAATCACACCTTTGGATGTCTTTACAGGTCAACCTGCTTTAGAGCATATCATCATGGCTATGAAAAGAAAGAAACATGTCATTACAGCCAATAAAGGACCTTTAGCTCATGAGGGTAAATATTTAAAAGCTTTGTCAAAATCTCAAAACATACAATTTTTTCATGAAACCACAGTGATGGATGGTACACCTATTTTCAATTTAGTGGAAGAAACCTTGCCATTTTGCAAGATCCAGGAAATCCATGGTATTCTGAATACCACGACAAATTTTGTATTGGAAGAAATGGCAAAAGGGAAAACTTTTGATGAAGCCATGACAGAAGGTCGAAAAAGAGGCTTTGTTGAAGCGGATCCATCCCTTGACATTGATGGTTGGGATGCTGCCGCCAAATTGATGGCATTGATGAATGTCCTCATGGAAACCAATTTAAAACCACAAGACATCCACCGTACAGGGATTGGAAATGTAACAGCGGAAGATATTGCTGCTGCTTCAAATGAAGGCAAGGTTATTAAACTCATCTGCAAAGGTCGATTCGAAGGGGGTAAACCCGTGGGAATTGTAGAACCTGTAAGTATACCATTAAAAGATGCATATGCTTCAATTTCAGGAACTTCTTCAGTGGTATCTCTAGTGACAGATTTAATGGGAACAGTTACTATAACAGAGCATGACCCTGAAATTGAACAAACGGGTTATGGTATTTTCAGTGATCTGATTAGACTCATCAAAAAAACACAATAAATCTCAGTTGAAATTATTTGATTGAAAATGAAACCCGAAAGTTCTCAAGGTAGGACTTTCGGGTTTCATATGGTTATGCCTTTGCTTTGCGTGCATCTTATAAACGAAAAGGAAGTCATCCATTTCATTTGAGAACAGATGTGTTTCAAGGTTAAAAAAAGTGTATAAAATAAAGGGAGGTGCAATGTGGACATTATTTCAAAACATCCCGAGGACATTGAAAGGTTCAAATTATTTGGCAACCATCATCTTATGACCATTGCTATAATGTTTGTGCTTTCTGTGATAATAATTTTAATGGCAAAAAAATACAAAAGGAGCATTAAAATATACTTGATCATTAGTTTGATTTTCATGGATGGGAGTTATAGACTTTGGGGTGGATTTTATCAGGGCATTGACCTAGAAGTATTTTTTACCTTGCATCTTTCAAGTGCAGCTGTGATCTTAACGATTCTGACTATGCTGCACTACAAACAGATTTTGTTCGATGTGTTGGTATACTTGGCTTTGCTGGCTGTTCCTCAAGCAATCATTACGCCTGGCATTATTCACTACGGATTTCCCCACTTAAGATTTTTTCACATCCTTTGGATACATTTTACAGTTATAACTGCCGTGTTTTATATGTTGCTCATAGAAAAACACAGACCGAGTAAACAAAGCTTAAAAAGGGCATTAGTTGTGACCCATATCTATGGTGTGTTAGTCTTCATCATCAATAGGATCTTTGATACCAATTATATGTTTATTGGAAGAAAAACCTCTGCAGTGACCGTGATTGATTATTTGGGACCATGGCCTTATTACATTCTTTCGCTGGATCTCATCTTAATTATCACCTTCTGGTTGTTAAGTTTAATCTTCAAACGGGTTTTTAAAGACGGAAATTCTTGACTCCAAATATTTCCTGTGATAACATAATTTTAAAATTTATTGACCATAGTTATAAACTTTGGTATAGGTATTGAAAGAGACCAGTAAACAATAAAAATTCTTTAAGAGAGCCGATGGGTGGTGGGAATCGGTAGAAATATTGTTGAATATCCCTCTTGAACTGATTGCTGAAACTATAGAATTTAGGAGTAAGTTAATCCGATTAATCTTCGTTATCAGATTCGCATTTGATGGAATGTTGTACGATGGTTGATGATAGAGTTTCGTATAATCGAAACTCTTTTTATATTGGGTGGAAAGTGAGGTGATTGTGTGAGTAAAAGTGACATTAGTGACATTAGTGATATTAGAGGCATTGAAATTATCAATAAACTATTATTAAAAAGGAGATACTTTTATGAGTTACAATCCTGCAATTCCAAGAGAACGGTATAATAATTATGAAGACAGAGAATGGACACGATTAGAAAAAGATGGTCATGGCGAACTTTTGTATCGTGTGCACTTAGATATCTTAAAGAGACAAGTTAAAAAAAGTGATTGGGTGTTAGAAATTGGTGCAGGTTCAGGACGTTATACTAAAGATCTTGTACATTTATGTCATGGCTTGACAGTTGGTGATATCAGTGAGCATCAAATAGAATTCAACAAAACTAAAATGGAAGAATTGTCTTTATCACAGAAAGTAGATGCATATCATGTCATCGATGTGTTAGATATGAAAATCTTTCCAGATGCATCCTTTGATCGTATTGTTTGCATAGGTGGTGTCATCAATTATCTATTAGACAAAGAAAAAGAAGCCATTGAAGAAATGTTAAGAGTTTTAAAACCAAATGGGAAGTTAATACTAGGCGCTATGAGTTTTATAGGAGCTTCTTTATACTATCTGGAAGGTATAAGATCTGAAAAAGAGCAGTTTGGTATAGAGGCTACAAAATGGCTTTTTCAAACTGGCATTCAAGATGAGGAACATTACCCAGTACCGAGTAAACATTATGTCCATATGATGAGAAGTGATGAAATGGAGGCATTATTTGAAACGCTTCCCGTTAAGATTGTAGAGCGAAGTTCTGCAGGTTTATATACCCAAGCTGGGGATGAAGCTATTGAAAATGCAAGAAAAGATCCAGAATATTGGGAGTTTATTGTAGAAAAGGAAATAGAATTTACAAAACTGCCTGGCACTTTAGACTGTGGCATGAATATCATTTATGTTGTCCAGAAAGATTAATGCAACGTATGTAATGTGAGAAAAAAGATAACCATACTTTTATACCTTGAAATTGGGTAAAAAAAGTATGGTTTTTGTCAGTTCACATACATTCAAAATCAGACTAACTTGAAATGAGGTTTTTAATTCTTTTTGTATGTGAAGGGATAATAATCTCATTAAGGAAGTTCTATTACAAATCCATTTCAGAGAATTTTTTTAGTGCCCATTTAAAAATTGAAGTATAGATGACGAAACTAAGAACCGACATTAAAACACCATATATACCAACGACAAACAAAAGATTTAAATTCATTTTTATGGTCAAATATCCAGGTCCAAATCCTAAGAGGGCTGCAACGAGAATCAAAACGACTAGGTTCATGTTTTGCTTTACGGCTTGAGTTTCACTGTCCCAAATGAGCTTTGGTTTGATTAAATCAATGGTAATACCGATGAAATTAATTAAAAGGATGCCAATGATACCAAAAATCAGACCTATGAAAACATTAAGTACTGAAACCTTAAGCATGATCATACCAATAGAAAGAAAGATAAGACTTATTATCCCTAATACGACACCAACCAATACTTTTGATAGGATCTGCTTTTCAAGGTGAAAAGGCAAATACTTCATCACATAGGCACTACTTCCTTCTCTTGAAATTGCAGTTGTTGAAACCCCATTTATACCACCGAGAAACACACCTGCACCAAAGAAAATAGGAATGATATTCGTAAGCTTCGTACTATTGGTTAATAGATTCATAAGTGCTTCAATGTCTGGATCGCTTTTTGGTGAAACAATAAATATGATTACAAATATAATCGGGAGTAGTACACTGACCAATACATTATTTAACATATAAATTGGGGTGCGTAACAGAATCTTTATTTCTTTTTCCATCATACAAATCATCTGGTTTTTACGACGGGTAATACTTGACCATTCCTTTGTTGCAATTGCTTCTTCAGCGTTTGACACTTCACTGATGCCTAGTAAGCCTTTGAAATAAATTTTGTTGGCTAGAAAGAAAAATACGAATACGGATAGAAATGCAATCACAAAGAAAATACCAAGTTGAAGCAATCCATTTAAATCATTGCTTTGAATCAAGGCGTTCGTAGCATTTGAAGTACCGGGGAATAGACGTCCGATGACATTAACAAAGGAGTTCTGTCCCTTCATCACCAATGCAACGAGTTCACTTTCTGTTTGCCCTGCCATCATTAACTTTTGCAAGGATAAGTTAAATCCAAGAACTACGAGTAGGATGACGACACCACTTAACATGGTGACACGTTCTTTGTTTTTTCCGATATTGGAAAATCGCATGATAATCATAACGAGTATTGTACCAATTGCGAGTGGAACAATAGGTAGAATTATTAGAATTAAAAAGGCATAGAGATAAAAGATAAAATCAAAGCCAGCTTTTACGCCAAAGGTAATGATCATTGGCACGTAAATCATGATATAGATCAAATACTCCAAAAGCAAAATGACAAGCATTTTTGATGATATGATTTCAGAGGGTTTAAAGGGCATATGTAACAAGGTCTCTGCATCTTTGCTAAAATACAGAACCGATACAGCTTGTATGGAACCAAAGAAGAACGTAACAATCATGAGCAGGGCAATACCATAAGCGAGGATAATGCCTTCCTGATCAATACGAACTAAAGCGGAATATAAATTACTTACCATAAAGACGATAGACAAAGAAATCGGTAACAATAAAATCAGAAAGAATAAAGAAAGCCATTTGTTGATTTTTTCATTCTTACTAAAATTGAAAAAACTATTGTTCTTTATGAGTACTTTTGTTAAGGTTAAAATTTTATGCATCACGTGTCATCTCCAAAAATAGGTTTTCCAGTGAATCATCATTTTTTTGAACAGCTTTTAAAGATTCCATATTGCCGTGGAACTGGATTTGTCCATTGTTGATGATAAAAACTTCATCGCATATTTTTTCAGCAACTTCTAAAACATGGGTAGAGAAAAATACTGTATTACCATTGTCAGCATGTTCACGCATCATCTGTTTCAAAACAAAACTTGATTTTGGATCAAGTCCTGTCAAGGGTTCGTCTAGAATCCATACATTTGGGTTATGAATCAATGCACCCATAATGACAATTTTTTGTCTCATACCGTGGGAATAACCTAGAATCTTATCTTTTAGAGCCTTATCCATTTCAAGTCTAATAGACATATCTTTAATACGAGAGGTACGATCTTCTTGAGACACACCATAAATATCAGCCATGAAGTTCAAGTATTCGATGCCTTTAAGTCTTAAGAATACATCTGCATCATCAGAAACAAAGCCCATTTCCATCTTGGCTTCAATAGCCTGAGTATCCATCCTATATCCATTAATATTTATGGTGCCAGTATCTGGTTTGATGATACCCGTAATGATCTTTAAAGTGGTGGTCTTTCCTGCACCATTTGGACCAAGAAAGCCAATGATTTTTCCACTTTCAATGGTGATATCCAAATCTTTTACAGCCGTTACACCATTGGAATAGGTCTTCTTTATATCCGTTAGTTTGATCATGCATCCACCTCCATAGGTTTAAGTGATTGATTTTTCTAGTTATATGTACTATATTACCACAAAATAACAATGTGGAAACAATTTGATGGCATGGATAATGGTTACATCTGAATATTTCACAAGCAGATGATTTCAAAGTTTAGCATAAGAAATAATCTGATTAAATGAAAGGCATCCATTTGGTCTGACATCAATATCACTTTGCGATACAACTCAAAATTTGCAGATTGTTTGATTCTTGATTAGTTCAAATTTTATTGGGAATAATGCCAATAGAGAATCTGAATAGACTTGAAAATAGTGGCTTCATTTCTGAGTTGAAAGGGTTTAAATTGAAGTGTTGTATAAAGTTGAGGAGAATGAAATGGATATTTATGAATTTGCAATGAAAATGGAGTTAGATGGAAAAAAACACTATACTGAGCTAATGGAAATTGCTGATAATAATGGTGTGAAAGTACTATTTAATATTTTGGCGCAAGAAGAACAAGCTCATTATGATATTCTAAAAAGTTTACAAAACAAGATAGAGTTGGGTTATGAATCCAAAGTACTAGACATGGCAAAAAATGTTTTCGAAATGATGTTTGAGGGTTCCGATCAAGTGAAAACCATGCTAAGTGGTGATGCGTTAGTGCATGCACTGAAGCTTGAAAATGAAAGTATTGCATTTTATAAGGAAAAAATGATTGCTTCAACAGACGAACTCGAAAAGAAAACTTTCAAGAAATTAATGGTTGAAGAAAAAAAACATTATTTCTTGATTGAGAACCTTTATGATCATATCAGCGGTGGTTTAATTAGAGGCATAGAAAGTGCGGAATTTCAACAGATGGATGATGAAGAGTTAGAATGAAATACATATTTTCATTCAGATGATTATTTAAAATAATTTTAAAGGCTGTCTTTAATTTGGGGCAGTTTTTTTTTCTTCAATAACAACACTGTTATCTTATAGAGCCTAAAGGAAAGATGATTATTAAAATAATAAGGTATACTTATTGTATTGTTAAGCGACAAATTAATGGCTTCTGTTTCATGCAGGTGAAAGTTTAGGAGCGATATAGTCGTAATATGCTTATATCTGTGGTATAATCGGTATCTACAGTTAGAAAGAAAGTGAAGTTATGAGTGCATTTATAGAATACAATTTAAGTGATTCAATTTTGAAATCACTGAAGTTAATGGGCTATGTAAGCCCAACTGAAGTACAGAAAAGAACAATACCTGTTATTTTGAGAAAACAGGATCTGATAATCAAGTCTGAAACAGGCAGTGGTAAGACTGCGGCGTTTGCCATTCCAATCATCGAAAACGTTGAATGGGATGAAAATACTCCTCAAGTACTTGTCTTGACACCGACGAGAGAACTTGCACAACAAGTTGGTGAAGAGATGTTCAACATCGGTCGGTTGAAACGCATGAAAGTGGTAACGGTTTTTGGCAAATCGCCGATCCATCATCAAATTAGAAACCTCAAGGAAAAGACACACATAGTGGTCGGTACACCTGGTCGGGTATATGATCATATCGAAAGAGGGACTTTGAACTTGTCAAGGATTAAGTATATCGTTCTTGATGAAGCAGACGAAATGCTCAATATGGGATTCGTTGATCAAATCAATCAGATATTAGATAATGCACCAAAGGATATTGTGATGACTCTCTTGTCTGCTACTTTGCCTAAAGATGTATCAGAAATATGCGATACATACATGAAACATCCCAAAATTGTTGACTTAGAGAACATAACGACAACAGACCGTATCGAAGAAATCAGGTATGACGTTAGAAAAAAAGATAAGGCAAAACTTTTGCTGGATGTTACTAAAATTGAGAATCCAGACAGCTGCATTGTATTCTGTAACACAAGATTAGAAGTGGATGCTGTATTTGATTTACTGAGTAAGAACGGCTATCCTGTGAAAAAACTGCATGGAGGCATGGAGCAGGATTTACGAACAAACGTGATGATCAACTTTAGAAAAGGCCACTTCAGATATTTGGTTGCGACAGACGTTGCAGCTAGAGGAATTGATATTGAAAATATCTCTCTTGTGATTAACTATGATCTTCCTGAAGAGGCAGAAATCTATGTTCACAGAATAGGGCGTACAGGTCGTAAAGAAAACTTTGGAAAGGCAATCTCTTTTGTTTCGGAAGATGAATATCTGCTTGGTAATATTGAAAGGTTAACAGGTGTTGAATTAAGAAGTGTGTGTGCTCCCAAAGAAGATGAGGTTGAAATGTTGATCGGTATGTTTGAAGAAAAGATCAACACAAGATCTGTAATTATACATGAAAAGCATCCAGCGCTCCATAAAGGCATTTTGAAGCTTCATATTAATGCGGGTAAGAAGACTAAGATGCGGGCTGGAGACATTGTAGGTACACTCTGTAACATAGAAGGTATGACAAAAGATGATATAGGTAATATCAGTATACAAGATGTATCAACATATGTTGAGATACTCAATAATAAAGGGGATATGGTATTAAAGGTACTTCAGAACAAGCCTATTAAGGGTAGACTTAGAAAAGTCAGTCGAGTAAATCAATAAGGGGGGCGGAATGGAAGAAAAACCACACAAAAGACGGGTGAGATACAAAGGGACACATCCTAGAAACTATAAGGAAAAATACAAAGAACACGCCCCTGAGAAATACAGTGACACCATTGAAAGAGTCATTCAGAAGGGATCAACACCTGCTGGCATGCATATATCTATTTGTGTTGAAGAAATCTTGGATTTTCTTCAGATAAAACCAGGTATGAAAGGTCTTGATGCCACATTGGGTTATGGTGGTCATTCATCTAAGATGTTGGAATGCCTACAGTCAGAGGGACATCTTTATGCTCTGGATATTGATCCGATTGAGCTTCCTAAAACAAGAGAACGCCTTCTTAAGAATGGCTACGGCCCTGAAATTCTCACAATTAAGCAGCTAAATTTTGCTGATATTGATAAAGTAATCGAAGAATCTGGTCCCCTTGACTTTATCTTAGCGGATCTGGGTGTATCCTCAATGCAGATAGATAATCCTAACCGTGGTTTTTCTTATAAGGCTGAAGGTCCTTTGGATTTAAGATTGAATCCTAGGAAAGGCCTATCGGCTGCAGAACGGTTAATAAATATCAGCCAACCTGAGTTAGAGGGTATGTTGATAGAAAATGCTGATGAACCTTATGCCCATGAGATTTCTATGGCAATTGCTGCTGAATTGAAAATGGGCAAGAAAATCAACACAACGACAGAACTTCAACAGGTTATTGAAAAGTCACTGAATTTCATACCTCAGAAAGATAGAAAAGAAGTCGTTAAGAAATCGTGTCAACGTACTTTTCAAGCACTGCGTATCGATGTGAATGAGGAGTACGAAGTCCTTTATCAGTTCTTGGAAAAATTGCCTAATGCTTTAGCGCCAGGTGGACGTGTTGCTATATTGTCTTTCCATTCAGGAGAGGATCGTCTTGTTAAGAAATCGTTCAAGAGACTTCTGGGACAAGGTGTTTATAGCGAAATAGCACCAACGATCATCAGACCTTCAGCTGAAGAATGTTTCAAGAACAGCCGGGCTAAATCTACTAAAATGAGATGGGCCATCAAGGCCTAATTGAGATACCATCAAGTATCACTTTTATATGATATATATTTACATTTGATTTAATGAGTGCTGTAATAGGTGAGTAGGCCTATCATTTATTCATTTTTCATCCATATCTATGATTTTTGTAGGTAAATTACACTGATCAGTCAGTGCAGACTTGAATTTTGATTTAGTCATAACTTATACTAAAGTATCCATTATTATGATCTATTTTAGACCTGTAATTATGTTAAAACTTAGGCATTATGCCTTCGTTTTCAAGTCTATTTTTTTAGAAATGTCACTAATAAAGAACCGCCAATGCTATTGAAATGAAAGCATTGGCGGTTTTGTTATGTCTTAACTATATGGGTGTTTCTATTTATACGTTGAATCTAATAATCGAGTCAAATGGTGCCTACTGAGTGCTTTTGAGTTAAGGAACTAGTTGATTGAGTCGAATTGAGTCAATATTTTTGATATAGTTAATTTGGCTACTACACCATCGTTACACCCATGGGTGATTTGACATTAGGGTGCAATGGCAATATGTAATCATTGAAGTAAAGAGCCTTCGGCTTGCTGTTGGGTGAATCGTTGGCTCATTTACTTTGATATCCTATCGGTAATTTATGGAATCTGAGAATCATATACGCTATAATAGTAATAGTGGCTGTAATGTCGCATATAACAATAAATGAGAATTTACTTGATAATATAGAGAGGTAAGTATGAGACTGTTTCAGAGAGATTACAATGTGTTAACTCCAGAAGAAAGAGCAGAATGGGCTAAACTTGATCACGAAGCTAGATTAGATGAGAACGGCGAGGTCATGCCTATGGGGATACGTAAGACAAATTTCAAGCAACTACCTAAGGCAGTTAGACATCACAAAGGTCTTTTTCCGAATAACTACTTAGATATAGAAGGACTAAAGCAAGTTAAAGAACTAGAGATTCAAATAGATAGGTTCGAGTTACTGTTGAATGATGGTTCTACTAGTGAAAGAACTATATTGAATTATATAAATCAAGGTAACTACCATTTGATTGCTTCTATACTACGCGGTTATAACTTTGGTCATCATAACGCATATATGTTTAAGGAATTTCCTTTAGGTTCAAGTCATAGACCTGATTATTTGCTAATAGGTAAAAACTCAGGTGGATATGAGTTGATATTTGTTGAATTAGAATCAAATAAAGGTTCTGTTACTCTTCAAGATGGTGAGTTTGGTGACGTTATAAGAAAAGGTATTCGTCAAGTTGAAGATTGGAACGTTTGGCTTCAGGCTAATTATTCTAACCTTTCAGAGTATTTAAATAGATTGAAGAAAGAAGCAGATTCTTTGCCTACAGAGCTGTACACTTATGATTCAACAAGAATTCATTTCGTAGTTGTTGCAGGCCGAAGGTACGATTACAATGATCTCACATACAGTAGACGAAGAAGACTGAAGGATACAAATAAGATAAATGTTTTACACTATGATAATTTAATTGATTTGGCAAAATCAGCAATTGGAGAGAGCACATATTAAGTGCATGTTTTAGTTTTCTAAGACCATTTGTCATATCCATTAAATTATTCACTTATAAAAGGAGATAAAGAAATGAAGCTATCACTACAACAATTAGAAACCAAGCTGTGGGATTGTGCAAATGTACTCAGGGGATCACTAAGCTCAGCACAATACATGGACTATATCTTTGGCATGATGTTCCTTAAGCGGATGAATGACCAATTTGACCTTGAGCAAAAGAAAATCAAAGCCGAGAAAGCGGACCTACCTGAAGAATTCTTGACTGAAATGCTGGAGGATGCATCTTCATACCATACCTTCTTTGTGCCAAAGCAAGCACGTTGGGAAAAGCTTAAGAACCTCAACTTAAATATTGGCCCAGAACTGGATAAAGCCTTTCATGCCATAGAAGACGAACCTAAAAACTCAGAGCTTGTTGGTGTCCTTACAACAGCAAACTATAACGATAAAGAGCGTGTACCTGATGCCAAGCTTAACCAGCTGCTACAGATCTTTGACAGTATGAACCTGTCCAATGAAGGTCTTGAGAAGCCTGATATAATGGGTGATGCTTATATGTACCTACTTAAGCAATTTGCTGATGATGGTGGTAAAAAGGGTGGCGAATTTTATACACCTGAAGAAATCAAAGAGCTCATGGTAAGAGTCCTACAACCAACAGAAACAGATGCCATCTATGACCCTACTGTAGGTAGTGGTGGTTTCCTGATTAATGCCATCGAATATGTTAAAAAGCAAGGTGGCAACCACAAGAACGTTCAAGTTTACGGTCAAGAGATTAACCTATCGACATGGGCCATCTGTAAGCTTAATATGTTGCTGCATGAAGCCCGTGGTGCTATTATCTATAAAGGTGATGTTATCAGAGAGCCAAAGAATCTAGAAGGTGCAACCCTTAAGACCTTTGATAAAGTCATCGCTAACCCACCATTCTCATTGAAGAACTGGGGAATTGAATTTGCTCAAAACAACACCTACCACCGCTTTAGCTATGGCGTTCCACCTCAATCCTACGGAGACTTGGCCTTTGTAGAACATATGATTGCCTCGCTTAACAGCAAGGGTAAAATGGCGACCGTTGTACCTCACGGTCTGCTCTTCCGTGGTGGAGCAGAAGGTAGTATTCGTCAAGGCATCTTGGAAGATGACCTGTTTGAAGCGATTATTGGTCTACCACAAAACCTATTCTATGGTACAGGTATACCTGCTGCTGTACTGGTGCTAAACAAGCATAAGCCTGCTGAAAGAAAAGGCAAGGTACTCTTTATCGATGCTAGCAATGACTTTGCAAAAGATGGCAACAAGAACAAACTTAGACCAGAAGATATTACTGCTGTTGTTAAGGCTTATGATGCCTTTGAAAAGATTGAAAAGTATGCAGAGGTTGTTTCTCTTGATGAAATCCGTGACAACGATTATAACCTCAATATCAGTCGTTATGTGGATACCACTGAGGAAGAAGAAACTGTAGATATCAATGCTGTGGCAAGACGTATATCAGAGCGGGAAAGCAGACTTGAGGCATCTAGAGATCAAATCAACGAGTTCATGCGTGAGCTTGGGTTTGAGACGATATAGGGGGCCTTTATGACAAATGATTTTGTTAAAACAGAGTTAGGACTTTTGCCTAAAGATTGGTATGTAATGAAACTGAGTAGAATGATAAAAGATGGAATTATCATAGGTCACTTGGATGGAAATCATGGACAGTTATACCCTAAACGAGAGGAGTTTATTAGTGAAGGTGTGCCATACATCAGCGCAAACTGTATTGTTAATGGTAAAGTTGATTTTAAATTGAGTAAGTATCTATCTAAAAATAGAGCTGCTAAATTCAAGAAAGGTGTAGCACTTAATAATGATGTACTATTTGCTCACAATGCTACGGTTGGACCTGTAGCTCATCTAAAAACTGATGAGGACTATGTAATACTTGGAACGTCATTAACATACTATCGTTGTAATGTGGATAAATTAGTGCCCGAATACTTGATGTATTACATGGACTCACAAATGTTTAGGCATCAGTACGAAAGAATCATGGGGCAGTCAACTAGAAATCAAGTGCCTATTAGTACACAGAAAGACTTTAAACATGTTATCCCACCCCTCCCTGAACAAAAGAAAATCGCCAAGATCCTCTCAACGGTTGATGGGCATATTGATGAAGTCGATCGCATGATCGAAGACCTGAAAGAACTGAAAAAAGGTCTGATGCAGAAGTTGTTGACTGAAGGGATTGGGCATACAGAGTTTAAGGATAGTGAAGTTGGGCGGATTCCTGTTGAGTGGGATGTTAAGAAGCTTTATGGTTGCATTCACAAGGTTCTAGATTACAGGGGTAGAACTCCTAAAAAGTTAGGAATGGATTGGGGTGAAGGTGATATCCCTGCACTATCTGCAAATAATGTGAAAATGGGTAAAGTTGATTTAACATTACCAACTTATTATGGGTCGGAAGAACTACATGAAAAATGGATGAATGATGCTGATTTAGAGTTTGGTGACGTATTAATGACAATGGAAGCTCCTTTGGGTAACGTTGCTCAAGTCCCTACGAATGGAAAGTATATTCTAAGTCAAAGAGTGGTAGCTTTCAAAGTTAAACCGATAATCTCAAACAACTATTTAAGGTATTTGCTAATGTCGCCAAGATTTCAAAAGGAATTAGAGTTGCATTCTACTGGTACCACTGCAAAAGGGATAAATCAAAAGAATCTAAGTAAGTTGTATATTACAGTACCACCAATAGGTGAGCAAAATAGGATTTCGACAATATTGTCTTCAGTGGATTTACGATTAAATGTGTATGAAGAGCAATTGGAAGAATTTGTTGATTTGAAAAAGGGTCTAATGCAACAACTTTTAACAGGTAAAACAAGAGTTAAAATAGATAATTAGGAGGTGCTAGTATGGCTAACTCAACATATCATGTTGTTCCAAATGCAAAGGGTGGGTGGAGTGTCAAAAAACGTGGTTCAGAACGAGCAACTCGCACTTTTGATAAAAAGGAGTCAGCTCAGAAATTCGGAGTACAAATAAGTAATAAAAACCACTCTGATCTAGTAGTACATAAAAAAGATGGCACAATACAGAGTAGAAAAACAGCGAGCGTCAAAGCAACTAAAACGCCTATGGCAAAGAAACGGTAGGTGATTACGTGATATATGAAAAGAATGTATTCATTAATTGTCCTTACGATAAGGAGTACTTTAAGCTTCTTAGACCGATTGTATTTACAGTTATAACAATGGGGTATCATCCTAGGTTAGCACTCGAAACATCGGATTCAGGCGAAAATAGGATTGACTTACTTTATAAATTAATAGATGAATCTCAATATAGTATTCATGATTTATCAAGATTGCAATCGTCTGAAGAGAATGAGTTTTACAGGTTAAACATGCCATTTGAATTGGGACTTGATTTTGGGTGTAGGAAATATTCTTCTGATGATAAATATCGTAATAAGAGAAGTTTAATCCTTGAAAAGAGTTACTATGATTACAAGAGAGCTTTATCAGATATATCTGGTATGGATATAAAACCACATAATGATGAACCACAAAAGGCGATTAAAGCTGTTAGAGATTGGTTTTCAGAAACTGTAGGTGTTAGAAGACCACCTTCAGCATCAAAAATATGGGAAAACTTCATGTACTTCTATGATGATTTTTATGTTAAAAGAGAAGAAGAAGGTTTTACAAAAAAAGAAGTTGACACGCTACCTATGTGTGAGTTACTAGACTATATGGAAGAGTGGGTACAAGGCGGAAGTATCGAAGTAACCACTGCTTAGGGAGGTGATAACATGTCGTATTTAGGAAATGAATATATATTAGTTGAAAAACCAGCTATAGGTTATATGACAGATCACCTTGGTTATACCTATCTTGATGGTAGAGAACTAACAAAGGATTCTGGAAATCGAGCTTCTAATCGTGATGTGATTCTGACTAAATACCTAGTAGAAAGATTGAAGGCACTTAACCCTTGGATGAATGAATCTAGCTTAAGTAAGGCTGTTGATGTCCTTGCAAATGGCTCACAACATGGTACTTCTCTTAATGAAATCAACGAGAATATCTACAAGATTATCGTTAATTTAAATTACTCCATCGAACAAGCTGATGCATCAGGTAAGAAGAAACATCATACTGTAAAGTATATTGACTTTGAAAACATGAATAACAACACATTTCATGTTGTATCACAGATGAAGATCAAGGGTGTTAACGAGACCTGTATACCTGATCTGATTATTTATGTGAATGGTATTCCAGTTGTTGTGATAGAGTGTAAATCACCCTTCAAAGAGATGGAGTCCAATGTAAAGTTAGGAAAAAAAGATGGCTATGAACAACTTCGTCGTTACATGAACCTTCGTGGTGCTATTGATGATGAGGGAATTGATAAGCTCTTCCATACCAACTTTATTACAGGAATCTTCAACAAGTATCATGGTTATGTGGGTACTATCTCTTCTAAGTATAATCATTACTTAGAGTGGAAAGATCCATATCCATTTAAGAAGTCAGATATTGAAGATGTTAAGAACAATGGTCAGAACTTATTCATACAAGGGATCTTGGAGAAAGAGAATCTACTAAAGATCATGCAGCACTTTATTCTCTTTGAAGAAGATGGTGGTAAGAAGATCAAAAAGGTAGCAAGGTATCAGCAATTTAGAGCGGTGAATAAAGCACTTGCAAGGATTGAGTCAGGTAAAACACCTTTGGAGCGTGGTGGCGTAATATGGGCAACTCAGGGTAGTGGTAAATCCCTGTCGATGGTGATGCTGGCTCGTATGATTCGCCGTATGGAGTCGCTGAAGGATTCTACCATTGTAGTAATAACAGACCGTATAGATTTAGATAAACAGATCTATGATACCTTCTGTCGTGTGTTCCCTGAGCTAACGCTGGCAGCCAAAGAAGAAGACAAACTATTGGTCCGTGCAACATCTGTTAAAACTATGAAAGCTTTACTTGCTAAAGCACAACCAAAGATCATTATGACGACCATACACAAGTTCCAAAGTGAGAAGTCTGACAAGGTGATATTTGAGGACGATCATCAAAATGGTGGTTTGTACTTTGAAGAAGATATTGAAGTTCTGTCGAACAAGTCTAATATCATTGTCATGACGGATGAAGCTCATCGTTCACAGTATTCATCACTAGCACAGAACATGCGAATGGCATTACCTAATGCTGCATTCATAGGCTTTACAGGTACACCAATTGAAAAAGATGATAAGGACACCTATCGTACCTTCGGTAAGAAGATCGATCAATATACCTTGTCTGAAGCTGTTGAGGATGGTGCTACTGTTGGTATCCTCTATGAAGGTCGTAAACCAGAACTTCAGATTAAAGTAGATACCCTTGAGGATGTATTCTCTGAAACCTTCTCTGAATACTCAGAGGAAGAACGAGAAGCCATTAAACAAAAGTATGCTAATAAACAAGCCATTGCAGAAGCTGATGAGCGTGTAGATGAAATTGCTAGAGACATTCTACAGCATTACAAGGACAACATTTACCCCAATGGATTCAAGGCTCAATTAGTCTGTGTCAGCCGTCGTGCTTGTGTTAAGTATTATGATGCAATCAATAAACATATGGCAGACTTCTTTGAGGAGCCACTTGAGGCTAAAGTTATATACAGTTGTGAAAATAACGAGCAACCTTATCTAAAGGCTCATCGTACAACGAAGCCTGAACAGGATAAGATCATTGACCGGTTTAAGATGACTATTGAGGAAGATCGTTTAAGCTTCATTATTGTTAAAGACATGCTGTTGACTGGATTTGATGCACCTATAGAACAGGTTATGTACTTAGACAGACCACTCAGAGAGCATACATTGCTTCAGGCTATTGCTAGAACCAACCGTACCTATGTGAGAGAGACAGAAGAAATTAATGAACATGGAGAAGTTGTAAAGCATACAGCAGCTAAACCTTATGGTTTTATCGTTGACTACTATGGTATTTCAAACAATCTAGAAGAAGCCCTTGAAGTCTTTGATAAATCAGATATTGAAGGTCAAATGGAAGACCTGAATGACCTCTATGGAAGAATGCAAGACTATAAAGAGGCTGTTCTAAGAATGTTTACAGGTGTTGATCGTTCTGATCTAGATGCTGTAATGCGTGTCATTGAACCAGAGAACAAACGAGCTGAGTTTGAAATGGCTTATAAACGTTATGCAACAGCACTAGAAGCATTAATGCCTAATCATGTAACCAAAGATGATTTGAATGACCTTAAGTGGATGGCTTATGTGCGTGCTGGTGCTAAGGCTAGATTTGAGCCTGAAAAGACTGTTGATATTGCTGACTGTGGTGAGAAAGCTAGAGCTATCATATCAGAGCATTTAAAGGCCAAAGGAGTTTACCAGTGGATACGTCCTATATCCTTATTAGATACTGACTTTAATGAAAAAATGGACACTTTGAAGTCTGATGAAGCTGTTGCGTCTAGTATGGAACACGCTATTAGACATGCCATTAATGTTAACATGGAAGATAATCCTGTTCACTATACGTCACTACTAGAAAAATTGCAGCAAATACTCGATGAAACTAAGCTCAGTTGGGAAGAAAGAAGGGCTAAGCTTAAAGAGTTCATTGATAAGGAGATGGCTCACAGTGAAGAAGATGAAGCTTCTAAGTTAGGTTTTGATTCTAGGAAGGATTATGCTTTCTATCTTAAAATCAAAGAAATACTTGGAGAAGAAGTTCAATCGGACATGGTTGCTGAAACACCTGCTGAATACCTGTCGGATTCAGATGTTAACCTCTATAAGGATATGACTTATGATGTGGTTAAATCCATTAAAGAAAACCGCTTAGATGGGTTTGAAGTTAATAAGGCTAAGGCCGATCAGCTTGAGAAAGCAATTCAGAACTCAATCATGACTACTAAGTACTATAACTTTGGTTATCAAAAGCTGAAGCAATTGGTGAACCCGCTTCTTGAGTTAGCTAAGAGACATTTTGCTACAAATGATGAAGGGTAGGTTAAGTATGCCAAGTTATAAATGGTCAAAGCTGGATTACCTTCAAGTTGGCCAGTATTCAGAGTACTATGCAAAAATGGAGTTTACAACATATGGGTTCGATGTATTTACATCAGAAATTGATGATCATGGTATTGATTTCATTGTTAAGGTAAGAGATGGTTTGTACTATGAAATACAAGTAAAGGCTGCTCGTTTAGATCGAACAAGTTATGTGTTTGCTAAGAAATCAAAGTTCTCTATTGATAATTCAAATTTATATATGGTTTTAGTTTTGCTAAATGAAGATGAAAGTCCAAATATTTATTTGATACCATCAGGAGCTTGGATAGTTGAAAATGATCTTTTTAGGAATAGAGATTACATTGGTAAGAAAAGTGTGCCTGAATGGGGATTGAATATATCAAAAAAGAATCTACATTTGCTGGAGGAGTATAGATTGGATCGTCAAATTGTTAATCTCCAATAAATAGATTGTTAAGGTGAAAGAATGGAAATAACATATGGTACTAAGGTCATTAAGTTTGATGTGACTTACCGTAAACGAAAAACAATAGAAATTGGTGTCGAACCACCTGACCTTGTAACTGTCGTTGCCCCTGAAGGTATAGCTGATGATGTCTTGTTGAAGCATGTTAAACTGAAGGCTAAATGGATTGTACAGAAATTGTATGAAATACGAGAAATCCAGACTAGGCATATTGACCGTGAATATGTAAATGGAGAATCATTTCTTTATCTTGGTCGGAACTATACTTTGTATATTATGGATGATGATTCACTTAGAAAACCAATAACGAAACTATTTCAGGGAAAGTTCATCATATATACACCAACACGTGATCAGATCAAGTTAAAAGCCTCGATGGAAGACTGGTATAGGCAAAAGACTCTTGAAAAAGTTCTAGAACGTGTGTCATATTATCAAAAATATTTTGAAGTTAAACCAAGTGCAATAAAAGTGAAAGAACAAAAGAAACGATGGGCAAGTTGCACATCTAAGAGAGAATTATTGTTCAACTGGCGTTGTACAATGGCACCGTCATGGGTGCTGGATTACATAGTTGTTCATGAGATGTCTCACATGCTAATAATGGATCATTCAAAGGCATTTTGGTCTTTAGTTGAACGTATTATGCCTGATTATGAAAAACGTCGTGAGTGGCTAAAAAACTATGGTATAAAGATGGATCTATAGTCTTGTTTATTGAGATTGTTTCAAAAAGATTGATAGCGATAATATTGCTATATTAAATTATATTTAATTTATTAATGTCATAAACGTTACGAAAGCCTCTGGTTAAATCCAGAGGCTTATTTGATATCGATTTATTTTATATGTACTTTTTCGTTGATCATATCCTTGATCACATCTACAATATGTTGAACATTATCTAAGTTATGCATAATATCTCTTAAACGTTCTACTTCATCAGGTGTTACTTTACCATCTGCTAATATATCAAATAACTCTTCTTTGAAGAAGTTAAGTTCTTTATTAGCGTTGATTAGACCATAACCGGCCTCGAAGAGTGATTCGGGTTGAAATCCTGAACCAACTGTTCGATTATAGTATTTTCCAATATCACAGTGACCAGAACAGTACGCTCTCGTAAGTTTTGAACAGTTATAAACTTCAGCTAACTTAAGTGCTAAGGAAGGATTAGCATTCTCTTCGTTAGCTTCTAATCGTTTTATTGTTGATAAGCTGGTATCTGCTAATTCTGCTGCTTTTTCCTGACTAATCCTTTTGTCGCGTTGATCTTGTTTATTGTTATAATCAAGTCTTGCTTGTTGAAATATATTGTATGAATCAAACATAAGAGCCCCTTTCTTCTTTCTTTAATTATAGTTCAAAAATGAGCTATATTCAACGAAATTAGCATTTTCGAGACATGGTATTCCTATATATAGATTGATATACTAAATGTATAAAGAATGACAGTAAAAAGAAAAACGAAAGGAGGAGTATTATGAATAAATCAATCAGATTATTAATGTTGGTATTGGTGACTTTGTGGGTGATTTTACCAGATCCTATTCCTGGACCAATAGATGATATTTTACTTATCATGATGACATACGCATCATCAAAAAAGCAAAAGAGAATAAGTTAAAAAAGTCTTCACAAAATATGTGAAAGGAGGACATGATGAAGATTTTTATTGATTTGGAGATGAATCCAATTTCTAAAAAATATATTTTAGAAAGAAAAATCTGTAAGGATGAGATAATTGAAATTGGAGCAGTAGCATTGAATGATCAAGATGAAATCGTTAGTGAGTTTAAGACATATGTTAATCCTGAGTATAATGATCATATTAGTCGCTATATTTATAAACTTACTGGCATTTCATCAGAAGTGGTACATAAAGATAATAACTTTGAAGTTGCGCTTAATAGATTTATCAAATGGTGTGAAGATATTTCGAGTAATGAATATTATGAAATTTATGCATGGAGTAAACATGATATTGAACAACTGAAAAAAGAAGCAAGTCTTAAACAGTTAGATCATTTATTAAATCAAAATTTTCTTGATAAATGGGTTGATTATCAGATCATGTTTTCCGAAATATTTGGCTTTAAAAAAATACTTTCATTGGGTAAAGCTGTTGAAATATTGGATTTAGATTTCCAAGGAAATCAACATGATGCATTGAGTGATGCTTTAAATACAGTAAAAATATATCAAGTGTCTAACAGTGAAGAAGCCTTTGATAAAATAGTAAAACCGATTAGAGAAGTGTTTGCTCAAAGTGAACCACTTTGTATATCTCTAGAAAGTATCTTTAAGAAATTGGATTTAGTGTTGTAATATTTAATTAGACCTTTAGGTGGAATGGAAAATAATAATGGAAAAATAATGAAAGAGGGTAAAATGACAATTTATAAAACAAATGAGTGGAGTGGGTATGGTAAGCAAAATTATTACTGGAATGAATATAGATTAGAAGGTAATGAAGTTGTCAAGTACAAGTGTCATAGACAAAAGTTTTTTGATGGCAATGAAAACTGTTGGCAAGAAGACGAGAGTCGAGAGGAATCATGGGCAGTGGATAGTGAATTTTTACCAGAGTGGTTGAAAGGTTACATTTCTTGAAAGGCTTAATAACAGTAATAATAATAAATTACATTAACAATTACTTTGTAAAAAGGGATCAAAATTATGAAACATAAGATTTGATCCCTTTTTTGGTTGAACTAAAATTTTATTTTTAATTAGTATTGAAATAAATCATTATTAAGATATAGAAAAGGTATTAGTATCCTGCTAAGTCTCGTTAATAGAAAGTAATTGAGTTAAAGGATTTCTAGAATTGATAAACTTCATTTTATGAACTCTAACTATAAGGAAAATGTATTATGATGACATTTTATATTATTGAAAGTATTTACAATTTTCCAAGAAAAGGCAATGATTCATTCTCTAGCATAATGTTAACATCAATGAAGCTTATAGAATGATTGATACAGTAAATGAGTATTGCATCTCTTATGTCTTTGACGTAAAGTGATGATTTACCGGCGCATTTTAGAAGGTAATTAGATTCTTCCAATGACAAATTTGCTCCAATACAAAGTTGTAAAACTTTATCTCTAGATGGATTTCTTCTACCTTCTCGTAATTGATAACCAGTAGATTCTGCGACGTTAGATGCCCTTAATATCTCTGAAAAAACAAGCTCTTTCTTGTCAATAATATTAGAAAATGCAATATGAAAAGGTGTTGATTCGAAATTTTCATAGTTATCATTTATGAATGATTTTATATTGGTTGTATTATTCAATAAGTTATTTAAATATGAAGTAGAATTATTATTGGTCATTTTGTCTCCTTTATTGTTTAATAAAATTGTAACATGTATACTATTTATAGACAATAAATGGAGGAATAGTATGTCTATAAACGAATTTTATGAGAGTGTCGAATATGATCTTCAACATTCGGATGTCGGAAAACGATTAATGAATGATTATGATTTAGTATCCTTAACACATAAGGGGAGGAATAGTGAAATCTATTTGATTAGTAATAATAAAAATGATCTCATATACACTTTAAAATGCATCAAGAAGCAAAAGGATTTGACTTTTAATTTCAACGGGTTGAAGTTACTTAATAGCACTCATATAGTTCCTATCATTGAAACTGTCGAAAGTGAAAATTATTATTACATTATCAAGCAGTTTATAGAGGGAGAAAATTTAAGTGACTATATTTTAAAAAACGGTCCTTTAAAAAATAGAATGCTGGATAAGTTCGTTGAAACTATATGTAGTGTTTTTAAAGATCTACATATTAATCAAGCAACGCCTATTATATATAGGGATTTAAAACCTGAAAATATAATTCTCACGCCGACAAATGAGTTTGTACTGATTGATCCTGAAACCTGTAGACTTATTAAACATGAGAATACATCAGATACATTTTATGTAGGAACTCATGGTTATGCTTCACCAGAACAATATGGATTTAACCAATCTGATGAAAGGTCTGATATTTATACTATTGGCACCACATTATATTTTGCATTAACAGGTTATAAACCAATTGCAGATATTGAAAGAAAATATTTAAAGAATGTTCCATTGAAATGGCGGAAAATTATAGTGAAGTGTACAAGGTTTAATCCTCGCAAAAGGTATCAGTCAATCACTAAACTGGATTATGCTATGAAGAAAACTACGAGACCTTTAACGAATCCTATAATTTATTTAACTTTAATTCTTTCAATGAGTACCATAGGCGTTTATTTTCTACTCTCTCAACAAGTTAATTCTTTGATGTCTGAATCAATTCGTGAACAAGATGAAAGTGATTCAGTATTTGAATCAGACAGTAAATTTAGTCTAGAAAAAGACCTGTTACCGGTTCTGGACGAAGAGCGTTTCGGTAATATCATAGCCTTAAATGAATATGAGCTTTATGATAGGAATGAATACATAGAAGAAATGGAGCAAGAAAATAATAAATCAGAGAATCAAAGTCAAGATGCAGGTGATGAAGTATTAATAACTTCTACCCATAATGCCATTGATGAAGTAGTAGATGACCCTGAAAAAAATGATAAAGAAGATTTAGTTGAAGATGATAGTGCTGAGATAATAGAGGAAACTCATTACGCTTCTGTAGAAAATGTGATTTTGGATATGAACCCAATTGGAGAGGCTTTAATTGTTCATGAGTCTAAAAATGTTTTTACTTTTGATTTAGATGAAGCAAAGTTAAGGTCAGAACAAAAGATGTTTACTTATTTTTCGGTAATACCTACAAAAGAAATGGAATCTGATTCAACTATTAAAGAAGCAATTTATACCTCAGTGATTTTTAAAACAAATGTTCTTGCATATGAAGTGGGTGATGGTTATAAAATAGACTTAGACTGGAATAATAAAGGATATATTTTACTTATTATGAATGAAGATTATGAATGTCTTGGCTACTACTATTATAATCTAGATGATTTCACACCAAGTGCGAATAGTTCTTTGAATGATGAGAGTATCCAAAATGATAAGCAAGATTTGATCCCACAAAATATTTCAGAATATGTTACATTAACGGACATGGGAAACATGGTAAACGTTGCTATAGACCGTGAAGGATTGCCTGAAGTGCTACAATCCTTTGAATATCTTCATATATATCAATTACAAGAAAATTTGAGTGATGGTGTTATAAGATATTATATGGATGATGCACAAAATTTTACATCTGGGATTTCAAGATATAATGATGAATTTGGCTTAAATACAGGATATGCAGATGTTCAATATGGATATTTGAGCTTCATAATGGATTCTGAATACAATGTAATTGGTTATTCCTATAATAATTTGAAATAGTTTAAGAACACGGTCGCCGTGTTCTATTTTTATGCAAATTGCAAAAGTTTACTTAGTACCATTTTGATAAAATAAAGTAAGTATATGAAGAGAAGTGTTACACAGTTCAATAGTTTTTGTGTCGATATTAGAAAGGGAGGACCAATGTTCAATAATAAAATGAAATCAAACCTAATGGTATCAGAAGAAGGGATAGCAACATATCAGTTTGAATATGATAATCTTGGAAAGGGTCTGAGTCGTAAAATCAGAAGAACAACGATAGAAATACACGATAACAAAGTAAAGCTATTCGAAAAGTTAACTAGACCATTTAGAAAGACAAAAGAGCTTGAGACTGAAATTACAGTTGAGAATATTAATAGAATAATTAGCAAAAAAACTATTTATTGGTACGATATCTTTTGGATTGTGATGAGTTTCCTAATTGGATTTGTAAATCCTTTAGGATTTTTAGGTGTTGCAATATTCTTGTACTTTGGAATTAGAACAGTTTTGATTATTAAAACGGTAAAAGGTGATCATAAGATCTTAATCAAAGGCAATAACTCTGATGTAGAAGATTTAATAAACTGTCTGAGAGCTAAAAATCCTGAAATAATAATTAAAATTTAATATGAGATAGAGGTGAGTAGTGTGTTCAACAAATATTTAAAGCAACTGATGGCAATTACAATAAGTATCATTTTGCTTCAAACATTAGTATTTGCGGATGAAATTGCAGATAGTTTTGATGTTAAAGATGAGGGTGTCATTGATTTTTATAAATACTATGATACGGTAACATTTACAATATATACAAAGGAAGATCTTTCTCTTGAAGAAAATAGCGAGAAAAAAGAGAGAATGGATCAAATTATTACCCTGTTTGAACCTCTATTGGTACAAGAGACATCGGATCTTGGACCGGTAAGAGATATGAACTCAAATAATAAATTTTATATTCTATTTCATGATATGGGTGTTATGGGATTGGTTTCTTACACACATCCTGAAAGAAATGGTGAAGATATTTTGGAAATCAATGATGTCTATTTAGAACCAAACTCTGGCTATATGATTGAAGGATGTGTTGGAACTATGATTCATGAGATTCAACACCTGATCCATAAACCTATAGATGTGGATGAAACAACTTTTGTGAATGAGTTAATGTCGGTTTGGGCTCAATATTACTATGTACCAAATCAAGGTACAACAAGGAATCAGGAATATTTATATCGGTTAAATCATGATAATGTTGATTTAGATATTCATAATTATGCTGAAGAAATGTATTTAAGTCGTTTTATATTTGATAATTATGGTGGATTATCAACTATGAAAAATATTTTAAACGATGTCAACAATGGTTATAGTTCCATTTTAAGCCAAATTGGAATTGAGGAAAATTCCTCTTCAGAACGTGATTTTTTAGTTGATCTTCTGGATTTTACTTTAGGTTCAGATTTATACAATAATGGCGGTTGGCCGATAATTTTGTCTGAAAGTAGCATGATGGATATATACCTAAAATCAAGAATGCCTTCTGTAAAATATATTCATGCAGGTAGTAATCAAATTGAACTTATTTTAGATTCGCCTGAAGATGAGAATGTGAAGTACTTAGTTAAGGAAGTTTCTTTTTCAAATATTGAACCCTCTGTTGTAGGTTTTGCTGAGGTTGCTGCTTATAAGTTCAACGAAGGGACACACGAAATTGTATTAAATGAATCCGATAATTATATAGTAATTACACCTGTTTATGCAAATGTTGAGAGTACTACAACATGGTCGTATTCTATAAATACTTTACAGCCAAATACACCACCAGTTATAGCTTTAAATGGTGATGAAGAAATAAATTTATTAATTGGTGATAGTTATATTGAGTTAAGCGCTACTGCTAATGATTTTGAAGATGGGGATTTAACAAGCAATATCGTTATAAGTGGTGATCTGGTTGATACAAACATCGTAGGTTCTTACTTAATAAATTACTTAGTTACAGATTCAAAAGGACTAACAGATTCTGTTACCAGAACTGTTAATGTAAGCACAGGAAACGCACCTGTCATTTCATTAAATGGTAATCAAGTTGTAGAAATATTAATAGGAGAAGATTACAATGAGTTATTTGCAACTGCGATGGATGTTGAAGATGGAGATATAAGTGATACTATTATAATCAGTGGTGATATTGTAGATACATCATCTGTTTCAACATACACAATTAATTACAGTGTGACAGATTCACACGGTAACTCAGATGTAAAAAATAGAGCAGTCAATGTTGTTAGAGGAAATTTTCCACAAATCGTTTTAAATGGTGCAGTAAATATTAACTTAATGCATGGGGAAAATTTTGTAGATCCTGGTGCAACGTCTTTTGACGTTGAAGATGGTAATCTTTCTGATTCAATTGTAGTTGTAGGTGGTGACATAGATACAAAAATTGCTGGTAGTTATACAATCAGCTATTTATCAACAGATTCAAATGAAAATACTTCTGTTGTGGTAAGAAATGTAGTTGTAGAAGAAAACCAAGCCCCAACTGTATCTTTAAATGGGGGTGATGTGACGATCGTCAAGGGAGAGAATTATAATGAACTGGGTGCTGTAGCAAATGATCCAGAAGAAGGAAACTTGGAAATCGTTATATCTGGTGATACTGTAAACACTAATGTTGTAGGGATATATAGCATTCGTTATACTTCTAGTGATTCTGAAGGATTATTTGATTCGAAAGTAAGGAAAGTTGTTGTGGAAGAGCCCTCTATTAATATCCCTCCAAGCACTGGAAGTTCAAATGGTGGAGGACGAGTTACACCTGTTGTGGTGATACCGCCAACTATTACTGAATCAGACACTGTTAAACCAACAGTCGAAAATAGGATAGCAAATGTTCAAATGGTTTATGATGACAACAAAGTTGAGGCGATATTCAAGATTGAACCGCTCATAAATGAAGTAGATAGAGTGCTTGTTGAATCAGAAGTTGCGGATATTTTGATTCCTCTTGAAGTTATTGATCAATTTTCAAAAGTAACGGTTAATGTATCAACTGAAATACAATTAACAACAGAGCAAAACGTGACTATTGGTGATGCCGTTGTATATGATTTTCATTTGTATAATGATGGCATGGTTATATCAACATTTTCAAAACCTCTTACAATCACAATTCCGTACAAATTGAAACCTAATGAAAATCCTGACTTTGTAACAGCATACTATATCGATGAAAGCGGTAAGTTAGAAAACATGAAAGGGATTTACAGTGATGGCCATGTAAAGTTTATGACAACTCATTTCTCCAAGTATTTCATAAAAGAGAACTTGGTTAAGTTTAATGATACTAATGATAAAAAAGTACTAGCACTTGCTGCAAAGGGAATCATCAGTGGCAAAGGAAATGATATGTTTGATCCTGATGGAAATTTAACTAGAGCTGAGGTAGCAACATTATTAGTAAGGTCACTTGGTCTTAGTGCAGATTATTCTGAAACTAAAGTATTTGATGATGTTTCAGAAGAACATTGGGCATATCACTATATTATGGTAGCAAGAGAGTTAGAATTAGTTTCAGGTACGAGTTCATCAACATACAATCCTGATGCATATATAAAGCGTAATGATGCAATCATTCTTATTTCAAAAGCTTTAGAATTATTTAAAAGTGTTGAAAATAATGCTCAAGTACAGGCATATGATAATACAGACTTTTATGCTTTGAAGTATGTATCGTATTTAGTAGAGATGGGTTTTATAGAGGATTCATTCTCAAATGGTGTTTTAAATATTAAAAGATTAGAAATGGCAGATTTGATCCATTCATTGTTCTTTTACAATGAAGAATAGTTTAAAAAAAAGAAAATGTATTTAAAAATAGAGGAGAATAGAATATGAGAAAAATATTGCTTGTAATTGTACTTTTTATAATAACATCATCCAATGTTTTTGCTACTGATGTAATTGAGATTGGAGAAGTTATTATACCTGAAGGTGTAATAATAGAAGGTGAAATTAGGGTTGCTTTTTATGACCAGACAGATTATTCTGGCAAGGCATATCCCTTAAGTGATGATTTAATAATAAGAATACCTTCAGAAATAATTAAAGACCGAATATATCTTCTTAGAGTGGAAGTATCTAACGAAGAGACTGCAGCATTTTCAAGTGATAGTCAGCTTTTAGAATTTAAAGAAGGTAAACTTATTAGTAATGTGAAACCATTTATTATAAATAAAGTTCAATTTAATGGTAAAGTTTTGTTAAACGATACCGCTCAAGTCATAGGTGATTTACTTTATGTTATTGAGCGTTTTGATGGCGTAGGTTGGAATCAGGTCACAAATGGTATGACTTATTCAAATGGTTTTAAGGTTGGGAATCTTAAAGCAGGCAAATATAGAATTAGTGTAGAACCGTATGACAAATCATTGGGCTTATATGAAGTCTCGGACTGGAAAGAATTCGAAATAAACAATAATTTGGACTTTATATCTGACCCAATAATACTGAGAGCATATGAAATCGGGTATGAAAAATTAGACTCGAAGACGGACTCAAACGATGTTGATGCTGCTAGTGAAGAAGATAAATCAACTGATAAAGTAATAGAAGAAACAGAGGATAGTAATACTTCTTCAGTTGTTACTGAGTCCCCTGTGATAGATGGGAATATTTCTTCATGGGCTGTAAGTGATGTAAAAGATTTAGAGAAACTAGATGTTTTTGACCAAGAGAGATTCAAGAATTTTAAAGAACCAATTACTCGTTTAGAGTTTATTTACTTTGCAGCAAAATTATTTGAAAACTTGAGCGGGAAGGAGATAGAAATAGATCCTACTATTAAGTTTATTGATACAGATGATATTTGGGCATATAAAGGTGCAACAGTTGGTATAACCTCTGGTATTGGTGAACAAAAATTTGGACCAGAAGCATTATTGAGTAGAGAACAGTTTGCAACAATGATTATTAAAACATTAACACTTGGAAATTTAACTTTGGAAGCCAACGAGGGTTATACCTTTAAAGATGATGATCAAATAAGTTCATGGGCTAAAGAGTCTATGTATCTTGCTAAGCAAAATGGTATTATTAGTGGTGTTGGTAATGATATGTCTGCACCTAAAGGGAATGCAACCTTGGAGCAAAGTCTAGTTATTTTAAACAAAATAATTGATAATTTCTCAGATCAACCATTTAATTATCAAAGTGTTTCTGATAATGTAAATGAAGATGTAAGTGCTGTAGGCACTTGGTCAGAACGGGTATGGGTAAAACCTGAGATTAGTTATGTTATGCCTGATAAGAGTGAAAACCTTATAAGTGTTGAAGCTGAAATTGAAAAACTTGAAGATAGAGTTGAATCTTTGGAAGCTGAATCTTCAAATCTTCTAAAGCAGTTGGATTATGGAGATGGTAACAATTATATTGTCACAGGTGAAGTAGTTGACGAAGATGCGTCATATTATAAGGTCTTTGGAGATGCACAAACATTACTATCTTATAAGGATCAATCATCATATTATTATCTCAAACTTCGCACTTGAATAAGTGCTTGTGAACATTGAAAATTCAATAATAATAGACAAAATAAAAGCACGAGTACCTTACTTTTT